>JAHRAK010000032.1 GCA_020027535.1 Nitrospirales bacterium
AAACGGAAAAGGCGAAGTCATCTATACCTTGAGAAAAAACGTCAGGAAACCCAAGGGCGCGAATCCCGGGGCTGTCACGGTGACCCAGGAAAAGAGCTTGTGGGTCTTCGTGGACCAGGCGCGTTTGGATCGACTAAAAGAATCCGGTTAATACCCTCTACCTCCCCTACCCCCTCCTTACAAAGGAGGAGAATCGGATTGGAATGCCTATCGTTCCCTCCCCTTTGTAAGGGGAGGTTGAGCTAGGCATGCCCCCGCGAAAGCGGGGGTGGGGTAGAAACCGATACACATTAGACACAGGCAACGAACACAACAAACAAGGAGCATGACATGAACGATTCACTGACGGAAGAAGTGCGAGAGCAGCGAAAAACGAACTATGACATTCATCCCCTTATCGTCAATCGATGGTCTCCCCGCTCAATGACCGGCGAGGAATTATCCGACGATGAACTCATGCCGCTGTTTGAAGCGGCCCGCTGGGCTCCGTCTTCGTATAATGCGCAACTGTGGCGATTTGTCTATGCGAAGCGACAAACTGCGTTCTGGGACACGTTTGTGGACCTACTGGCAGAAGGGAATAAAGCTTGGACGCAGCAGGCTGCTGCCTTGGTCGTCGTCACGTCCAGAAAGCTTTTTGAACGTAATGACAAACCCGCCGCCACGTATGCCTTCGATGCAGGTGCGGCATGGGAAAATTTGGCGTTGGAAGGCACACGCCGGGGGCTGGTCGTACACGGCATGCAGGGATTCGATTACGAGAAGGCCAGAAGGGAACTGCACGTGCCCGAAGACTACGACGTACTGGCTATGATCGCCATTGGGAAACGCGCACCCAAGGAGTCCTTACCCCCTCAGCTTCAAGAGATGGAGCGTCCGAACGACAGGCGCCCATTGGATGAAATCATCATGGCCGGACGGTTTGGAAAAGAAGAGAGTCCATAACAATCTCAGGCCATGACCCGGGTGACGCAACCCCTCTCTTTCTGTCATCCCCGACCTGATCGGGGATCCAGGATTTCCCCTTTCTCCCCGGAGGGCGGGAGAGGAAGAAAAGTGTGATGAGACCACGCAGCTACAACTGCAACGGACAAAGACTCTGGATTCTCGTAAATAGGCTGGAGCCCCGATCGGGTCGAGGACAAGCGTCGAGAATGACAGAAGGAGAGATGTTTGTGGAGCAGGATTCATTCGGGATGGCGCAGAGGCCGTGCCCTACGGCGAGAGAGGCTCTATTCCCCGACCCGGACCAGCATGCCACGATCCTTGCACACGGAAAACGTGTATTGATAGACCGCGATCATGAGCAGCAAATACAAGCCGTTCAGGCCCATCGCCCACCACAGATGTGACCACGGCACGACCTGATTCAGTAAGACCTCCCGCATGCCCTCGAACACGTGCGCGGCCGGATTGGCCAGGGCAAAGGGTTGCAGCCAACTCGGCAGCACGGACAGCGGATAGAACACGCAGGAGATCGGTTGGAACAGAAAGACCAACCCCCAGGCGAGGACTTCGGCCTGCTGGCCGAATCGCATGATCACCGACGTGGTCAGGATCCCGATGAGCCAGCCGGAGGCAATCAGGTTCAGGATGAACGGGATCAGGGTCAGCCCCATGATGAAGACGTTGTAGGAATAAAAAAACAGGGCGGCGAACGCCATAATGATGGAAACGGCAGCCACCTTGAAGATACTCATGGCCATCATCGCCGCCAGAAATTCTCCGGCGGTGAGCGGGCTCGCGAACAGATTCATGAGATTTCTCGACCAGATTTCTTCGAGAAAGGAGATGGTGATCCCCTGTTGCGCTCGAAAAAGAATGTCCCAGAAAATGAGCGCCCCAAGAAAAAAGACCACGGCCCCGTGCAGTTCTTTCCCTTCTTCGGCCAGATACATCGTAATGAATCCCCACACCACCAGGTCCAACAAGGGCCAGTAGAAAATCTCCAACAACCGCGGGAAACTCCGGCGATACAGAAACAGATGCCTGGATATTAGTGCGGAAATACGGCCGAGGTTCATGGACTGGGCATCCTATCCGGCTGATCGTCATCGCCTACTCGCGGGTAGTCGAGTATTCCCCAAACACGGGAATCGGGAGTTTTGCAAATATCTTCCTCCATGATCTTCAAAATCGGTGGCATAAGGGCTTCCATGATGCGGTAACCGTCCTTCACTTGGCTTCGTCCCAAGCCTTCAGCAAAAAAGTAGTACCACCATGGACAATCTGATTGCGCAACACATAGAGTCGCTTCAAGACCTCTTCGAGAACATTGGGAATATTGCCATTTCTTCGGGCTTTGAACACCCGTTCATTGCGCTTTTCAAATTCAGACTCCCAATTTTCGCCTTCCGGTCTGTCTTTAACCCACTTCCAGAACTGGCCGAATACATACTTGTTCTTCAGTAGACCTTCAACAGGGCCAGAGAATTTTTTCTGGAGAATCGTTTCAATGACTCCCTCACGATCCCGTTCTACAATCTTGCTCACAAAATCCGTGAACCTGTCCTGTTCATAGACTTTGACATCGTTGTTCATGTCCGAAAGTTCGGTTCCATAGGCCGCGTTGAACGCAATCCAGAGGAAGATGAACTTTTCGTCATTGGACTTAGATCTTTTGCTTAGCTCTAGCCAGCTATGGGTGCGCTGCCTCCGGGTATCATTATGCTCAGACTGAGGTATTTGGCTGCTTTTTCTTGCCATGGCTGCGTATCTCGTCATGTTGGAGTACTATCTGATTCCCCACCGCACAAAAGATGGAATGCACACAAACAAATGGGCATGAAAATAGCCCAAATCTGTCATTCCCGCGCACGCGGGAATCCAGGGTCTTTCTCTTCTGCCTCTCCATTCGTGTGAACCCACCTGGAACAAATAAAACCCTGGATCCCCGATTAAGAATGTCGGGGATGACAGAAGGAGGGCCTTGATACGAATATGGCTCTCAGACGTCCCATTTTTATTCGTCAAGGTGCAGGCGCCAGCCTGCCTAAGGGATTTCCAGATTGCTTGCCTATCTACCCAAGGATAACGAATCTTCAGATTTTCTGTCCTAATGCCGACATCAACTTTCACGGGCGATTTTGAGGAAGACCCGTTCAAGGTCGTCTTCGCCGTATTGGGCAATGACTTCTTCGGCGGTTCCCTCGGCGATGATTTTCCCTCGTTGCAGAAACACGATCCGGTCGGACATTTCCTCGATCTCCCGCATGTTGTGCGAGGTGTACAACATGCTGAGGCCGGACGTCTCACGATATTCTTTTAAAAACCCTTTCACCTTGTGGGCGATATCCGGGTCCAGACTGGCCGTGGGTTCATCGAGAAACAGAATTTTCGGTTCGGTCAGGACCGCCTTCGCCAACGTCAGCCGCGTCATTTGTCCTGACGACAATTTGCGGGTCACTTTATGGCGCATGTCTTCCATCTCGAGTTTTTTGATCACGTCATCGATTCGCCTGTCGATATCCGATACACCATATAGCCTACCCGTCACCCGGAGATTTTCTTCCGCGGTCAGGGCAAACGGCATCGAGATATAGGTGGATGAAAAATTGACCTGCCGGAGAATCGTTTCCCGATGGCGCAGAAGATCGAGTCCAAACATCTCGATCGTCCCGTGTGTGGGGGTAATCACCCCCAGAAGCATTTGAAAAGTCGTGGTTTTCCCCGCGCCGTTGGGTCCGAGCAGGCCAATGGTTTCTCCGGGTTGGATCTCGAACGACACGTGATCCACCGCGGTGAAATCGCCGAATCGTTTGGTCAGGTTTTGAACGCGAAGGATTGGTGACGACATCGGTGACGTTTATTGACGTAGGGTTAAAATAAAAAAGCTCCAATTTTGTCCGGGAGATGACAGACTTCACAATCTTTGCTGAGCACCTTGCCTTCATAGGCGGTTTCGTTGTCGTGGCATCGCACACAATCAGCCAGTGACGATTTCCATAACGCCGAACCTTCCGGATGGTCGGGATGGTACGGCTGCATGTCCAACTTGACGTGCCCCCGTGGTATCACGATGGGATAACCTTTGACGGGTTTGCCGTGAACCACGCGCGCGTGGCAGGTGGTGCAGCCCTCCCCTTCTCCGCGTTCCTGGAAGGCTTCCATGTGTTTCCGGTGACTCATGATCAATCCGATATCCTTGACGGGCTTCGGCAAATCTCTCGTGGAAACTTCCGACACCCTGAGTATCGCACGATGGCAACTCAAACAGAGGTTTGAATCCACCTGCGCTTGCAAGTCATGGGGCTCGGTCGGCGTTCCGAACCACGTGATCGCCACGTCTTTCAGCCCGGCATACACTTTATCTTCGATAAACCCTTGCAGGCCGGGGCGAACGTGACACTCCACGCAGGCGACGTCTTTGTGGGACGACGTTTTCCAACTGTCCACCGAGGGACGAATGGTATGACAGGACGCGCAAAACTCGGGATGGTTGGTGACTGGAATGGCTGCCGTCCCGGCTACAACGAGGACCACGACAGCGACCAGGAGGACGGTGACGGTCCTGCGGTTCATGTCAAGTGGAGGGGGGCTTGGGGTAGTGCTGAATAATCAGCTTGGCCAGCGCCGCGATATCGTCGCGATCAATGCACGGAACGGATGATTCTATGGGTTTCATCGAGACGATGGCCAACAACCCGTCAATGGCGACGTTGACTTCTTCCAGTTGTTCACGAACCACGGCAATTTTTGGATAACCTTCGCTTTTCCATCCTTCCGCAATGATTAAATCCGTGCGGCTGTCCAAAAACCGGTCTCGCACCTCTTCGACTTTCATTTCTTCGGAGACGTCGGCAAACATGGCAAGGCTTCCCTTGGAAATCACGATGACCGCATGCGCCCCGGCTTGTTTATGCCGCCAGCTGTCCTTTCCCTCCGTGTCCAACTCAAACCCGTGTCCCGCATGCTTCACGGTTACCACCCGATACCCTGCACGAGTGAGTTCGGGAATGACCCGTTCAATCAACGTGGTTTTCCCGCTGTTCGACCGACCGACAAAGGATAGGATAGGTGGTGCCATGGGTCAAAAATCCTTGCTGAGTACTTGTACGCGAACGGTATCGCCGGGATTGATTTTTTCCACGTCTTCGGGAATATCGATCAACCCGTTGGCCTTGACCATGGAGGTCAAAATCCCTGAACCTTGCGGCCCTGTCGTCCGAACGGTGAGTTTTCCGTTTTCCTGTTCCAGGATCCCTCGAAGGAAATGCCGGCGATCAGGATGTTTGGAAAACTTTTCCTGAAACTCGGCCTCGACCACCGGACGCACCAGGTGCCGGCAGCCTCCCATCTTCATGACCGCCGACCGAACCAACTGTTCAAACGTGACCATGGACGACACGGGATTCCCGGGTAGCCCGAAAGCCAATTTGCCCTGGATCTTGCCGAAGGCCAGGGGTTGTCCCGGGCGAATCGCCAGTTTCCAGAAATGCATGTCGGCTCCAAGTTCCGCGAACACGACTTTGGTGAAGTCGTAGTCGCCCATGGACACGCCGCCCGAGAGAACCACAATATCACAGCCCAATCCCTGCGAGATCTTTTCCTTGAGGGATTCGGGCGTATCCCTGGCAATGCCCAACAAGAGCGGGATTCCACCCGCCTCTTGAACCGCCGCCGCAATCCCATAGCTGTTCGAGTTGACGATTTTATTCTCGTCGAATTTCTCATCGAGATCGGCGAGTTCATCACCCGTGGAAAGGATGGCGACCCGGGGACGTTGATGCACCAGCACAAACGATTTCGCCAAAATCGCGAGCATGCCGATTTCCGCCGGACGCAGTTGGGTGCCTTTGGGAATGATGCATTCGCCTTCCTTGACGTCTTCGCCCTTTGGACGAATATTGGCACCCTGGGGTTCCGGTTGGAAAATCCGGACGTGGGTTGCGGACGGTTCCGTGAATTCAACCCGTACCACAGTATCGGCTCCCTCCGGAACCGGGGCGCCGGTCATGATGCGAATGGCTTCACCGGGCCCCACGGATTTCGTGGCAACCTGCCCGGCCTGCACGTCTTCGACGATCGTCAATTCCGCCGGCTTGGTAATTTCATGCTCTTTCTTGATGTCTTCCCACCGGACGGCAAACCCGTCCATGGCCGAATTGTTCCACGGGGGATTATCTCGTGGCGCGACGATATCTTCCCCCAACACCCGTCCCAACGCGTCCAGCAATCCGACTTTCTCGCACCCCAACGGGGTGGCGGCGTCCAGCACGATCTCTTGAGCTTGTGTGAGAGAGGTTAACCCGTCCATGCGTCTCTACTTTTTCTTGAATGGGCTCTTGGTCGCAATCTGCACCAGTGACCCTTTTTTCTTGCAAAACTCATCAACTTTATTGGCTATGCCGTGATACGCGTCGGCCGTCGGCAAATCCGAATGGAACAAGGCATAAGGTTCACCGAAGTCGCTCTGCTTCACCACCTCGGGATCCAGCGGAATCCTTCCTAAAAAGGGAACGCCCATATCGTGGGCGGACGCTTCTCCCCCACCCAGTCGAAAGACTTCGATATGCTGGTGACAATGCGGACAATCGAGACCGCTCATATTCTCCACGATACCGATAATCGGCAATTCGCTATCCCTTGCGAAGGTGACGGACTTTCGGGCATCGAGCAAGGCCACCTCTTGCGGGGTCGAAACGATGACACATCCGGTCACCTCCCCGATCAGGTCGATCGTCGTGACCGACTCATTTCCCGTTCCGGGCGGCAAATCCACGATAAGAAAATTCAAATCCTGCCACTCGACGCCGCCGAGTAATTGATTGATGAATTCGAATTTATAGGCATCGCGCCAGATAATGGGATCATCGGAGTTTTGGAGCAGAAACGACATCGAGGCGATCTTCATGTTGTAGGCCTGATGGGGAATGATCCCGCCACCCGTGCTGATCTTGAGGCGTTGGCCTTCGGCTCCGACCATCTTGGGAATATTGGGGCCGTGAATATCCATGTCGCAGATACCCACCTCATAGCCTTTCAATGCCAGGCTGACGGCCAGATTCGTGGAGAGGGTGCTCTTGCCGACTCCACCTTTGTTACTCATGACGAGGATCTTGTAGTCGATCCGCTCCATACGTTTGGCCACCAGCCACCGGCTATGACCTTCCTTGTCTTTTTGGCACGTTTCGTTCTCGTCACAAATCGCGCAGGCCCACATATACGTACAGGCATCGCCTTCTGTTGTCGCAGGTTGAAACATTTTCAATTCAGGACTCATGAACGCCTCCAAGTCTCATATTGCGATGAACTCCGTTGTCATTCTGAGCGTCGCGAAGAATCTCTCACTCTATAACCGAAGATTTCAAAAACGAGATCCTTCACGGCGTTCAGGATGACAAACTGTTATTCTCTGTTGATCTTTCTCACTTTTTTCCTGAGGGCAAACCCGATATTTTTCCAACGGTGTGATCGAGGATCGGAAGGAACGTCGCTAAATTATCGATCGCCCCCTTGGGACTGCCCGGAAGATTGACCACCATGGTCTTACCGCGAATCCCGGCTATTCCTCGAGACAGCATAGCCGTCTTCATTTTTTTCAGACTTTCCGCCCTCATGGCTTCCCCAATGCCGGGTATTTCTTTTTCGATAATATCCCGTGTCGCTTCAGGAGCCCAATCCGTGGGCCGAACCCCGGTTCCTCCTATGGTGAAAATCACTTGAAGATCTTGTTTCTCACAAAGGCTCACCAAATGCTTGCGAATGGTCTCGCGATCATCCGGCACGACTTCATACCCGACAAGATGAAGGTCATTGTCCTGCAAATATCGGCAAAGGCTTTCTTTTCCACGATCTTCCGCTTCTCCGGAACAGATTTTACTGTTGATGACCAATACCGCAACGCCAATCATATGAAAACGTAAAGACGTCAGGGTACACCCACGTACTCGTCATCGGGACCAGCCGTTTTGGGTTGCAGCACGCCGGATTCCTTTGACGAGGGACCCGCGTCAACCTTCTCTTCCGCTTCACTGGCCTCGTCCGTTGCTTTTTTCTTAAAAAACCCGGCACTGATAATGCCGACTTCATAGAAAAAGTACATCGGCAACGCCATGATACATTGATTAAAGGGATCCGGCGTCGGCGTGAGCAGTGCGGCAAAAAGAAACGACCCCAAAAACGCCCATTTTCGGTACTTTTTCAGAAATGGCGCATCGACCCACCCCAATTTGGCCATGAGTGTCAGCGCCAGAGGCACTTCAAAAATCAGGCCGAAGACCACCAGTAACCACAGCGCGAATCCCACGTAACTGGCAATCGACAATTGCGGAATGAACCCTGCCTGGACGCCGTAGGAAATCAAAAAGTTCAGGGCAAACGGCAACACGAAAAAGAAGCAGAATCCCAATCCCAAATAAAAAGCCACGGCACTCGTCATGACAAACGGCGCCACGAACCGGCGTTCCTGTGCATGCAAGCCGGGAACCACGAAGGACCATATTTCCCACAGGATATAGGGCGTTGCGAGCACTAGGGCAAAGAGAGCCGCCACTTTGAGGTTTTGCCATAAAGCTTCGGCCGGAGACAAAAAGATAAAGGGAATCTTCGGCAAGTCGGTCGGAACCCATTCCAGGCTTCCGGGAACGAACATGTTCTGCAGTGGAATCCGCAACCACTGCACCAGGGTATCGGCGTAGAAAAACGTCCCGATGAAAAACAAGGCCACGACGACCACCACTTTCGTCAGCTTTGCCTGAAATTCAAACAAGTGCTGCATAACCGGCATCTTTTTATCCTCGAGAGGATTAAAGACCTTGTCCTGCAGCCACTTTGTAATTTTCGATTGTTCCGCCATGTCTCAGTACGACTCTTTGCTTCCGTTCCGGAGAACCGTCAACAATGGCCGTGGCCCAGGCCGCGACCCGGTATGACACGCACGTTATTGGGGATTGACCGCCACAAAGAGATTATTTCCTCTCCGGCTTAAAAAGAGAACGACCAACTCTTCTTTTTCAATCATGGGGGCCACCCGTTGGTAATCGGCCAGACTTTTCACGACTTCCCGATTCACTTCCTGAATGATATCCCCTTGTTGCAAACCCGCCGCTTCCGCCGCACTCCCGGGCTCCACCTCATTGACCACCACGCCGGCAACCTCTTCAGGGAGGCTCAGTTGCTTCCTTCGTTCCTCAGTCAACGGTCCAACGTCCAAGCCGGCAAGAACATTGTCGAGCTTTTCCAATGCCGCGGGAGGAGAGGAGCTTCCTCCACTGGCGAGCACTTCATTCGTCGGCCGTTCTCCCACCTTCATGGTCAGCGTCGTTCTTTCGCCGTTGCGTAACACGGTGATCTCAACCTCGGAGTCGACCGGTGTCCGCGCCACGATATTTCGGAGATGATTGACGTCTCGAATCTTTTGGCCGCGATATTCGAGCAGCACGTCGCCTCGTTGCAATATTCCGCCCGCGGACGGGCCTTTTTCATTTACTTCACTGATCAGCACCCCGCCCTGATGCGATTCCGGTAATTGAAACGATTGCGCCAGGGCCGGGTTCAATTCTTGAATCGCAATCCCCATCCATCCTCGTACGACTCGTCCACTCTTGATCAGGCTGCTCGTAATATCCCTGACAATGTCAACGGGAATGGCAAACCCAATCCCCTCCGAGCCGCCGGTGCGTGAGAAAATGGCGGTGTTGATGCCGACAATTTCACCGGCCATGTTCACGAGGGGCCCGCCGGAATTGCCGGGATTGATCGGCGCATCGGTCTGGATGAAATCTTCGTATTCCGTGATTCCGACGTTTCCACGACCCATCGCGCTGATAATCCCCATCGTCACGGATGATTTCAGGCCAAAGGGGCTCCCCACGGCCAGGACCAGATCACCCACCCTGATCGTCTCGTGCGCACTCCATGGAATGAACGGGAGATTTTCTCCTTCGATCTTGATCACGGCCAAGTCCGTTTTCGGATCAGTCCCCACGACTTTCGCGGCATATTCCTTTCCATCAAAGGTCGTCACCGTAATGTTCGTGGAATCTTCCACGACGTGGTTGTTGGTCACGATGTACCCTTCCGGACTGATGACGACTCCGGAACCGGCACTCATGCTGGGCGGTCCGAACGGCGGTCTTCCGGGAGGCCCTGGCGGACCACCAAAGGGGCCCGGGGGTAACCGTCTGAGGCCCCGGGAGCTGGCTGGTTCTATGACCGCGACGTTCACCACGGCGGGTTGCACTGTCGCAACGATGTCGGAGAATCCTCTGCTAAAGGCCTCTGGTACCGTTGCCGACGCCGGCTGGGGCGAAAAAACGGCCAGGGTCCCCACAAAGGCAAGCACGATAAGACCAAATGAAAATTTCTCCTTGCGACATCCCTGTAAAATTTCCATAATCATAAAGTGTATCCTTTAAAGTTAATGGCTCAAGTCAGCACCAACGCAGGGGACAGACCGCCTCGGGAACCCTTCGCCGTTTCACGGAAAGACCATTACGCCTAATTAACCGATTTTACACTAATCCCTTTCGGCTGTTCAAAGGCAAATCGAGAACGCCTTGAAAGTGGGCGGGAAAACGGAATCGAATCTTGTTGTGGAACGGAGCACCCTCTCCCCCATTAGTGGGAGAGGGCTGGGGCGAGGGGGAATTTGTCAGCGAATGAGCGAACAACACATAAACTTTTGACCCTATGCGCGCGCTGACCTTACGTTCAGGTTTGGAATATTGCGAGCAATACCCCACCACGGCGCCGGTCGACGGAGAAGCCATCGTCCGGGTCATCCAGGCGGGGATCTGCGACACGGACCTGCAATTGGTGCAAGGCTACATGGGCTTTCAAGGAGTGCCTGGCCATGAATTCGTCGGAATCGTCCAAGAAGCCCCGCACCATCCTGACCTCGTCGGAAAGCGGGTCGTCGGTGAAATCAACGTGGCCTGCCGGGTCTGTCCGGTCTGTCAAGCCGGACGACCGACCCATTGCCCGCGTCGAACGACCTTGGGTATCGACCACCGGGACGGAGCCTTTGCCGATTTTCTCTCCTTGCCTGGAGAAAATCTCTATCCTCTTCCCGACGAAATCACCAACGATCAAGCCGTCTTTACGGAGCCTCTTGCCGCGGCCTGTCAAATTCTCGAACAGGTCCCTATCGACCCAACGGACCGAGTCCTGGTCATCGGGGATGGAAAACTGGGGCTGTTATGCGCTCAAGTCCTGCATCGCACCCGATGCAGCTTGACGGTCCTGGGACGTCATCCCGACAAATTGCAGATCCTTGTTGCTCGCGGCATTCACACGAGTCGGGACCCTGCATCGCTTTCTCCGGGATTCGATATCGTCGTCGAAGCAACCGGTACCGCCGATGGATTCGCACTGGCCCGCGAATGCGTTCGTCCACGGGGAACCATCGTGCTCAAATCAACCTACCATGGGCAGACCGCCGTGGACATGACCGCGCTCGTGGTTCATGAAATAACCGTGGTGGGCTCACGGTGCGGTCCATTCCCGGCAGCGATCGCGTTACTGCGGGAAAACGCCATTGACGTGCAATCGCTCATCCACAAACGTTTTCCAATTGAACAGGGGACGGAAGCCTTTGCCCACGCGGCAACCAAAGGCGTGTTGAAGGTACTCCTTGAGATGACTTAGAAGAGGCGCTGCCGAAGTCTCTGATACAAAATATTTTCATTTGTATATACATACGTATATTATTTAACCACAATGAAATTGCAGTTTTCCGGCTTTGAGTGGGATGACGGGAATCTGAGGCATTGCCAAAAACACGGGCTCAACCGGAAACAAGTCGAACAGCTTTTTCAGCAAGACGACTTGTTGGTTACGCCTGCTCTGCTACACCCGCAATAGGAAGAACGTTATCTGGCTGTTGGTCGGGCACGAAAAGGCAAATCGATGATGGTGGTCTTCACAATCAGGAGAGTTGACGAGACCATACGAATTCGTCCGATCAGCGCCCGCTATATGCATGAGAAGGAGTCCAGGAAGTATGAAGAAGAAAGTGCCGAGATTTAAGACCGATCAGGAAGCCGAACAGTTTCTGGACCGGGATCTGACGGACTACCTGAACCTGAAAAACTTTACACCCGTCACGTTTGAGTTGTTACCGAAAACGAAACAAGTCAATCTACGATTTTCCGAACCGCTGTTGAACGCCGTCCGCAAACGAGCGGAGCAGGAAGGCATTTCGTATCAGAAATTCATTCGCCGGGCGGTGGAAGGCTCACTCAAGAAGAAGCCTAAAGCTCTCGCATGACCAACTCTTGTCAAAGTCATCTCAGTAGGCAACAATAGGCATGAAGCTGGCGTAGCTCAATGGCAGAGCAGCGGTTTTGTAAACCGCTGGTTGGAGGTTCGATTCCTCTCGCCAGCTCCATTTTTTTGTGACGTTGCGTTCCCGGCTTCCCTAGCCTATCAATTCTTTGCCCCTGCTCTTTCATCCTCCCTCACCCCAGCCCTCTCCCGCCTTGGGGAGAGGGTAAGAAGAGCGCGATGAGATCGCGCGGCTACAACGAAAGTAAAAAACAAAGATAAAGACACTGGATCCTCGATTAAGAACGTCGAGGATGACAGGAAACGTCAAAGACGCTGGATCCCCGATCAGGTCGGGGATGACAGACAAGGAAAAAGCAGATTCTTTCCTTCGATAGACTCAGGACAGGCGCTTCGCTCAGAATGACCACTTCGGAAGTGGCCACTCGGCATACCCCCAAAAAGAACTCCGAAGCGTCTGGGGCCTCTTTTAGGACGCAACCGTCACGGTCATTTCGATGCGTTCGAGCGGATTGTCACGGCCGTCGCGCTTGGCGGCGACGACGCGATCAACAAGGTCCAGGCCGCTGACGACTTCTCCGAATGCCGTGTATTGGCCATCGAGAAACGGTGAATCGGCCACACAGATAAAAAACTGTGATCCTGCGCTATCCGGGTCCTGGGCCCGGGCCATCGAGAGCACGCCCCGCTTGTGTTGCTTGGAGTTAAACTCAGCCTTGATGTGATACCCGGGCCCACCCATCCCATGATTGGAGCGATCGTGGTTCTTGCTGTTCGGGTCGCCGCCTTGGACCATGAACCCGGGTATGACTCGATGAAACGTGGTCCCATCGTAAAAATTCTGCGCCGCGAGTTTACAAAAATTCTTGGCGTGATCCGGCGCCACGTCCGGATAAAATTTCAGGACAATGTCTCCCCAGGACTCCCCTTGAGAAGACACGGCAATGGTCGCACGGGTGTTTGTGGTGACCTCGATCATCTCGGACATACGTTCTCCTTTCAAAAGTAAGGCCGGGGCATCGCGTAGTGAATGCCCAGCTCTTCGCTGATATTGACCCAATGGTTGCCGGCGTCTTGACTGCGAAAGGCGCCCGCGTTGGTCCCGGCGTAAAATTCACTCTCCGAAGAGGCCATCAAGACCTGAATCGACAATTCGGTTAACCCGTTATTCACCGGCACCCATTCGGAATTCTGAAAATTATTCTTGAAGATCCCTCGACCAGTGGCGACGTATAACGCCGCCCTCGTGGCAACGATCCCACGAATCGAGTCATTCGGCAACGAACGACCGATCGACTGCCACGTCTTCCCTGAATCCTTGCTTCGATAAATGCCTCCATCCTGTGTGCCCACGTACAGATGTTGTTGAGGGCTCACCGTCGTCACGCGAATGAACGTATGGGTCAGATGTTCCTTGGGATCCACCAGGGGATCACCCACTCTTTGCCATCGGACCGTGCCGTGTTTGGTTGCGTCGATCTGATACAGTCCTTTGCCGGCGGTGCCGGCGAATAATTGAGACGTGTTCGTCATCGCCAGGCTTGCAATGAGCGTTTGCTCGAGACCGGGTACCACAGCCGACCATTGTTGAGCGGCTTCACCCCACTGGTAAACGCCCTTCCCCGTACCCGCATAAATCGTCCCGTGGTGAGCCAGGAGGGATTTGACCTCCACGAGTCGCAAGCCGGCTTTGATCGATTCCCAGGTTTTTCCATCTCCCGTTGTCCGAAAGACGCCGCCGCGTACAGTTCCGGCGTATACCGTCCCGTTCTCATCCGCACTCAAACACAGAATAAAACGATTCCCCAAACCATTGTTGATCGCTTCCCACGTCCCGCCGTAATCGTCACTGAAAAACACCCCGAAACCGAACGAACCGGCATAGAGCACTCCTCCGCCCGTCGTCGCCAAGGCTTGGATACTCGGCGGAACGCCACCGTCGCGTTCCAATGGATTGGGATGCACCTTGTCTTCAGCGAAACAGGGAATTCCTCCCCACGAAATGGCGAGGACAAGCAGAGAGACTATGCGGAATGAACCATGCGGCGTCACGAGGCGACCTGCCCGACAAGCAACCGGTGCGTGTGCTCAGGACACACGATCACCCGCCGTTCCGCTTGGCAAGGACGTCTCTTCTTCCTGATCATCGTTCTCTTCTTTTTCCTCGGAAGGTTCAGGAGGAGTCCGGCCAAAAATTTTGGCGCCCCACACGCCGATTTCATATAACACGATCAGGGGAATGGCCATGAGGAGCATCGTAAAAAGGGTCGCATCGGGCGTGATGACCGCCGACAGGATCAGCGCCAACATGGCCGCGTGCCGGCGGTATTGCGCCAGGTGCGTGTGAGACACCAATCCCGTCCGCGCCAGGAGAGACAGCACCAACGGAATTTCAAACGCAAACCCGAACGCCACCAAAAACTTCACGTTGAAATCCACGTAGGTGCCGACGGCCAATTCGGGTTTGAGTTCTCGCTCCAGCCCGAATGACACGAAAAAATCAATCACCAACGGGAGAATCACCAAATTGCAAAAGGCCAAGCCCAGCACGAAAAAGCCGGTCGCGAGCAAGAACAGGGGAATGCCCCAGCCTTGTTCTCCCGGTAACAAGGCCGGCTGAACGAATTTCCAAAATTGATAAAGGATGACGGGCAGGCTGGCCACGACCGCGGCGAGAAACGAGATCTTGATCGACGCAAACAGGGCTTCAGCCGGCCCATAAAACAACAGATCATCCGCAAAGGGTCGCTTGAACCATTCAATCAAATCGGCAGAAATCGAAAACATCACGATAAACGCTACCATCATCGTCGCCCCGACGATAATGAGCCGGCGTTTCACGTCACGGATATGGCGAGCGAAAGGATGGACGAGTGTGGCCATTGTCTGTTGCGGAACGTTACCCCGAAGTCACGAGTTACGAGGCTGCGGTTTTTTGTTGCTCATTCCGGTATTCGCGGATGAACATTGCCATTCGGTCCTTCTTATCCAATTTTTCTTTCTGAATCTGTTTTTTGAGCACTTCTTCTTCAGGAGTTAAAATGTGATTTTTCAGTAATTCCTGGAGTTGCTCGTCCAATTGATGATGCCTTTCTTGGAGTTCACGAAAGTCGGCATTGGTCGTACGGAGGTGTTCGGCGATTTGGTCATCAGTCGGCATGAGGCCCCTCCTTTGTCAAGAAATGAATATTACGGTTGAAGATTTTCCGCCAATTGCAATTGCATAAGAATAGCATCCTCATTCGGGTTCGTATAGTAGGCCCGGCGTCGACCGTATTGCTGAAAGCCCAACGTCTGATACAGCTTCTGCGCCAAGCGATTGCCGGCCCGGACTTCCAGGAGGGCCCGTGTCGTTCCGTGAGCAATCCCCTCCTCTACGGCATGCCGGACCAGATGGCTCGCAATTCCCTGGCGCCGGTGATCCGGTCGCACTGCCAGGTTCATCAGGCGTAACTCGTCAAAGACCACCCAGTAACAGATATACCCCAGGAGCCGCTTCGCGGGAGGCATCTCGCCGTGACAAAAGGCTCCGAGGAACCGGGCGAAGGGATTCCCCAGCAACTCCGCTTCAAACATCCCCCGTGTCCAAGGTTCCGAGAACGATTCCTGCTCAATGGCGAGGACGTCATCCAAATCCCGGGAGTGAAACGGGTGAACGTGAACATCGAGACGGGATGCAATTCGGGTCACCATCGTGCGATACTCAGGGCGACGTGCGCCGTCTTTTGAGATCCCATTGGACTTCCGCTTCCGAACGTTGAACGTAATGCGGCGAGAGATGAGAGCCGGCAACCTGTCCGGTTTGAAAAGCGTCCAAACTCGCCAGCCCAACGTGGTAGGCAGACGGGTTCATCGACTCCGACACACCGCAGATGGGCACATCTCCCAACGCTTCCATGATCACGCGCTGATGACGCAACCACCCTTCTCCAAAGAAGACCGTGGGCTGACGAATCGAATCCATCATGTCCCGAATCGTTCCGACCCGATCTTCCAATAACCGAACCACGTGCCCGTCTTTCCATTGAAACTGTGCCCAATAGACTTCATTGGTTCGCGCAACCAGCATGGGACAGACGGGGTACACGGAGCTTCGGTGACTCCAAGCCATCGCTTCCAACGTCGGCACGGTGACAAGGGGCAACCCCGTGACGGTTCGGAATCCTACCATAGTCGAAAGGCCTACGCGCAAACCCGTAAACGATCCGGGACCTGAGGACACGGTAAGTCCCTCAATGGCCGAAAACGGGCATGGCAGCGAGGCCAGAAGGTCTTGAATGGCAGGGATGAGGGATCCGGCGTGTGAGGAACAGTTGTCCTGACTCTTTTCAGCCAACAGAATCTTCCCATCCATGAGAGCCACACTTTGATATCGTGTGGCGGTTTCAACGGCGAGCAGTTTCATTGGCGTTCCAAATATTCACGACGGTCTCTACCTCCCCTGGCCCCTCCTGATCCTTCGCTACGCTCAGGACAAGCAAAGGAGGGGAATCGGGTCACTGGAATTCGAATTCCTTTTCGGGCACCGGCACATTTGGCGAAAGCTCTGAAAACTCCAATGTGACTGATCCTGACGTCGCGTGTTCTTTCACTTTAACCAAAAAAGGAAGCACCACCGGTTGCTCCTTCGACCCCACGTTGCGAAAATCCCCGGCCGTGAGAGTGATCAACCTTTTCCCCTTCGACGTGAGATATTCAACGGCTTGAATCAGAGCCGACGACCGATCCACCCATATATGTTGCAAGAAGGAGGCGTTCCGGGCATCTCCGGAAGACAAGGATATGGTATATCGATAGGCTGTTTTCGCAGCCCGAACTTCGCGAAACTGCTCTGCGGTCCATCGGAGTTTGCCAAGGAGAACGTCTATGGCACGTAAACTCAATTGAACCGGAATACTCAGATCTCCAAGCCGACTAAAATCCGGCACTCGTCCAACCACGGGATACAAACGATCGGGTGTGCTCAGGGAATAGGATCGTCCATGCAGCAAGAAATCGAAGAGCGTTCCACCAAATCGTGTAAACCCTTTAATGCGGACCGCTTGCGGTCGTTGGTAAAGCAGTGTCCCGTGAATGCTGTACGAAAAAGGGGCAAACGACCCTTGAACGTCGGCCTGAAATAATCCCTTCAAAGTTGTCACGTTCGCTTCACGTGCGCGAATGGTTGCAAGCACTTCCTGGGGAGTCAGCGAGGGACCCGGCGCGACCGGTGGTGAGACCGGCGGTGAAGGAGCACGACCGGCGCACGCGCCAAGACTGAGGACCAACATCCCGCCGGCTACCCACAAGACAAAAGGGTGCCTGTAATACGACACGTACGTGTCCCTCCAACCGATGGATGCTACGAAGCCGACGTCACCACGTGATCGAACACTTCGCCGACTTCCTGAACCCCATAGAGTTCGATCCCCGGATTACTCAAATGCTTGGTGATATTCCCCTGAGGCAACACGCACCGTTGAAAACCCAGTTTCATGGCTTCACGAATTCGCAAATCGACTTGACTGACGGGCCGAATCTCCCCTCCCAAACCGACTTCCCCAATGCAGCACGTCTGCCTGTCGAGCGCATGGTCACGGAAACTGGAGACGATGGCCGCGACGATGCCCACGTCAATCGCGGGCTCGTCGAGTCGAAGCCCCCCCACCACGTTGAGATACACGTCATGCCCGGACAGGTGTAACCCCAATCGTTTTTCCACCACGGCGAGCAAGAGGGCCACACGATTCAATTCTATCCCATTCGCCATACGCTTGGGCATCGCATACCCCGTGGAAGTGACTAGGGCTTGCAGTTCGACCAGAATCGGCCGGCTGCCTTCCAGGCTCGACACCACGACCGACCCCGTGCTTCTGGCAGGCCGTCCCGCCAAAAACAATTCTGACGGATTTGTCACCTCCTGCAACCCTTCATCGTTCATTTCAAACACGCCGATTTCATTGGTCGCCCCAAACCGATTCTTCACGGCCCGCAGGATACGGTAGGCGTGGCTCTTGTCGCCTTCGAAATACAGGACGGTATCCACGATATGCTCCAGCAGTTTGGGACCGGCAATCATTCCCTCCTTTGTCACGTGCCCGATGAGGAATACCGGCACACCCGTTCGTTTGGCATACCACATAAGTTGGCACGCCACTTCCTGCACCTGGCTGATCGTTCCGGGAGCGGACGTGATCTGGTCGGTATAGACGGTCTGAACGGAATCCACAACCAGGGCCGTCGGACAAAGGGTGTTTGCGACTTTGAGCAGGCCTTCAAGAGAGGTTTCCGTTAAAATATACAATGAGGAACTCAAGACGCCCAGGCGATCCCCGCGCATTTTGATTTGTTGAGCGGATTCTTCACCCGTGACGTAGAGTACCGGCGGGGTTCGTTGCTCCAGCCCATGCAAGGCCTGAAGCAGCAAGGTGGTTTTTCCGATGCCGGGGTCGCCGCCGACCAGGACGATCGATCCGGGGACGACGCCACCACCCAGGACACGATCAAGTTCGGTTAGCCCGGTCGCAAAGCGGGGCTCCTTGGTGACGGCCACTTCATTGATCGGCATCGCAGACTCTTTGTCGCCAACCGTCCTCTGGCCATGGGACCGGGGCCGAACGGCGTTTTCCTCTTTCAGGGAATTCCACTGTCCGCAATCCGGACAACGCCCGGCCCACCGTGGCGTTTGGCCCCCACACTCCTGGCAGACGAAAATCGTGCGAGCTTTACCGGTCTTCATAAGACGTTTGCGCAGCCGGAGAATCGTCGGAGGTTATAACTGTTTCCGCACTTCTTTCCATGAGGTGACGATCTTCGCACGTCGTGGATATTTCTTCTTTTCCCTGGGATCGGGAAAGATCACCGTCTTGACCCGGTTTTTTACCAACGTTTGTGCAAACTCCCACGTTCGTCCGATAGCCGCTTCCAGGTTGTCCCACCCGCCTTCCTTCAACTTTTCCATAAACGCCAACAGGGCCTTGGGGTCCTGGGGAACCATTCTGGTAATCCCGACGGGAAATTCGTGTTGCCTCAACCACTCACGGGTTTCGTGCAAAGCCGTGCCTTGATGCTCATGCAAATAGATCACGTTGTAATAGAATTCGGTCAGCTTCGACAGCGCATGCGCGGCATTCTCCTGAGGCTTTCCCAATGCACCAAGGCTCCCGACAACGGGAAGAGTGGGCAACGGGATCGAACCATCTCCTTGAACAAGAGTGGAAAAGTCCACCAATAAAATCGGACGCCGGCGTTCCCAGGACGCCAGATTCCCTGTCCCTTCCACGGATTCGACACGTGGGCTGGATTCAACGGTTGCCACAATCTTGTGATTACCCCGCATGTGGGTCTTGAATTCAAAAAAGACCCGGCCGTCTCCACCAGTGAGCGCCGTACCGGCATGCTGGCCTTGAACGGTAAAGGTAATGGTTTCTCCTCCCAAACCCTTGTTGCCCAATAACCCTTTTTCAATCAACGCGGCCTTCAACATGACGGAGGTCCCCGGTCGAGCCAACACGTCCTCGACAATCAGATGCCCCTTTACTTTATCCTGTGCCGCAGCCGTACCGGGAGTGAGAAGAAAGCCGATGCCGACGAAGATCGACAAGACGAATTGGAAGGGAAAAACACCGTTCACGAGGGAAGTCCTAAAAAACGTCGAACCGGAGGAATCGAAACCACTGTCAACGAGACAATGTAGCATGCCGATCTTGGATAGATCCAGCCGGGATTTCTTACATCGCCAGGCATCAACAGTGCCGAACAGGGTTCTCTCTGCCGCTAGCCAAGCTGACGCTTGCGAAGTTCTTCCTCATACGTCTTCCGGTACAGCACGTCCCATTCCGAGGAACCTTCGGGAATCCGGCGGGAGTAGGAGTTCAGGCGGGATCGGACCAACTGATGAATGTGCTCCTCGGCTTTCATCGAGTCCGTCAGGATGCGTTTGATTTCTTTCAACGCTTGAGCGGAAACACCACGAAACGTCCCTTCAGACGTCCCTTGGAGAGCCTGAAGAATCACGTGGGAAAGATGCGTCTGCTTGTCGTCGGATAAAAGGGGGCACATACGATAACGTAGCACCAATAGGGATCAACGATAGTTGATCCCTGCTTACAGGACCAACTCTCGCTCTTTGACCAACTTGTTTTTCACCATCGTGAACATCTTTTGATAATCCGATCGACCGCTTTGAAACTCCGCATCATATTGTTTCAACAGAGCCCGGATTTCGGCATGAAGCCGGTCTTCCACGGAAAGCTCGTCGGTAATGGCTTTCCGGACGGCATCGATCAAACGTTCCTTCGATCCGGCAACCTCCAAAAGCCCTTGCTCCTGCAAGCGCTCCACGACAGTCGTTGCCAACAATCGAATGCGTTCTTCGGTCACTCGCATCCCGTTAGGAAGTCACCTTTTCGACTTTCATCATCGTGGCACCGACGGCTCCATGAAGCACCGTTGGATCTCCGATCAATCGTCCGACGACGTTCACCCGATCAGCAGGGACAGGATCTTCTCCGATACTCATGGGGGTCCGTCCAAAAAAAACCGCCAACATCCCACCAAGCCCCCAAAACGCGACGTCGCCCACTTTCACGTTCGTCGTCGCAGTTTCACGGTAGTCCTTGACTCCGGGAAGCTGGCAATAAAATTCCTCTCCCCATTGATTCACCCTGGCTTCAACCGGCAAGGCGTCGTAGATGTCCTGCGCCGTGCGCGTAGATTTCAACTCCACTTCCACGGCAACGCCGCCAATCGTAATTTTAATCCGCTTTTGTTGCTCTTCCATCAACAAATTCTCCCCATATTTCGACCATTAAGTCTCGGACTCAAGTAGAGAGAAAGGATTCTTGGCATGAAAATAGTCAACGACACCCGAATCTGTCATTCATCTGTCATTCCCGACATTTGTAATCGGGAATCCAGCATCTTTCCCTTCCTTTTTCACCTTCATTCGTCCACCTTATTTCTGCCACGAGCGAATACGGTGCTCCATTTTCTCATTTGATATCACATGGCCTTCTCGGGAATCCGCAAGACCGCGCTCTACCATGCGTTCGAACGTCAGTTCACGCAAAATTTCCTCATAGGTTGCATCATCCGGCTGCGACTCGATTACTTCCTTCATCTTCTCTTTCGCGATTGCCATGGAATCTCTCCTCTACGCTTAAGACATAACGTTGCAAGTCGGTCGTCGAAAAATGAAGTTGTTTGGATTTGCCTGGTTAGCTGCTATTTCTATCAAACTCCAGCCGGCCGGCGCGTTGATAGAGTTCGGCTAAAGCCTCCTCAGCCTTTTCATACATATCTTTCAGTGTTTTGTCTTTCCTCATAAGCGGATGGCTGCCAAGAAATTGATAAATGTAATCCAATGCGACGGACGCTCGATCCATGAGTTCAAAATAATGGCCGTCATTTATGGTGTCATCCGTGTCGTCAGAAACAAGGGTTGACCCTTTGTCTGTTTCTTGTACTTCAAGTATCGGACGACGGAACGCATGGAGAAAATACCTGATGTCTTCTCTGAGTTCCTCAGCCGTTTCACCCATAGGCATGACTGATTCTTGCGTCCAACCTTCTACACCCCCATCCTCCTGGTAATAAACCTCGTGGACATGATACGTCACCGAATCCGTCTCAGGATGATGCTTCCTGATTACTCTGTAATTCCAATGTGACATTTCTTTTCAGCTAACGCCGAACTCAACGGCAGGGTTACCCACCCGCTGAAGTGCTTTGTTGTACGATGCGGCACTTTTCGTAAACAAACTCAGGATCAAGGTCAGCGCCAGATTCCCATGCAACGGTGTCAAACGAGACATGAACCGTTTCGAAGACGCTTGGATTTTGTATTTTTTTAAAAACCCCAAGATTTAAGTAAGGCTTCATATCCAGTAATCCGTACTCTCCATTATCAAAAACTATTGATAAAACGTAATCCTCTTGACACTCAACAGATACCACAGCAGGATGCATCAGATTGTCCTCATTGTAGTGGTTGAATCTTAAATGGTTCTTCATCATTCATGACGAGTTCCCAATTTGCCATGAGATCTTCTTGGTGCAGTTCTGCCCACGCCAAAACTAACTTAGTCTGCTTTTTGGGCAACTTGCCGTCAATAATTTCACAAGTGCGAATACCAACCTTTGCTTTATGTTCAGCGTAATACACATGAAAGTGAGGTGGAGGGTGCTCACCAGGTGCAAAATACATTCTAATGATGATGCCATAAAACATCGATATAGTTGGCATTCCAAAATCCCTTGTCTAGCGTTGTAGGTTGGATTAGCGTAGCGTAATCCAACAATTCCATGACTGGCGGTCGTCCTGAACGAAGTAAGGGTGTCGGGTTACGCTTTGCCAACCCGACCTACATCACTCATTTGTTCATCTCCACGGCCTATTCTATGCCACGCTTCTCTAAATTGCGGCGCGTCATAAGCGGTTGGTTGAAGCCAATACGAAACCTTTCCATTTTTCTCGCCTCGATGCGCTAAAGACCTGACTTCTCCAGGAACCATTACAAAAACATTTGGCTCCTTAGCCACATTGTTTACTATAATCCAAAAATCGCCCATTACCTTCTCGAGACTGTTGCCAAGAGGAACAGGATTTCTTTTCGATAACGCTTTAACCTGGACACCAATGAACCTGGTATTGCTTTTGTTATAGGCAATAATATCTATGCCGCGAGCATTGCGTGCCGTAGGCATAACATTCCACCCCATGCACGACAGCTTATAGCATGTGTAATACATGCCCATATTTCCCGTGATCTGCGGGTTAAAGTTCATCTTTCTTGAATTTCCAGGAAACCAACTGTAGCGTGTTCCCAAACTCGATCGCAAGAATTGGGAGAGCCGCACGACGCCGTCATGCTTGAATCTTCGTTCATTTTTCTGAAGGGTATCGGAGAAACCACGGAACGGCGTTTGTGGGACGACGGCGTGACTCACTGGCGGCAATTCCTGGAGACTTCCGCCGCCTTGGGTATCGGTCCTGCACGAAAAGCGCTTTATGACCGTGAGGTGGAACAAGCCTGGGAGGATTTCCAACGTGCGCAATGGCGCAGGGTCGGCAGGCGGTTCAAGGCAGCCCATCATTGGCGACTGTTCGAAGTCTTTCGCGCTCGAACGGTGTTCCTGGACATCGAGACCAACGGATACCCTGCCGGAGAAGGTGAAATCACCATGGTCGGTTTGTACGGTCATCACACGATGACTACGCTGGTTCGTCATCAGAACCTGACACTGGATCGTTTAGAAGAGGAACTGTCCAACTACGACTTGATCGTGACGTTTTTCGGATCGGGGTTTGATCTGCCGTATTTGCGGGCGAGTTACCCTCAATTGGATCTCTCCCACGCCCATTTCGACCTGTGTTTCGCAGCCAGACGATTGGGCCTGCGAGGCGGGTTAAAACACATCGAAGCGGAACTCGGGCTGGCTCGTTCCGCCGGCGTTCAAGGCTTGGATGGCTGGGATGCCGTCAATCTGTGGCATGCCTGGCAAGCCGGAGATGAGCGGGCCGGCGAGACCCTGCGTGAGTACAACGAAGCGGACGTCCGCAATCTCGAGCCGCTTGCCGAATATCTGTATCAAGCCCTTCGAGAGCGGCACGGACCCGTTCACGATTGACCATGGACCGCACGACACAATGGCATGGAGCCGGCGTGACGCACGTCGGCTTCGTACGTCCCACGAACCAGGACACCTTCCTGGTTTCAAATGAACTGGGGTTATGGATTGTTGCCGACGGCATGGGCGGGCATGCAGGAGGCGACGTGGCCAGCCAAAAAACCGTCGAAGCGATTCACCGCTATATCGCGGAACGTGCGGGACAGGACCAAGCGACCAGGACGGAGGAGATCCCCTCGCTTTTACGGTCGGCGATCGGGTACGCCAACGAAACCGTTCGCGCCCATGCCAAAGCCCACCCCGAATTCACCGGGATGGGAACAACCATGGTTCTTCTCTATCGGCCTGACCCCTTCTCCCCGCTTGCATGGGTCGCCCATGTTGGAGACAGCCGCGCGTATCTCATCCGCGATCAACAGTTTTCAGCATTGACCAGGGATCACACCGTACTCGAAGAACACATCCAGCAAGGACTCCTGCCCCGATCAACGCCGGCCAGCCACCCGGACGGGCACGCCCTGACCCGAGGAGTGGGAATCGAATCCACCGTTGAAGCCGACGTCTCGACAGTAAAACTTAAAGCAACAGATGAAGTTCTCCTGTGCAGCGACGGCCTGAACAAAATGTTGAATGATGAAGATATATTGGACATTTTGATGACGACGCGCCCACAAACACCGGAACAAAAATGTCAGGCACTCATCGATCAAGCCAACGTCCGGGGAGGCCTGGACAATACGACCGTGGTCCTGATCGCCAGATCGCGCTAACCCGCCTTCTCCTTCTGTCATCCTCGACGCTTGTCCCCGACTTGATCGGGGATCCAGGCGATCTATAAGAATCCAGTGTCTTTTCTTTCTTCTCCGCTTGCAAGGATAGAGACCCTGGATTCCTGCTTCCGCAGGAATGACCCATTCTTACTTTTTTTGTATCAATGACGGACGAAGGATGTTCTGCAACTTACGGAAGAAAGTCAGTACTGCCCGCCCATGGGTTCGCATGTGATCCAGGTGGCGCAACTCCATTCATAGAATTGCACGATCAGCCACAATAGTAATGGGATCGCAATCGCCACAAGCATGGCGAACAACAGGATGCGAACGGGCACCGAAAGTTTCTTGATCAGCGAAAAACCCATCGAATATCGTGCCTCTACGTCAGACCGTGTTTTTGCAGATAGTCGCGGTCGATGACCGGAGCAGCTTTTTCCGGTAGCTTACCGCTGTGTTGCAGCAAGCGCTCGACGTATTTGCCGATCAAGTCCGACTCCAGGTTGACGGCATCCCCGGGCTGCTTGATTCCCAAGGTGGTGACCTTAGCCGTGTGGGGAATAATTGCCACGGACACACCGTTCTCCAACACGCTGTTGACCGTCAAACTGACACCATCCACGGTAATCGATCCTTTGGGAATACAATACCGGAGGATGGGGTCCGGCACTTCAACCGTCAGCAGTATGGTGTTGCCCTCTTGAGTCCGCTCTCGAAGGATGCCGGTTCCATCCACGTGACCCGTCACGAGATGCCCCCCCATACGGTCGTTCAGTTTCAAGGCCCGCTCCAGGTTCACGGCCGCGCCTGCCGAGAATGTGCCTAGCGTGGTGACGCTGACGGTTTCTACCGAGACGTCAACTGAAAAATCCGTTTCACCAACGTCAGAGACCGTCAAGCAGGCCCCCGAGACACTCACGCTTTCGCCAAGCTGAAGATCCTTGAGAATGGCACGCGCCAAAATCGACAAACGCGCACCGGCAAGGCCCGGCTCAAAGGATTTCACCACGCCCATTTCTTCGACAATCCCGCTGAACACCTTATTCGTCCTTGTCGTTGCTCAGAAAAACACTGCGAAACACGATGATAAACACCACGACCAACACGACCACTCCCGCCGCGGCCAACACACCAATGACGACGTCGCCCGTTGTCATCGCTTCTTCCATGCTTGTGTATCCTTTCCGTCGATGCGCGGCGGTCCCGTTAGAGACGCCCGAACCGCCGGCTGGTCGCCACCCAAAAACCCGCTGCTGTTATGAATTGCAGGCAGCCGATCATGGCAAATGCCCCAGTATAACTGATTGCGGCGACGAGTACACCTGCTACGATCGGCCCGCCGGCATGCCCGATATCCATGATGGTTCCGCGCAATCCCATACCGGCTCCGACGTTCTTGGCTTTTCCCAGATCCGCGATCATCGCGGCCGATGAGGACGTAATGATCGCTTCACCAAAACCAAACCCTGCCGCGCACAGGAGCAACCAACCCAAGCGAGTCGTTTGAGGAACGGCCATGATGGCAACGCCGCAAATCAGAAGGCCCAGTGCGATCAACGGCCGTCGCCCGACGTGATCCGATACGCGGCCCATCACCGGCTTGGAGAGAAACGACGTGAGTCCTTGCATTCCAAACAGTAATCCACTCTCTGCCAGACTCAGCCCGATGGATAGCCCGTATAACGGCAAAAACGCCATCAGGGTACCGTTGGCCATCATCTTCGAGGCTTCCGCAACACTCGCGGCCAGCATCTGGAGATGTCGCAACACGGTCCGCAACCCTTGCAGCACGTTCGAGAGAAGAACCTTGGGCTCCAGCTTCACGGTGCGCGACGGGGCGGGGTAGCGCCACCAAAGCGTCAGATAGAACGCAAGCCCGGCCAGCCCGAACCCACCACCGGTGAGAAACGTTTCGGTATATCCGGCCGTATCGATGATCCATCCACCCAGCATCGGGCCTAACAGTGCTCCACCTTGCGCGGCAGAGGTATACCAGCCCAATGCCGCACCTCTCGTCGCGGGATACAGATCTGCAACCATGGCGAGAGCTAACGGCGTAAAGACGGCCGTGGCCAATCCATGGACCACCCGCAACACCGTCAGGACCTCCAGGTTGGGCACCAACGGATAGACAAAGGGGGGCAATGCAAACGCCAAGACCCCAATCAACATCAAGCGTGGCCGGTTCACCAGGTCGGATAACGTGCCAACCGGGAGCTTCAGCAGGATGCCCGTCATGGTCGAAGCGGCGACGATGAAACCTACCGTGACCGGTCCGGCCCCCAACGTTTCAGCGAACGGAGCCAAGGCCGGCATGCGGACCAGGTTGTAGCTGACGAAGGAACAAAACCCCACTCCGCACAACAGAACGAAAATCGGGACAACGGTCATTTGCGTACGCGGTCTCTCATGTGTTGACCATTGATACAAAAACTAACCTCTGACACCCCGAACTGTCATTCCTGCGAAAGCAGGAATCCAGTGTCTTTCTATTCACAAACGACACTCGAAAAACCCCTGGATCCTCGTAGATTGCCTGGATCCCCGATCAAATCGGGGACAAGCGCCGAGGATGACAGGAGAGGGAGTGATGGGGTCAAGATCGGGTGCGCAGCATTGGTTTTTATCCATGCCATGGACATTTTGCAAGGAACGCAGCCTGGTGGAAAACCAACAGAGCCATCAAAGGCACCACTTTTGTTGTTTTCGTCTTCAAGCTGTACTATACCTTTTTGGCATTTTGCCTCTTGCAACCTTTCCGAAGGCTTGACGATTCATGACGACGCGTCTTACGGAACTGTCCATTCTGTTTCTCAGCCTGGTCAAATGGTTTCTCCTGGCCAGTGTCGTGGGCTTGCTCGTTGGGCTCTCCTCCACCCTGTTTCTCATCCTGCTCCAGAGCAGCATCGCTCTCACGCAATCATTCCCGTACATATTTCTTCTCCTGCCGGTCAGCCTTGCGCTCTCCGGGGTCATGACGGCCAGATTCGCTTTCAGAGCTCGAGGGTACGGCACGGAACAAGTGATTCGCGCCATTCATCAAGAAGGCGGGAAAATCCACCCTCGCGTGATTCCCGTCAAATTCATCGCCACGATCGTCACGATTGCGAGCGGAGGCTCGGCAGGCAACGTCGGGCCCTGTGCACAAATCGGCGGAGCGTTGTGCTCGGCATTCGGACAATTCATCCGCTTAGAGGACGTCGATCGAGTACGACTCGTCGTCTGCGGAATCAGCGCGGGCTTCGCCGCCGTGTTCGGCACCCCGGTCGCCGGGGCCCTGTTTGCCATTGAGGCACTCTGGATCGGGCGACTTTCCTACGGGGCACTGTTCCCTTCCCTGGTTTCGGCGTTTGTCGGGCATCAGGTTGCCGCAAACTTGGGGATTGCGTATCTCTCGCCCGTCTCACCATCGGTTCCGTCGTTGACTATTCCCTTTTTTCTCAGCGTAGGATTGGCGGGAGTCACGTTCGGCGTGGCGGCGTTCATCTTCGTGGAAATTATGGGACTCGGAAAACGGCTTGCCATTTTGACCAAAACTTCCTCCGTGCTGACCGGTGTGACCGGCGGGTTGATCCTCATCGCCGTGACCTTTCTTTTTTCAGACGACTACCTCGGCCTGGGCTGGGCGACGGTTTCTCAAGCGCTCAAGGGCGACGACCTTCCCTGGTACGCCTTTGCCGTCAAGGCCGTCACGACCAGCGTGACGTTGAACTTCGGCGGCAGCGGGGGCATTCTTCTTCCCCTCTGTTTTTATGGGGCCGCCCTGGGATCGGCCTTGGCCAATGGGTTGGGATTGGATCCCGCCACCTTTGCCGCATTGGGACTCGTCAGCGTGTTGGCCGGTGCCACCAATACTCCCATCGCCGCTATTGTCCTGGCCATGGAATTGTTCGGCCCCGCCATTGCGCCGTACGCGGCCACGAGTTGTGCCATGAGTTACCTGCTCACGGGCCATCGGAGCGTCATCCCCACGCAACTGCTGCACGAATCCAAGTCCCCGTCGTTTTCACTCGCGTCTCAACAGGAAATCGAGGGTGCCACGTGGAGCATCAAATCCCGACGCACGACCTTCACGAAAATTTTCTTCGGCAAACCGTCTTCACCTGAATCTTCAGACGACTAATCGCATCTCCATCCAGCCTCGCCAGGTGTCGGTCTTCTTTGTGCTTCCGACAAGATCCTGTTACAATTTTTTTTCATTCATGCCGCCTGCCATTCACCCAGTCGATCTTCTCCAAGCCCTTCGACACCAACGTCTGACCCCGGCCATTGTCTTTTTGACTTCCCGGCGCGCTTGTGACGAGGCCATTGACAGCTTCGAACATCGCCATGTCTCGATTCCGGCCACGCGATCGGCCGCCATCACGCACGTGCTGGAAAAGATGACTGCCGAATATCCCAGTATCGCCGACCACCCCCTGATTCCCACGGTTCAACACTATGGCGTGGCGGCCCATCACGCCGGGCACCTGCCGTCCTGGAAAATTGCCGTTGAAGAACTCATGCGTCAGGGGTGTCTGGACGCGGTCTTTGCCACCACGACCTTGGCCGCCGGTGTGGATTTTCCCGCCCGCACCGTCGTCGTGACCCAATCAAGCGTCCGCAAGGATCGCGACATCATGGAACTGACCGTCAACGAGATTCAGCAACTCGCCGGCCGCGGCGGGAGACGAGGGAAAGATTACGTGGGCTTCGTCGTGGTCACGCCGTCGCCGTATATCGACCTCGGCCCAATTGCCAACGGACTCACGAACCACCCGGAGCCTATCGACAGTCAATTTCTCCTCTCCTATCCCATGGTCCTGAATCTCTTGAAAGCCCATACCGTCGATCATATTCAACCCATTCTGGAAAAGAGCTTTGCGCAATTTCAGATCAACCAACGAGCCGACAGGTATGAAACCAAACTGGATGAGGTGGAAACACAACTGGAAGCCTATGGCCAGCGTGAATGCGCCGATTGGATTACGCAATGGCAATCCTTCACCCTTGCCAAAAAACGCCGCTCGCACCATCGCCTGAAAACGCGGCACGACCCGCCGGAAGTTTCGGCCCAATTGGCGTTCCTGACACCGGGTCGCGTCGTCGAACTCTCCAAGGATCACGCCATCGTCCTGCGTCAATATCGAAGCCGCGGACAAGGGTACGCCATGTTGACCGTGATTCGAAGTGGCGGACAGATTGTGGAATATCCCGCAAACACGATCACCGCCGTGATCGATGAAATCATTGACGTCGCGGAGGCCCGAAAATTTCCATGGTGCACGCCTCATAGCCTGAAGCACGCGATCGAAACCTTGGAAAATTTTCCCACTCGATTACGACGCCTCCCCATTCGGGTGGACCAGGACGGCACCGACAGCCCGGTCCTGACCGAGATGCTCAGCCACGAGTTCCCTTGCCCAACCTGCCCGGCCCGTCCTGCTTGTCAAAAGGATCACCCGCAGGCGCTGAAGCTGCGCCAGGAAGATCATCGACTGACGAAAACCATTCATGCCTTGCGCACCGAACTCTGGCATCGCTTCCAGCAACACGTGGAGGTGTTACAAAAATTCGGCTACCTGACCCCCGCGTGCCAGCTGACCCCCGAAGGTGACTGGGCACGCCTGATTCGCATCAATCATTCGTTACTCATCACGGAATTGATACGGATGGGGGCGTTTGAAGGGATCAGCGCTTCTCTACTGGCGGGAGTGTTGGCAAGCATCGCACATGATGACGACCGGCCGGCCTCCTTTCCCGGACGTCATCCGGCGCTGATCTCTACCCTCGGACAGGTCCGGAAGGTTGCCCACTCGTTGTCCGCGTATGAAGAACCACCCCTCCTGAGGTGGGATATCGCAGCGATCGCCGACCTGTGGATCGGCCAGCCCACCCTGCCCTGGAGCGAATTCATTCGCTCGACCACCATGGCGGAAGGGGATCTCTATCGACTCTTGGCCAGGACCTTGGAATATCTCTCGCAACTGCATGGATTACGATCGACTCATCCCGGACTGGCCGATAGCGCGAGGGACGCAATGGACCGCATGCGCCGGGACGTGCTGCAAGAATTGCCATGAGAGACGAAGAAGGAACAGCACACGCAGTTCCCCTCCTTTGCCTGCCCTGAGCGAAGTCGAAGGGTAAGGAGGGGCGAGGGGAGGAAAAGAGAAAAACGGCCTAACGGTACACCGAGCAAACACATGACCAACGACGTATTGGCAAAACAATTGGCCGGCCTGCCCGTCAAACTGCTTCACCACCTGGCAAGGAAACGGGTGCCGCGACATTTCCGAATGGGGAAGAACCGACTGATTCAAACACTCTTGGCCCTGTCACCCGATCAGCAGGCAGAAATCGAAACCAGCCTCGCGTCCCTCCTGCAAGAACCTGCACGCTCTCCCGACCTTCCCAAGCCACCCGATACGCCGTCCCGGCCCTCCCCGCCACGGCACAACGTACCGGCGGAACCGGCACCGGCTATCAGCACGAAGGAGCTTTTTGAAGGGATCGGCGTTCCTCCGCAACGGCCTTTCAAGCCTGACGACTGGCAACAAGAAGCGATCAACCACTTGGCGACCAATGACGTGATCTTGAGCGTCCCCACCGGCAGCGGCAAGACCTACGTGGCGCTAGAAGCCATGCGACGGGCGATCGAAGCCGAGCAAACGATTATTTACACGTCACCCTTGAAGGCGCTCTCAAACACAAAGTTGACGGAGTTTTCGCAGACATTCGGCTCTGATCAGGTCGGCATTCTCACGGGCGATCGTCGTGACAATCCGCAGGCTCCCATTCTGATCATGACCACGGAGATCCTGCGGAATTTACTGTACGATGCCGCAAGCGGTGAGATCGACATGCGGTTGGATACATTGGGCTTGATCATTTTGGATGAATCGCAGTTTCTGGCTGATCGGGAACGTGGAGTGGTCTGGGAAGAAACGATTATTTTCGCTCCTGCGCAATCGCGACTCCTGCTGCTGTCGGCCTCCATCGGGAACCCTGACGAAGTCGCCGCCTGGATCAGCTCGATTCGTTCCACATCCTGTCACCTGATCCATCATCGGAACCGCTCGGTGCCGCTTCGCGCGGCCTATCTCGACCCCTCCGGGAAACTCGCACCCTTTTTCCGCACACGGGACATTGCCCACGGCAAAGGCGTCGCCCTCCACCCCGAAACCAAACGCCTGTTCGCGAACTACGAAGACCGGACCCTCGGGCCGCGCAAACGCTGAAGCCAGAGGCTTCGACCGGCCCATGGATTATGTTGTCGCGAACATTCCAAACTGTACAAAACTCAACAAATTGTACAATTTGTACATATTGTACAAAACTTTACAAAATGTAACATTTGTACAAAATGTGACGAACTTGGAAGAAATAACAGGATTTCAAGAAATGCAGAAAATTGAAAAAAGGCGGCTCAGAGGAGCCGGCGGGAGGGTTTTTTCTCCGCGGCCGGATCTTTATCAGGCCGGCAGAGGTCGCATTGACACATTTGCCGAAGTTTCCCGAACGCATACAACCCGGTATCATGCCCGTCACTCCAAAGCAGGCGTAAGGCATAATGCCCCACCGGCTGGATATCCTTCAGCATGATCAGCATCGGGACGTCATCGGGTTTCAGTTTCAACTCGCCGGTCCATTCATCCGTACAGGCCGCACAGGGGCAGTGTAACCGCAGATACCGAATCGGATAGACGCCTTGGTGCCCATCGCTCCACGCGATGCCGAACACGCCCTTCTCGATCCACTTCATATCTTCGGGGTGAATGATCTCCGTGCCCATGTCTCGACGCCTTTCCCGCTCTCACATCTTGCTATACGAGACCATACGGCACCGGTTCCGGCTCCGCCGCCAACAACTCTTTTTCCGGCAACCGTTTCCCGACAACGGTTCTCGCATAGGTTTCGACAATGTCTTCGACTTCCCTCCGTACCTGGCCTGTCGCCTTCAGCCGCGCCGCAAGCGCAAATGGGATGCGCCGAGCTTGGCGGAGAAATGCCGTGCTTCCCTGAGACATCGGCAAACAATAGTCCCAATTGCCCTGATCGCACGGTCTACACAATCTCCCCCCGGCCGAAGGAGAAAACCTGGATGACTGCGCTGCAACATCCCGGCCACAGGATGCACACTGATCGATCTGTGGTTGAAACCCTGATTGTCCCAGGACCTGAATCTGAAAAATCACCGTAAGTAACCCCGGATCATCCGTTCGGGCCAACGAGCGCAATCCCTCCAGCAGCGTGTGAAAAATCGTGGGACTCGAGTCACGGTCCGCCGTCACGCCGTCAACCAAGGCCACCATACAAGAAGCCGCCCAGATATGGTCCAAGTTCTCTCGCAACGAGATGAAGGATTCGAGGCTATCAACTTGGCTGACCGATGCAAGGCCGTCATTGCGCTTGTCGAACAATGTGAGATTGACCGACGAAAAAGGTTCGAGCATGCCGCCGAATCGACTTTTCATCCGGCGCGCGCCGCGTGCAATGCCTCGAACCTTCCCGAGTCGAAGAGAAAAAAACGTGAGAATACGGTCAGCTTCTCCCCAGCGCATGCTTTTGAGCACGATCGCATTGGTGGTGACAAGAGCCATACAAGGACGTCACTCGTCGGATTCAGAGGGGGAGCACCAAGAACCCCTTCGCCCCTTCAACCGGGCAGTTATTTCAGATACTCCAGCATTATGGTGGCGAATCCAAGGTAGATGCTGACCCCCGTGATGTCCATGGCCGTGGTGATAAACGGTCCTGCCGCCACGGCCGGGTCAACATGAAACTTTCGTAAGAGTAACGGGGTCACCGTGGCTATACTCGACGAAATAAGAAACGTAATCAGTAAGGCCCCACCAACCACCAATCCTAAATATCCGTTTCCCTGCCACATCCATCCCGTTAGAAAAAGTAACGTTCCACAGATCACACCCAAGAGTAACCCGATACGCAATTCTCGAAACACGACCTTCCAAATATCACTGTGCTCAACATGACCCGTCGCAAGCCCCCGAATGATCAGCGTCGAAGATTGAAGCCCCAGGTTCCCGCCCATCGCTGCAATCACGGGAATAAAGATCACCACGGCCACGACCTCCTGAATCGTGAACCGGAACCACCACAGGATGAGTCCCGACACAAGGCTTCCGGCCAAATTGGTAAACAACCAGGGGAACCGCAGGCCCGCGGCCAGAAGACTGGGGATGCGCATCTGAGCGTCTTCTTCGGCGGCTCCGGCCATCTTCAACATATCCTTGGTGTCTTCATCTCGAATGACGTCCACCACGTCGTCTACCGTAATAATTCCCACGAGCCGATGTTCGGGATCGACAACCGGGATCGCCAAGAGGTTGTAGTTTGCCACCTGACTGGCGACTTCTTTTTGTGCGGTCTCCACGCTCACACTAATGACGTCGCGGAAAAGCAGGCTTTTCAGGGGCGCCGTTGGAGCCACCACCAGTAATTCACGCAACGACACCACGCCCGTGAGCCGCCCTTGACGGTCCGTTGCATAAATATAAAACACGGTCTCGGCCTTGGTGGCCTGTTGCAGGCGCTGGATCGCTTCCCGGGCCGTGGTTTCTTCGGGCAGCGAGAAGAACTCCGTCGTCATGATGCTGCCGGCCGTTCCCTTGGGGTACGCCATCAGATTGGCCACCTCTTGAGACTCTTCGGCCTTCATCAGCGGCAAAATATTCTGCGCCAATTCCTCGGGCAGGACGCCCAAAATATCCGCGGCGTCATCAGCCGGCACGGTCCGTAACATCCACGCAATATCGGCGGCGTTCCGCTCCTCAAGCAGTTCCAGAATCATCTCGTCACTCAACTCGCTCACGACTTTTCCCTGCTCCGCCACGCCTTCGACCAATTCAAAGATCGTCCGTCGTTCTTGAGACGCATCCAAATTCATAATCACCCGGGCAATATCCGCAGGATGCAACCGGGCAATCAGATTCGTCAGGTTTGAAATGGCACCACGCTTCAAGAGACGACGCGTCGAGAGCCGCACCACGTCAAATTTGCTTTGACTATTGGTCGGCCCCGAAGCGGCCTGCTCCTTGGCGGTCACAGAGGTACCTGGGGTCATGGTCTTTACCGGATCCGTCATGGTTGTGTTGAGTATCCCAATTCCACCAACAAGCGGTCATCATCGCGCCATGCGTCTTTTACTTTCACATGGAGTTGCAAATACACCTTGCCTGCCAAAGCCTCTGCCAACTCCAACCGGGCGGCGGTGCCGATCGCTTTTAACCGCGCCCCGGATTTTCCGATCACAATCGCCTTCTGGCCGGGTTTTTCAACGAAAATGGACGCGGCGATCTTGGTCACGCGTTTTTCTTCCTGAAACTCGTCCACCTTCACGGCTACGGCATAGGGCAGTTCCGCCTTGGTCGATTCAATGACTTTTTCCCGTATGGTCTCCGCCGCCAAATGACGCCATGACTGGTCCGTCACAAAACTTTCATCGAAGGCTTCGTCCTGCTCGACGACTCGATCAAAGGCCAGCGACGCCAACCGGTCAACGTTCAGGCCGGTTTTAGCCGATAATGGAACAATTTCCGTCCACTCCCCCAACGTACGATACGCCTCGATCACCGGCAACACGTGACGTTTACGAATCAAATCGATTTTATTCACCAACAAAAAAACAGGTAACCCTTGCGGTCGCCCGTGCTTCGAGAATATTTGATCTACCACAAATCGATCGGCAGGGCCAGGCAAATTTCGTCCATCGACCATGACCGCAAGCACGTCGGCATCATGAACGGCATCCAACGCCGTTCGCACCATGAGTTTATTGAGTCGATGCCAAGGCCGATGCAGCCCGGGCGTATCCAACAACGCCAACTGACCTTGCGGGAAATGCGCCACTCCAAGAATCCGGGAACGCGTGGTCTGGGGTTTGTCGGAAACAATGGCAATTTTTTGATTGACCAACGTGTTGACGAGGGTGGATTTCCCCACGTTGGAACAGCCCACAACAGCCATCGTACCGAATTTCATCATTCAACCAAAGCGGAAGGAACAGACAGGGGAAGAGTCGAGGCAGGAAAACCTAAGCGGTCATGCAACCATCAGACACCTCCTCCTTCCCCCCGACCCTCTCCTTCCACAGGAAAGGGAGATTCTACGGCGACTCAACAAATTGATACACCGTCTCTCCTTCCTTCACGTACCCCAACCGCTCCCGTGCCACTTGTTCCAAGGTAAAGAGATCGGATTCCAGAAGATCGATGTCCTCTCGAAGAGCCGTGTTCGCCTGCTCCAAGGAGGCAATCTCTTCTTGCGTCCTGTCAAGTTCTTGAGTCATCTTCCAATACTGGGGTAACCCCGTTCCCTCCAACATCCAAACCAGGCACAGCACGATCCCAATGCTGACACCCAGTGGATAGACCACCGATCGTGGGATGGACCACCGACTCGGTTTCTCCAGTTTTCGATTCTGGCGGACCACCTTATGCCTTCCGGGTTCGGAGCACCTTTCTTCCTTGATACACCGCCGATTTCCCCAACTCTTCTTCGATTCTGAGGAGTTGATTGTACTTGGCCAACCGGTCCGTTCGAGACAACGAACCCGTCTTGATCTGCCCGGCGTTCACTGCCACGGCCAAGTCGGCAATGGTCGTGTCCTCCGTTTCTCCGGAACGATGGGAGATCACGACACCGAACCCCGCACGCTTGGCGAGTTCAACCGTCTCGAGGGTTTCGCTCAAGGTGCCGATCTGGTTGACCTTTATCAGAATAGCAGTTCCGACGTGTTCTTGAATACCCCTTGACAAATAATCGACGTTGGTCACAAACAAGTCATCTCCAACCAACTGGACCCGTGTGCCGAGCCGGTCAGTCAGGAGTTTCCAGCCTTTCCAGTCGTCTTCATGAAGTCCATCTTCAATCGACACGATGGGATACCGCTCGACCAACCCTTCATAAAAATCGATCATCCGGGCAGAAGTCCGCGCAGCACGCTTTTCCGCGTGAAGCACATACCCCTTTTTACCGTAAAATTCATTGGCCGCCGCATCAATCGCCAACACAATATCCGAGCCGAGCCGGTACCCTGCCTTGCGAACGGCTTGACTAATCACGGCCAACGCCTCTTCATTCGACTGCAGGGCCGGCGCAAAGCCACCCTCATCGCCCACTGCCGTACTCAAGCCCTTGGCCTTCAGCACGGCCCGTAAATGGTGAAACACTTCCGCGCCCATCCGCAGCCCTTCGCGAAACCGCGTCGCGCCGACGGGCATGATCATGAACTCTTGCACATCCAATCCGTTATTCGCGTGAACGCCGCCATTGATAATATTCATCATGGGTACCGGTAATTCACGGGCCTTGGCTCCGCCAATGTATCGATAGAGGGGTTGCCGCGTTTCCCCCGACGCCGCGCGGGCCACGGCGAGCGACACTCCCAGGACGGCATTCGCCCCGAGTCGGGACTTTCCCTGAGTCCCATCCAACGCAAGCATGGTGGAATCGATCAACGTTTGATCCAGGGCATTCACCCCCCGAAGTTTGGGAGCCAGGGTTTTCGTAATGTTCCGAATGGCCTTTGTGACCCCCTTCCCCATCCACCGTTGAGGATCGTTGTCCCGTAATTCAAGCGCTTCTCGTGTCCCCGTCGACGCACCGGAAGGCACGGCTGCCCGTCCCCATGCACCACTGGTCAGCAGAACGTCCACTTCCACCGTGGGAGTCCCGCGAGAATCAAGGATGGCTCTTGCTTTGATTTCTTTAATTTTGCTCATTCACGCGTCGCTTTTTGTCAAGAGGAACGGCTCACGCAGGCTGGCGCCTGTACACCAAGGGATGAAAATGGGATGCCTTGCACCAATTTGTCACTCCTGTCTGTGTTCAGTCATTCGTTGACAATTTTCACCGCTTCCCCTTCGACAGACTCAGGATGCCTCAGTTCCCCGCCTTGGTAAGACAACCCCCTCAATCCCCCTTATCAGGGGGACTGCAGAGCCCTTTCTACCCCCCTGATAAGGGGGGCCAGGGGGGTTCAGCTCTGACGCCACCC
>JAHRAK010000060.1 GCA_020027535.1 Nitrospirales bacterium
GGTGGTCGCCGCAGAAAAATCAGGGGCTTTCTCGCCAATTCGTAGTAAGCCTACAGCCTCAGACATTCAATCCTCCTTTTAGCATGACAACCACAGGGGGTTGTCACTACATCGTAGCGGCCGGCCGGAGCCTGCCCTGCCTGTCCTGAGCGAAGTCGAAGGAAGCGAAGCCGAAGGGTGCCGTCCCGGTCGACTCTCGACGTTCGCCTTTCGTGAGAGACGTTTCGCAGTCTCTTTACCACCCACGAGGCAAATCGTCATCATCCAACCCCGCCTCCGCTTCCCTGAAATATTTCTCGGCTTCCAACTCCTCGGACAAATCTTCGGTCAGATCATCATCGCGGTCTTCGGCAAGAGGACCGAATCCTGCGTTGTCATCAAAGTCATCGGCCGTCTCATCATCGAATCCGGACAAATCCGATTCAAGTGAGTCATGAACCACGGCGGCAGTCACGTCTTGAGCCTGTCCTGAGCCCTGTCGAAGGGACACCTTCTCCATTTCACCGGGGGAGAGGCTCTTCGCCGGCGTCACGGCCTTCGCTTCAGGTGTCGGGGCGGGCTTGGCAACTTTCTTCGGGCTCACCGCGACCGGCTCGCGTGCTTTCCCTTTAGCCGGACGTTTTTGTACGGGCTTGGCAGCCGTTTTCTTCACGGCAACCTTCTTGGCGACAGCCTTCTTGGCAGCCACCTTTTGGGGCTTGACCGCGACCTTCTTACGCGCTTTCCCTTTGACGGTTGCCGGCCGTTTTTTCACGGGCTTTGCGGCAACTTTCTTCACCGCAGCTTTCTTGGCGGTGACTTTCTTGGCGGCCACCTTTTTTATCGCAGTCTTTTTCGTCACCTTCTTTTTCAGCAAAGCCTCGGAGGGGGTCTTCGCCTGCTTGGACTTGAGTGCATCTTTTTTGGCCACCTTTGCCGCCTTCGCCGGTTTCGATTTGGCTGAGCCTGCCCTGAGCGAAGTCGATGGGGAAGCCTTTGCCTTGGACTTCGACACCTTGGCTTTGGATGCGGACCGCCCAGACTTTTTCTCCTTGGCTTTGGTCGTTTCCCGGGCTCTCGTTGCCATTGTCCTTTACCTCCTGATTTTGTATGACGTAAGGATATATGCCTCAAAGCCCTATACCGAAGGCTCCCTCTATCACGGACCAAGACCAAGTTTCAACCAGTAACTTCCCCTCAATAGACGGACCATCTGGCATTCTCCAACAAACCCCGTTACAGTGCTCATCCGGAAAGAGAACATTCATGTCCCAGCCCGCAACAGAATTCAAGCCATCCCACACACGCTGGACCATCCTGGCCCTCCTGCTTGCAATCAGCATTATTACCTATATAGACCGGGTCAATATTTCAGTTACGGCACGGCAGATGATCCCGGCCCTCGGGCTCACCAACGTCCAGATGGGACAGATTTTTTCAGCGTTTGTCCTGGGCTATGCCCTGTTTCAAATCCCCGGGGGCCGGCTGGGAGACCGATGGGGACCCAGAACGATCCTGACCCTCGCCGTGGTCTGGTGGTCGCTCTTTACGGCGATGACCGCCCTGGCCCCGGCGTCGTTTCTCGCAGGGGTCGTGGGCATTTGGGGATCGCTGATGATCGTACGATTCCTGATCGGCGTCGGGGAAGCCGCTGCCTTGCCGAATTTCAACCGGGCCGTGGCCAATTGGTGCGGCCCGCATGAGCGAGGACTCGGCATCGCGATCACGATCAGCGGCATCGGGGTCGGGTCCGCGCTCACCCCCCCGATCACGGCTTGGATCATGGTGAATTACGGGTGGCAGACGGCCTTCTATTGGGCCGGAGGCCTCGGCATGCTCATCGCCATGCTGTGGTTCCGGTTTGCCACGGACCGGCCGGAAGCGCATCCACGGGTCAATGCCGGGGAAGCCGCGCTGATCCGCGGCGACGCGCCCTTGCGGAACGTGCCGGAGGCCCCGACCCCCGTTCCCTGGAAAGCCTTTGCGCAAACCCCAAGCGTGTGGTGGCTGGTCTTGAGTTATACCTGTTTCGGGTACGTGGCCTACGTGTACCTGTCCTGGTTTTACCTCTACCTCGTGGACGTACGAAACTTCAGCGTGCTGCGAGGCGCCTTCTTCGCCGCCAGTCCCTTTATAGCCATGACGATCTTTTGTCCAATCGGCGGCTGGGTCACGGACCGCCTGTCCGGACGATTCGGTTTGAACAAAGGACGCCCATGGGTCGGGGCTTGGGGAATGGCCCTGGCAGCCGTTTCAATCATCGGAGGGGCGGCGATCGACGAACCTTACACCGCCCTGGCCTTGTTATCCTTGGGCGCGGGTTGGCTGTATTTCACCATCGGAGCGTTTTGGAGTTCGACCGTGGACCTTTCCAAGGCCCATGCCGGAACCCTCTCCGGGGTGATGAATACCGGCGCCAATCTGGGCGGCACCCTCTCCCCCACGCTCACGCCCTGGCTCGCGAACGAATTCGGATGGACCGTCGCACTCGGGGTCGCGGCCGTCCTGGCATTCACCGGCGCAGTATGCTGGCTCGGCATCCGGCCGGCGGATGGCCTGAGACGGCCAAAACGGTAGAAGCCTCAGGCCCCAACCACGGGGCCGTGGCCCGCAACGGCAACGGTTGCCGAACGTCCGCTTGCCTTGATAGAGTCCGCCGATGAATGCGCCCCTGACCTTCAAGAAAAAAAACCCCAAGGTCGTCATCTCTACCAAGTTCGGCAACATCACGATCCAGTTTTACACGGACGTGGCCCCTCGCCACGTGGACAGCTTTCTGAGCCTCGCCAAAATCGGATTCTACAATGGCACGACTTTTCACCGCGTCGTCCCCGGCTTCATCATCCAAGGGGGAGACCCGCTCAGTAAGGAACCGGATCGAAGCCTGCATGGAACCGGGGGACCGGGCTTCAGCCTGACTCCGGAACCCAGCGACCAGCCACACCGCCGTGGCACGGTCTCCATGGCCAAAATGCCCCGGAACGACGATCGAACCCGTGACGTCAATGACAATGGGTCACAGTTTTTTATCTGCGTGGAAGATACGAGCAGCCTGGACCGGACCTATACCGTCTTCGGAAAAGTCAGGAAAGGCATGGAGGTGGTGGATCAGATCGTGGCAATGGAACGGGATCCCGAGGACAATCCATTGGAACCCGTGACCATGACGGTCCACGTGGAGGAAGAGTAAAAGGGAGAGGACACGTGCTCTTAAAAAAACGCGGCGCTGGCGTAGGTGGTGGTGGAGTTGAATTGATCCACGATCTCCCGGTCGTAGCGCAGGATCTCGCCTTTTTCCGCCTCGATCAATCGCAAGAGCAGATAAATCGCCGAAAAGCCCAGGACGTGGCGGTGGTCCTGTTCCTTGAGAAGAAATTCGGCAAAGCCCCGGGCATCGACGTTTTCCACGTGCTTCAGCATTTCCAGGTCGGATTGCATGCAGCGGTGGAACGAAAAATCCGTTGGGGCCTTGTCATCGCCGTAGCGCAGACCGATGTGCGCGAGGTTCGCACTGGCGATGAGACAGACCCGCTGACCCGACGCGGCAATCGCGTCTTTCAACAGCGACACTACCTGCTCAACCTGGTCGGCGAAATCCTTGAATGCCGGATCGATTAAACACCCGGGCGGAAACGCAGACAAAACCGGGACGATAGAGATGGACTGCCGTGTGCCCACGGTCTCCTGAAGAAAAGGTACCTGAAATTCGATGCTGTGTTCCACGTCATGCCGCAATTCATCCGCGAACAGCGCGTCCCCCCCTTGGGACCGTAAAGCCTCCATGAGAGGCCGATTGACCGGCACGATCCCCAACGGGCTTTCGAAATCCTTATCCGTCACGGCCACCGGCTCCGCCAACCCGGCGTGGGCCGTCCCGAAGAGAATGTAGACGTCCGGCGCTTCCGCCTCACGCAATGTTTTGTAGGCCCATGCATAGAGCGGCCCGGCCACGTTCACGTCGTAATTCGGAACCACCAGCCCCTTGATCAACTTCCCCTGATGATCGGAGGGATCGGGGCCGGGTCCTTCCTTGGACGTGAAGAATCCGGCAAGCTGTTCTCGCAGTTTCTGCGGATCGGCTTCGTAGTTTTTACCGGCGAAGCGGGGTTTGCGCGCCGGCGCATCACGATACGCCTTCAACGCCGCCGCTTTCGCCGCCTCGTAGCGGTCGCCTTCCAGAAACAGCTTTTCATCGAGGTCGGCAATGAGCCGGTCGAGCTTGTCCGGCATCATGAACTCGCCATATTTTTTCAGGTATTCGACGCCAATTTGTTCCGGGGAATGCTCGCCATCCAGAAATTGAAACAGATGGAAAAAGTTGAGCGGGATGATGAGCTTCTCGGAGCTCAATCCGGAGGGATCCCACAAAACGATGTAGTGCTCCTCCCCCTGCTTCATGGGCGAATATTGAATATTGCGAAGCGCCGGGTAAGGTTTAGGATTGTTGCCCTGCTCTGTCATGCATACTCCTGTTTTTTCGGTATCATCGATGTGCGAGGTTCTCTTCGCACGAATTGGCGATTATACGGACCGGCCTTCCGCTCCCGCAAGGCAGGGCTTGGGAACCGTGTTCTTTTCCTCCCCTTTGTAAGGGGAGGCCAGGTGGGGTAGAGTCGTATACTCATGGGCTAATGGGTTTCGCAGTCCTCGCCTAGCCTCTACCTCCCCTGCACCCCTCCTTACAAAGGAGGGGAAGGAAAAGGCAGGCGTTAGCAACAAATGAGTCAACATTCGCTTGCATGACTAGATGCTCCAGGTGAACAGAGTCGATTGGTTTTCCGTTTTCAAATATCTGGTGTACGCGGCCCTGGTCGCCAACGTGGCGCTGTTCTTCAAGGAAGATTGGGAAGCCGCTTCCCACATCTTCCAGGATGGCATGCCGTTCGCGCAGATCATCGAAGGTTTTGCGCCGAGCATCGACACCGCCGCGTGGGTGATCCTGTTGCTGCTGTTCGAACTGGAAACCTGCCAGCTTTCCGACGAGGTGCTGAAGCGTCCCATCGGCCCCGTCATCAGGGGCCTGCGCGCCCTGTGCTACCTGGTCATCGGTTACGCCTTTACCGGCTATCTCGGCAAAGCACTCGGCTTTGGCCTGTACGTGCCGGCGGGCATACCGGACGCCTGCGCCTGGGCTATGAAGCAGTTCGCCCTGCTCGTTGAACTCGACGAGTACCGGGTCCTGACCGCCGGCAACTGCGCCGGGATCACCGGAGAACTGTTCGTCAATGAGCAGACCAGGTCGCTGGCTGAAGCCGGCACCCTGGTTCAGGCAACGCGGCTGGCCTGGGTTGACGTCGTGAACTCCGGCACTTGGCTCCTGATCCTGGCCCTGCTGGAGCTTGACGTGCGGCCGGACGTCAAAGAACTGTTCCCAGGCTGGTTTGCAACCACAAGCCTGGGGACAAAATACCTGCTCTATGCCGTCATCGTGGCCGTTGCGGTGTATTGGGGAATCTTCGGCACCTTCCTCGATTTCTGGGACGCCTTTCTGTGGATCGCCGCCTTTATCTTCATCGAGCGCAACGTGTGGAGGTCGGATTAGCGTGGACGTCGGGTTACGCGACGCTAACCCTACCTACTTCCTCATACGAAAACAGACAGAATCTGTCATTCCTGCGCAAGCAGGAATCCAGAGTCTTCATTGTCGCGTAGGAAGAAAAGACCCTGGATCCCCGATCAAGTCGGGGATGACGGCAGGGAGAGAGTCGGGCATGACAGAAAGACATGCAAGGATGACAGAAAAATTTTTATTGTATACCTTATCTCCTTTTCTGTCATGCCGTGGCGTTGCATGAACAAGAGAACAACCCGTACAACTCTTCGGAGATGGCCATGAATTCCTTAAAGAGAATTTTTCAGGCCCGCTGGGCCGCTATAGCGATGCTCCCCGTTTGTCTCCTGTTCTGTCCTCAAACAAGCGCTGCTTCGGACGCCTTGATGGAACGGGCGGACACGCAGGTCCGCCCCTACGCCAGAGCGGGCGGCGGCGTGTATTTTCTGGACATGTCGGAATCGAGCCCGTTCATCAGAACAAACAATCGGGAAGAGGTCGTCGGCTTCCTCGACCACTACGACGCCGGATTCCAGGCCGGGCCGCTGGTCAACGTGGCGGTCGGTGGCAAATACGACGCTTTCGGAAAAAAACTGTTCACCGAGTTGAGCGGGTTCCTCACTTTTTACAACTCCAGGCACGTTAACGATTACAACGAGGATCCGGCCCCATGGACTGACGCCCTGACTCAGTTCGACAGGCAGTGCCCACTAAGTCCAGTCAACGGCAGTTGTCCTATTACGTCCGAGACGGAACCGCTTCTCGTGTCGCTGATAGAAAACAACCCGGATGCCCGGTCGGTCGGGTGGGTCGGCAAGATCAATGGCGGCGCCATGCCTTTCGGCTCTCCTAATTTTGCGTGGGGCGATCCCATACGCATCAGCACGAAAAGAGAGGTTGACTTCCATGGCATCGATCTTGTGACGGGATGTTCTTCAGGCAGACGGGGCGAACCAAGGTCTCCCTTTTCATCGGACCGAGCTATAAGAGGCTGAACCAGGAGTCCGAGACGTTCGCATACGAGTCCAACCGTGACTCCGAGGTGAACAACCTGACCCTGAAAGAAGACCTGGAAGCCTGGTATTACGGCGGGGTCGTCGGCACCCGCATCAACCTTCCATTCAAGGAACGCTGGCATTTCACGTTCGACGGCAGGTTGGGGGTCTATTACCTGGATTCCGAATACAACGGGTCCCAGAGGACGCTGTTGACGTCTGGGCCAACGGACCTGGACGAGCCGACCGTTTGGACAACAAGCGATTCGGCCATCGCCACAACGCTCAGCTTCCAGACGGCGCTGAGCGTCACGTGCCTGGAGCGCGTCACCTTTCAACTCGGGACAGGACTCGAATATCTGTCTCATGCCCCCAGGATGCGCTATGCGAGCTTGGGAGAAAGTTTCAAAAGCAAAGTCTCCCACGCGCCGGCGCGCATCGAGTATTCACGCGCGTTCGGCGTGTTCACCGCGTTTTCGATTGTCCTCAGGATGTAACGAAGCCGTCGGGTGACGCCTTCGGCTAACCCAACCTACAAGACTCATCACCCTCACCTTTATCCTCTCCCATCAAGGGAGAGGACATGCGCTTCACTCCCTCGCCCCTGGCGGGAGAGGGCTGGGGTGAGGGGGGCTCAGATTGTCGGGTTACGCCTTCGGCTAACCCGACCTACGAAGGTTTTGTCTTTTTCCGTCATCCCCGACCTGATCGGGGATCCAGGGTTTTTTCTTGTTTTGTCCGTGAAGAGAAAGACACTGGATTCCCGGATATCGCATGGATCCCCGATTAAGAACGTCGGGGACAAGCGTCGGGAATGACAGTGCGTAGGTCGGATTAGCGTAGCGTAATCCGACACGCTTGTCGTTAACCGGAATACAAATGGCACCAGACTTTGTGATTGGCTTCCGGTTTTCCGATTTGGATCAGGGGCGGGTCGGTGGTTTTGCAATGGTCCATCACGTGCGGGCATCGGGTGTGGAACCGGCAGCCGGCGGGCGGGTTCAGCGGAGTCGGCACGTCACCCGGCAGCAGGATGCGTTCGTGTTTCACCGTGGGATCCGGCAACGGGTTGGCGGAAAGCAGGGCCTGGGTGTAGGGATGTTTGGCGTCGGAGAACAAAGCGCCGGCAGGCGCCACTTCCGCCAGTTTTCCCAAGTACATCACGGCGATCCGGTCGGCCAAGTACTGGACCACGTTCAAATCGTGCGTGATGAACAAATAGGACAGGCGATACTCCGCTTGCAGATCCTTGAGCAGGTTGATGATCTGCGCCTGAATGGACACGTCCAGGGCCGAAACCGCTTCATCACACACGATCAGCTTCGGGTTCAGCGCCAGCGCGCGCGCAATGCCGATCCGCTGGCGTTGCCCTCCGGAAAATTCATGAGGATAGCGCGGGTAATGATCCGGTCTCAGGCCCACGCGGTCGAGAAGTTGACACACCCGATCCGTCAAGTCCCGGCCTTTGGCCAGGTGATGGACCTTGAGCGGCTCGCCCACGATGGAGCCGACGGTCATGCGAGGGTTCAGCGAACTGTAGGGATCCTGGAACACGATCTGCATCCGGCGGCGCGTGGCCCGCAACGTTTTGGCATCCATGGCAAAGAGGTTCCGGCCTTCGAAATGCACGTCGCCGCCGGTGGGCTCCTGCAACCGCAGCACGGTTCGGCCCACGGTGGTTTTGCCGCAACCGGACTCCCCGACCAACCCGAAGGTTTCCCCGGGCTGAATGTCGAACGTCACGTCATCCACGGCCTTGACCCACGCGGACACGTTCGAGAGCAGGCCGCTTCGGACGGGAAAATATTTCTTGAGGCGCGTAACCTGTAGGAGCGGACCTGCGTGTCCGCTCGGCTGTCCGTCAGGTGGCTTCACGTCCACGACGTCACGTTCTCCCGGGTTGATGCAACCAACACACGGCTTCATGGCCCGGCGCAATTTCAACGAGCGGCGGTTCCTCGTCGGGACAACGGTCCAACACGTCCGGGCACCGGGTCGAAAAGTGGCAGCCCCGGCAATACATCAGGGGAGAAGGAACTGTGCCCGGGATCGATTCGAGCCGGGATTCCCGCGCGCCGGGCTTGGGTAACGAGCGCAACAGCGCGCGCGTATACGGATGCGACGGCGCGGCAAAAAGTTGGGGCACGCTCGCGCGTTCCACGATCCGGCTGGCATACATCACGATGACGTCCTGCGCGAACTGCGCCACGACGCCCAGGTTATGCGTAATCAGCAGGATCGCCATACCCATTTCCCGTTGCAGTTCTTTCAGCAGTTCCAGAATCTGGGCCTGAATCGTCACGTCCAACGCCGTGGTCGGCTCATCGGCGATGAGCAGGTCGGGCTGGCACGCCAGGGCCATGGCAATCATCACCCGCTGTTTCATGCCGCCGGACATTTCATGCGGGTATTGATCGATGCGCTTGTCCGGCGAAGGAATATGGACTTTCTCCAGCAGGCGAACGACTTCCCGCCGGATCTCGCGCTTGGTCAGGGTCGTATGAATGTCCAACACCTCGCCGATCTGGTCGCCGACCGTGAAGACCGGATTCAGCGACGTCATGGGTTCCTGAAAGACCATGCCGATCTGGTTGCCGCGTATCCGTCGAATGTCCTTATCGGGCAAGGTCAGCAAATCGGAGCCTTTAAACACCACCTGCCCTCCCACCACCTTTCCCGGAAAATCCACCAACTGCATGATGGACAAGGCCGTCACGGATTTTCCACAGCCCGATTCTCCGACCAGCGCCACGGTTTGTCCCGGCTGTACCGAGAAACTGACGTCCTCGACAGCTCGAATTTCACCCTGGTCCGAAAAGAAGGACGTGGAGAGATGTGAAACCTCCAGGAGATGGGGTGAGGCATTCATGGTTCAGCGCTTCCGCAATTTCGGATTGAGGGCTTCACGCAGTCCTTCCCCGACCAGATTAAACGCCAACACCACGACCAGAATCGCCATGCCCGGAATAAAAAAGAGCCAGGGGGCGTCGAAGATAAACCCCTTGCCGTCGGCAAGAATATTGCCCCACGTGGCATACGGCGGTTGCACGCCGAACCCGAGAAAACTCAAGCCCGACTCGGTCAGGATGGCCGTAGCGACACCGATGGTGGCCGAGACCAACACGGGGGCCATGGCATTAGGGACCATGTGGGAAAAAATCACGCGCCGGTCCCGGGCACCGATCGACGTGGCGGCTACGACAAAATCCTGTTTGCGCAAAGCCAGAAATTCGGCGCGGACGAACCGGGCAGTCCC
>JAHRAK010000074.1 GCA_020027535.1 Nitrospirales bacterium
GCCGCCCGTCACGTCGTAGAACCGCATCAGGAGTTTGATGATCGTACTCTTGCCCGCGCCGCTCGGACCCACCAGGGCTATGCGCTCTCCCGCCTCCACCTCGAAGGAGACGTCGTGTAACACCTGCACCTCCGGCTTATAGGCAAAGTTCACGCCGTCGAACTGTACGCTCCCGCGAAAACGCGCGGCGGGTGCCACCACCCCAGGGCGGTCCTGCACGTCGGGTTCGGCATCCAACACTTCAAAGATGCGTTCACTCGACGCAAGGGCATGCTGGAGCATGTGGTTGACGGAATGGATTTGATTCACCGGAACGTAGAACAGCGCCAGATACGACACGAACATCACGAGTTCGCCCACTTTCAGGTTCCCCTGCGCGACGTCCGTCGACCCCACCCACAGAATGAGGACCGTGCCCATGGCCCCGAGAAAAATCATCGCCGGTGAATAGATGGACCAAAGAAACATGGCTTTGAGATTGCTCCGGCTGACTTCGCGATTCCTGGCGTCGAATCGTTCCCGTTCAAACGCATGCCGATTAAAGGCCATGGTTTCTCGAATGCCTGAAAGGGAATCCTGGAGATAGCCGCTCAGTTCGGCCGTATTGTGTCGAATTTTGTGGTAATACCCGTGGACCCGACGGGAAAATTTCACGGCGGACACCATCAAAATCGGGATAGGGACCAACGCCAGGAGAGCCAATTGCCAATTGACCACGAAGAGGACCGCGGTAATCCCGATCAACGTCAACAACGCCGTCAACATGCCCTCCAACCCATCGATAAAAATACGCTCGACGTGTTCGGTGTCATTCATGATGCGCGACATGATCTCTCCGGTCGAGCGATCCTCGTAAAACCCGACCGAGAGCCGCTGAAGCGCGTGAAACACCTGTTGCCGGAGTTGGAACACGACGCGTTGCTCCAGGATATTGTTGAACCGGATTCGCAGGGAGTTCGCGACGTTCTTGCAGGCATAGGACAACACCAATCCGCCCAGCACCCACGGCAAGAGGGAAAATTGGTCCGCCTGAATCACGTCGTCGATAATCACCTTTACCAGCCAGGGCGGCAAGAGATCGAATACCGTGGCCAGGGCGGCGAAGGACAGGGTCGTCAGGGTAAGGGAACGGTGGGGCCGCAAATACCCGAGAATGCGAAGGAGAACGTTCATCGCGTTTCACACAGGAACGAAGGGATCGTCGCGCGGCCTTTCAGAAACGGCCGCTTGAAAGCAGGCACATGTTGACGGAGGGGAAACAAAACAGGGAGGAACGGCTTCCCGGGAATACTGCTCAAATGACGGTTGCGGGTTCTTGTTTCCAGTACGCGTCAAATTCCTTCAACTGGGTCAACGTGGACAAATCCGTCATCCTGTCCAAAAAGAGTTTTCCGATCAGATGGTCCATCTCATGTTGGATACACACGGCGAACAGACCCGACGCCTCGAAATCGACGGAACGCCCCTCCCGGTCCAGCGCCTGGACCCGTATGGAAGACGGCCGCGTCACTTTCCCGCGCAACCCATCCACGCTTAAACAGCCTTCCCACATTTCGACTTGAGCAGGGCCATAAAACACGATCCTGGGATTGAGCAAGACCGTCTCGGGAAACGCATCCTGGCCTTCACATCGCATCACGATGAGTTGTTCGGATCGTGCCACCTGAGGGGCCGCCAACCCGATCCCCTCGTGCGCGTCCATCGTTTCAAACATGTCGTCGATACATTGTTGATAGGCCCGCGTGGGAATGATCGCCGGATCAACCGGCTCGGCAATTTTCCGTAAGACGGGATTCCCTATTTTTGCAATCGGCAACGTTGCCATTCCGTACTCCTTTGATGTGACTTCCTATCCGTCAGAATCCCGAACGTCATGCCCTCAGGAAACAGGCTCGGATTGTGGCGTGTTCGGCGCAGCCTCGCGATTCTTGAGGGTTTCGTCCCACCACGCCTTCCATTCCTTGGCCCATGCGACCCGCTGTTCATGAGTCGACCCTTGCCAATCATGCGGCGGCCCCACCCGTCGAGTCAACAACCAGAGCGAATCGCGGGCCGTGACGGAAACGTATTTTTCCTGATCGGCCAGCAACTCGATGAGAAGAAACACCGATTCCGGACGCCTCACGTAACGACACTCAAACGCCACGGTTCGCCGAATGGTGTCCGCGTGATCCTTCACCAACGTTTGCAGCGTTGGCAACACCTCCACGGGCGCCACCCGCACCGCCACGCGCAGGGCATGAGCCCGCACCCTCGTGGCTTCCTCGTCATCCCTCGCCACGTCGAGCAGATCCGGCACGGCTCGCGGATCATTGATAATCTTCAACGTTTCAATCGCATTATAACGAAGCCGGCTCCCGGGCATCTTGAGGGATTTCACCAGGACGGGCACGACAGGTTTGCCCAAGTGAACGAACTCGGCGATGATGTAGAGTTCCTGGCGTCCTTCCAATAACGGCAACAAGGCTTCCGCCCGTTTCAGTTCCTTTTCAGAAAGGACTTCCGGGGCAGGGGTGGCTTGTTCGATTTCCGGGAATTCCGGCTCGGGCGGGGCGTTATAGGGGATTTGGACCGGAATAAGATACGCCGGTCGAGAAGCCGGGGTGCCGGTTTCCGCAAGGGAGGTCGATGCACAGAAAAGGATACTCCACCCCAACACCATCCATACGAGACTCATTCTCATCCACCCTCTCCTTTTCCAAGGCTTTTCCAAGGAACCACCACGTTTTTTAGTCTAGTGGGTTTTCCTCAAATTGGTCAAGGCACAGAGTCGGGGCGTCGGCTCCCGGTCCACGGAGCCGGATCATTGCAAACTTTTGACGGTCCCGATAACCACTTCTTTAATCCTGAACCCGTGAATGTTATAATGCACGTTTTAGTGTTTCCGCAGGACGTTCATGACGACTGAGAAGGAGGGCTCTACATGAAACCAGTGAGATTTCTCCTTGGCTTGGGATTGGCGGTTGGACTGACCACGAGCCCGAGCTGGGGATATGAAGAAATCCCCGTCTCCGATGGGGGGACCTTACAGGGAGTGGTCAAATTGCTCGGGAACGTCCCCAAACCCAAGGGGTACAACCTCGTCACCTTACCGGATGCCGTGTATTGCGGCCGCATCTCCACCGGAACGGGCTGGCGTCTCCTGCAACCCTTTGTCATCGGCCCCAATGGCGGATTCAAAAACGTTGTCATCTACATTGAAGAACTCCGCAAGGGGAAACCTTTCAATTACGACCCGCCCCGGATTGAGGCGATCGACTGCAAATTCGAACCGTATATCACCATCGTCCGGGACAGGCACGATATCGAAGTCGTGAACTTGGACCCGGTGTTTCATGACATTCAAGGCTATGAAACGTCGAAGTTCGGCGCCCGGGTCCTCTTCAACGTGCCCCTGCCGATGAGTAAAAAACTGCGCAAGGCAGAGTTGCTGGCCGGCAAGACGATCAAAGACCGGGCAGGCAAGGCCCTGACGCAACCCATCAAAATGGGGAAACAGCGCAACCTGTTCGTGATGCAATGCGGATTTCACGCCTACATGGAAAGCTGGGGATTCACGGTCAAAAACCCCTACTACGCGCTCAGTGCGAAAGACGGGTCGTATGCCATTGCCGGCATCCCCCCGGGAACCTACAAAGTCCAGATCTGGCATCCCATGGTGGACAAAGAATACACCGTGACCATCGCTCCCAACGGCACCACGGACTTGCCGATTGAGATCAATGCGCCGAAAGGCCGGCTCTACGCCAACGAAATGAGCGAAGGGACGCGCTTCGGCGTGGAATTGCTCGGGGACGTCGCCATCAAACCCATCGTGGAACTGCAAACCTACTGAGCCGGTAACCCCTTACCGCTTTTTTGTCCCGAAGTTGTCCTCTCCCTTGATGGGAGAGGACAGAGGTGAGGGTGAATAGCGCCGGCATGTCGACGCGGAGGCTTACAACAACCAATTCTCCACGGAGAGGCCGGGAACCCGCTTGAAGTACTGAGGACTTCCGGAAACCAGCGTGCAGTTCCGAACCAGCGCAATCGCAGCAACACGCAAGGCCGTTTCACTCAACGGAGATCCCTTCCGCACCAACGAAGCCTGCAATTCCCCGCTACGCTTCGCTGCCGCGGCATCGAAAGGCAGCACTTGCAGATTGGGGATCAGCCGCGTGTCGATCTGGCTCAGCAAGGCAGTCGACCGCCGGCCAAACCTGCTCGCACCGACGAGCAACTCCTCAAGGGTGATGCTGGAGGTGCATTGCTGCTCAGGGGATACCGAGGCCAGTTTCGCAATCATCGCCGTCGAGGGACAACGTCCCATCAGATTGACCAGGATATCCGTATCCAGCAGGTACATCAGGCTTTACCCTCCGTACGACAGGCGTCGCCGCCCCGCTCGGCCTGGACGCCGGCCAGCAGAGCATCCATCTCCCGATCTTTCAATTCGCCCCACGCGCCGGCCAGGGCCAGGGCACCTTGGGGATCGGCAGAGGTCGTCCCTGGCTGTTCGATCAGTTCGAGAGCCTCGACGCTGACCAGCGCCGCCAGGGGCTTGCCCCTCTTCTCGATGATAAAGTGCCGGCCGTTATCGACCACATCGGCCAAAAGCGCCGCCAGATCTTTCCTCAACTTGACCGTACTGACTTTTTTGACCATGGTTTCCCCGTCTTAACTTTTGTACAAAACCGTACGTTTTGTACAAAAGTTACAAAATAGCGTGAATGTTTATTTTTGTAAGTATTGTACAAAATGTAACATTATTTACAAATTATACATTTCACACCGTCATTGAACAATGTTTCATATTCACCAAATTCTGTAATCAAGAGAACCTTTCATGGTCAACTCTGCTAACTCGACTAACGACGAATTCCCTCAGCATTTGCTTAACAGACTTAAATTAACTATAGTGGTCTTAAATTATTATCCTGAGAGGTCAATCCATGAAGACTACCACCATCTCACAACTTAAGATGCTGTTGAGTGCATACCTGCGACAAGTCAAAACCGGCGAAGAAGTCTTGATTACCGAGCATGGCCGACCCATCGCGCGGTTGCTGCCCATTGCAAATCCCGTGTCCCTGTCAGGGCACTTGCAAGATATGGAAAAAAAGGGCCTGCTCAAGCGCGGGGAGAAACCCCTGCCGGCAGATTTCTGGAACCTGCCGCGTCCGGCAGACCCGCAAGGGGCCGTGCGTTCGACGGTCGTAAGTGAGCGGGAAGAAGGCCGGTGAAATTCTGGGATACGTCGGCCATTGTGCCGCTCTGTGTGCAGGAGCCCAACTCAGCCACAGTAAGAGAGAGCCTCATCGAGGACCCGTCCATGGTTGTGTGGTGGGGCACGCGCACCGAGTGTATCTCAGCCCTGATGCGACAGGTACGAGAGGGCGGCTTGACACCAACCGATGAACGGTCCGCCCGCCACGTGTTGCAGGCGCTGATGCAAACCTGGGCGGAAATGCAACCGAGCGAGGCCTTGCGCAGCACGGCCGAACGGTTACTCACCGTGCATCCGTTACGGACAGCGGACGCCCTGCAACTGGCCGCAGCCCTCCAGTGGTGTCAGGGCCTCACAACAGGACAGGATGTTGTGACATTCGATCGACAACTGCGTGACGCGAGCTATCGAGAAGGCTTTACCGTACTTCCCGAAGCGTTCTGAGAGTGCGGACGTGTCAATGTAGGCGTCGCTCATTCGTCACGTTCGGCAAGGAACCGCTTGAGAGCGCCAGGCCGACGCCTTACGGCTTCCATGGGCTTCCTGGGCTCGCCCGAACACACCACAATCCCCTGCCGTTCCAAGTCAGCGAGTCGCGCTTCGATCGTCGGGGGTGAGTCCCGGATCGCGCGAATCTCGGCCACGGGCTTTCCCCGATAGGAAACCGTGACGGTCTTCCCATCGCGTACCTGCCGGAGGACCTCAGAAAACCAGGCCTTGGCGTCGTATGCCGAATACGTAATACCCATAGCTATCACCACAATTAGTCAGACAGGTCAAAACAACTCCCTCGATGTGTTTTTCAAGTAGCCTCGTCCAGACACTTGGTTGAACTTAAACGAAGACCGAGGGTGAGACACCGAAGCGCTCTGACAAAGCGCGAATCTGCCTGACGTTCAGGTCCCGTTTGCCGTTCAGAATTTCCGAAACGACCCCTTGGGAACCGACCTCCGCTAAGTCCGACTGGCTCAGATTGTGCTCCTCCATGAAAAAACGCAGCAAATCCGTTCCTCCGTATTCAGGCATGGCATGGTGCTGTTCTTCCCAGACGTGAAGAACCGTGCCAAGCGTATCAAGCAGAGAATAAAGCGGATGCCGTTCATCGGTGCCGACTTCATCAAGGAGTGCATTGAGGCGTTCCACTGCCAAATCATAGTCTTGCTCGTTTCGAATTCTGAACAAGTCACTCACCTGAGTCCAGGATTGCTGAATTTGCGGGCTTATCGCATTCATGTCATCCACCCTCCGCGGTCATAGGCTTCGTGTGTCAGTACGTGGCGAATGTACACCTTGCCCCAATTGAAGTGAAGGGACGCAATCAAGCGGTACTTGTTCCCCCCAATGTTAAACACGACGAACTCTCCGACTTTGTCAGCCGAAGGAAACGTGCGGCGTAATGCCGTAAAACTGCGAAATCGAGTCTGCCGCATAATCTTGAACCAGCGGCCCAGAGGCTCCTTACTGTCAGGATGCCGCACCCAAAAGACCTGAAGGGCCTTACGCGAGATTATGTGCACCAATGCAATATATCTCACAATGAGATATATTGCAAGAAGCTTTTCCCTTAGTGCCTTTTTGTTAGCGTTGGCTATAGGAGAGGGTACAGGCGATGACGGCCTGGATCGCTTAAATCGCCACCATCGTCTCCGTGTCTCCGGCAGACAGGGCGTTCATGTAGGCGAGGATGAGGTTGCGGGTGCGGTAGTGGTCGAAGGCGGCTTCGTCTTCTTTGCGGACGATGGGGAAGGTATTCAGCACGTACTCCGCGTCTTCCCTTGTCAGGCCGTAGAGGTGGAAGTAGAGCGCTTCGAGACGGGCGCGTAGGTGGCAGCGTCGAGCATGGGGGATTTTTCGTCATTCCCAATTCGTGATTCATGTCTCGAACGGGTTCAGCGTCTCCACACCGAGTTGGGCAAAATCACCGGTGTTGCGGGTCACGACCGTGAGTCTGTGAACCAGGGCTGTGGCCGCGATCAAGGCATCTTCCATCAAGGTGTTTGACTGCCGATGCTTGAGCCTGGCCCAAACTCGAAAAACAGCCGCATCCGCCGGCAAGACGTTGTAGGAAGCGAGGATCTTGCCGAGCCAAGCTTCCAGTTCTTCCGCCTTGGCGGAGTCCTGCTCACGGGTGATCTCGATACCTGCCTGGAGTTCCCCAATCGTGACCGCTGAGACGTGCAGTTCTTCGTCGGGCACACCGGTGAGCCAGTTCAGGACACCACGATCGGGACGCGGGCGACGCGTTTCCGAGATAACATTGGTGTCGAGGAGATACATCCGTTCAATCGAAACCCGTCACTGGCCGATGGGGTTGTCTGATGCGGGGCGGTACCGGGAGGTCGGCTTGAGGTTCGGACGCGAGGAGCAGTTGCTTCAAGGTGGGTTTTGCCATTTGCTCCAATCGTCGCCATTGGTTGATCGGAACCAATACCGCCGCCTCTACGCCCCGTTTCGTCACGATTTGAGGCCCTTCGGCAAGGCTGGTCTCAAGGAGTTCACTAAATCGTGCCTTCGCTTCTTGTACCTGCCACGTTTTGCTCATACAGCCTCCAAATATTTACAGTTATTCTGACTAGGCATATAACCGGTTTGCATATTAAAGTCAATCTTTGTAATACGACATGGTCGTTCATCAGTTTTCATACAACGACCCGTTCATCAACGGGACGGAAGCCGATCACCGTTTTCGACGCACTATCCACAGGCAATTCATTACCACCGGGAAAGGCACTATACTGTAAGCAGAAAGCGAGTTGCGCGTGTCTCTCATTTCCAGAAGAACGTTCGGGAAAAGTCTGTTGGCCTCGTTGGGGCTGGCCGTCTTGCGTCCCTCTTCGCTCGTTCAGGCACAGTTGTTCGGCTTATTTATCGGCAAGGGCCGCGAAACGCCGGCCATTACTTCCAATGACGATTTTTACGTGACCTCTTACGACCTGACGCTGGAGATCGACCTGGAGCAGTGGTCCTTACACGCCGGCGGCATGGTCAAACGTCCGACCTCGTGGTCTTTCGCGGATCTGTTGAAACGGCCGCAAACGACAATGATTGCCACGCTGGAATGTATCGGCAATACGGTCGGCGGCTATTCAATCGGCACGGCGGAGTGGGAGGGCGTGAAACTGAATCACCTGCTCGATGAAGCCGGATTCGACCCCCAGGCGTTTGACCTTGTTCTTCGCGGAGCGGACGACTATTCCGACAGTTTTCCATTATCACGGGCACTGGAGGACGACGTCCTGCTCGCCGTGAAAATGAACGGCGTGCCTTTGCCGCCCGATCACGGGTATCCCGCACGGGTGATCGTGCCGGGCATCTACGGCATGAAGAACGTCAAATGGCTGACCGGTTTGGAACTTGTGCCTCACGACTATAAGGGATATTGGCAACAACAAAGCTGGTCGGATACCGCGTTGGTGAAACTGTCCTCACGTATTGATATGCCGGGCGACAGAGAACGCATCACGACGCCGCGTTACACGATCAAAGGCATCGCCTTCAATGGAAGGCACGCCATTCAACAAATCGACGTGAGTACGGACGCAGGCAAAACGTGGAACCCGGGCACGCTCCTTCCGAAACTGTCTCCGTATACATGGACGCCATGGAAGTTTGAATGGCGCATCCCACAATCAGGGGAATACACGCTCATGGTCCGGGCCATCAATGCAAACAACGCGGTGCAGACGCTCACCACCAAACTTTCCTCGACCGAAGTGATGGAGATTCACGCCATTACCGTCAAAGTCGAATTGTCGTAGAATTTTCGAGGCGTGTTTCGTCTCCCACGTTCCGAGCAGAGACTGCGCGGCTACGAATGCTTCTACCTCCCCTCGCCCCTCCTTACAAAGGAGGGGGATCAATGCCTCTCCCCCCCGACTTTTCCCTCTTCGGAAAAAGTCTCCGTCCTTACAAAGGAGGGGAACAGAAGACCCTGGATCCCCGATTACAGATGTCGGGGATTGTAAATGTTCAGTCATTCGTTGACAGAATGAGGATCTGCCCACAAGAAGGGAGGGCGGACACGCAGGTCCGCCCCTACTGAACCCCCCTGGCCCCCCTTGTCAGGGGGGAGAGGGGATCTGCCGTCCCCCTGATAAGGGGGATTGAGGGGGTTGTCTGACAAAGACGGGGAAGGAAAAGCAGAAATTGTCAACGAATGAGTGAACACATACAGGGATGACAGATAAGAAAAAACAGATCCTTCGCAGGTCATTCTCTGCGCTCAGGACAAGCTCAGGATGACAACCGGGGCGTGTTGGCTCATTGTCAGGGCAGTGAGGCGGAGGCGGTGAGGGAGACGAGGGGCCATGGATAGAGCCCGAACAGCACGACGCCCGCGGCGGCGAGGGCCAGGACGACGGTGGCGGTGGGGGACAGGGCCAGGCGCGTTTCACCCTCCTGTTCGGGCGAAGGCTCGCGCATGTACATGACCATGACGATACGCAGGTAGTAGAAGGCGGACACGGCGGCAAAGATCAACCCGACCACGGCCAGCCAGGTCAGGCCGGCGTTGACCGCGGCCATGAACAGGTAGAATTTTCCGATGAATCCGGCTGTCGGCGGAATGCCCGCGAGCGAGACCATAAAGAGCAGCATCAGAAACGCCGCGCCTTTGTGGCGCTTGGCCAACCCGGTGAAGTCGTCCAGGTCTTCGCCTTCGTTCGCCCCGCGTCGAAGAATCGCCACCATGGAGAAGGCGCCCAACGTCATGAAGGAATAGACGGCCAGGTACAACATCATGCTGGACACGCCTTTGGCCGACACCCCGGCTTCGGTTCCGGCCCATCCCGCCACGACCAGCCCGATCAACGCATAGCCGGCGTGGGCGATGCTCGAGTAGGCCAGCATGCGCTTCACGTTCGTTTGCACGATAGCCACGAGGTTCCCCAGGATCAAGGTCAGGATACATACGCCCAGGATGAGCCCGCTCCAATTCGGTTTCATGCCCCCGAATCCTTCGAGCATCACCCGGAGAAACGCTCCGAAACTCGCGGCTTTGGATGCCACGGCCATGAACGCGGTCACCGAGGTCGGCGCGCCCTGATACACGTCCGGGGTCCACATGTGAAACGGCACGGGCGCCACCTTGAAGCCGAACCCCACGATCACCAGCGTCAGGACGATAAGGATCAGCGAGTCGTCGAGTCCCCGCGCATCGACCACGGCGGCGATTTCGACGAGCCGCGTGCTGCCCGCGGCGCCGAAAATGAGTGAAATGCCATAGAGCAGGAGACCCGACGAGAACGCGCCCAAAATGAAATACTTGGCG
>JAHRAK010000084.1 GCA_020027535.1 Nitrospirales bacterium
TCTGGGCTATTCAGCCTGGACATAGCTCTGCGAGTCTCCCACACGGGTCCGACTCCACAACGAGGCGGCGGCAGCCGCCTGAGAGTTCCCGTCTCCGGGCCTCTCCCTTTGTGGTGAAGCGGATCCAGGCCGGAATAAACTCGCCTCGAGGTCTCAAGGCGGGTTTCGGCCCGATCCGCGAAAATTCGAGCACCGTAGACGGCCTATGTTGGCCTGACACGGGCCGACTAAGGGTTAGGTATAGGCCCCTGGACATCGGCCAGACTCCGCGAGGCCCGCGCGCCGGATCGGGGCCGTCTCTCAGCGGCTGGGGCCATCATCGCGGTCCCGGCTGCGTTCCGGTTCCCTGGGTCTCTCTCTCGCCTGCTCGCGGAGGCTCTGCTCGAAGTGGGCGCTCCGCTCGGCGCGTTCCTTGAGGACCTGTTCGTAAGTGGGGCCGCCGTACAGTTCGCGACGCTGTTCGACCTCTTCCCGGTCAACCCACTTGCGCCCGCGCAACTCGTCAACCTCGTGGTTGTAGCCGTAGCCGAAGCCCCTGGTCCTAGCCGCGAGGCGCGCCCGTTCGTCCGCTCCCTGTAATTCTTCGCGGTATTGCTTGCCGATCCGGTGCTCGATCTCCCGCACCGCCGCCGTGTGCCCCTTGGCGACCCTGACCCGATCCTGCTTGCTGGCGCTGCTCCAGCGACCGCTCCCAGTGCTCCAGGACTTCCGCGCTCCCGCGAATGGCCCCGCCCAATTCCGCCCCCCGGCGGCCCTCCGCGTTCCAGGTCCGCAACCGGCCCAACACGCTCCGGCAGGCTTTGGCCTGTTTGTCGCGCTGCTCCTGGTGGGACTGGTAGACCTCCCGCCAGTCCCGCCGCTGCCGCGGCTCCAGTTCGCCGACGGCCTTCTCGCGCTCTTTCAATCCCGACTTCCCTAAAGTCAACAACTACCAAAGGTTAACTTTTTCAATGGATTACCGGGTTCTTCGCCGAATCGGTAAGTGGTTGACTCCCATTGTTTGACGTTCTGAACAGGCAACAAATAGGCAGCAGCACCGGTTCTCCAAGGCTGACTCACTCTTCCCATTTTCTCTTGTTTCCCGGGTGCGGAACACATGGTGCTTGCGCCGTGTCGATCTTTGGCCAGCACCATAGGGCAACGCTCGAATCCTGACAAATACGTCGTCCATTCACAACGGCTTTTCCCGGCGCGTGTGCCGGGGGGCGGTGGGGAAGACCCTACGCGACATCGCGCTCAAGCCTTCGATTGCCGTCGAGGCCGACCGGACGGTCCTCGTCCGTGTCGATCCGGGGCACTCGACCGACCACCAGGGTCTGCTCAACTCCTTCGCCGGGGTGACGGCCGGCCTGAAGCGGGCGGTCGAGGGGCAACCAGCGGCGGAAGGTCGCTCCTTCCAGGTCGTGATCGACGGTGAACGCACTTGGCAGTAGCAAAGGCTTCTGGAGGCTCGTTTCGGCAGTGTGTAAAGGGGGTCACGTGGCCGCTCCGGGATGTGAATGGGACACGCCGGGTGGATTCACAAAAAGCGTTCCCGGTGATTCACAAAGACGCGTTCCCCGATCGTTGTGCCTTTCATGCCGTTACGGCCTGTCAATGGCCCCTGAAGCGGCCGTTCAGATTGCAACCGGTGGTCGAGGATCGCTCCGTCCAAGTCGTGATTGACGGTGAACGCGCTGGGCAGTCGCAAAGGCTGATGGAGGCTGATTTTAACCGCTGAAAAGGGGGTCACGTGGCCGCTCCGGGAGTGTAAGTGAGACAACGGGGGTCACTTACATCAGGAGAGCTTTCCACCTTACACAGGTGAATTCCCCGATCTCCTTTTCCGGCTTGTGGTTACGGCCAGATCCCCGAACGCCGGCGCCCGCACGGGGAAAACGGAGGTGGACGGGAGCGACCCCCCCCTTTTTGCTGCCCGTATCGGGCGCGGGGGTGCGGCGCAACTTACCTTTGCGCCGCACCCCCTGGAGGGGGGGCGCTCCCATCTCAATCATCCCTGCGGGAAGGCTCCTGCAAAGATTCCTGAAGACCTGTTATGGCCCTCAAAGGCATCCGTTCCCCCACGTGCCATAACAGGATCTATGGATGACCACAGGCTACGAATTCCACTGCGATACGCTTGAAGGATGAAGGGTTTCCGCGTCCGCTCGGACGACGATCTGGACCGAGTCATGGAATTTCTGGAGTCGGAACGCTATGTGAATGCCAGCGCCTGGGTCCGCTTTCTGCTACGCGCGGGCCTGACCCAGCAACCTGGGATGCGGCTCCCAGGGTGTTTCCCCTCTCGGAAACTCCAACTACGAGAACTCCGCCGCTTTGGAGTTGGAGTCCCTACAAGCTCGAAGATGGCTCCTGGAGATTTTCCTGTCTTGGCGACAACGTCAAGCTCCGCGAGTACCCGGCCGGGTGCTTCATCGAGATTACGCCCCGGCGGGGAAACTCCTGGACCGCCACCGTGTTGGACGTCATCGAGCGCCGGGAGATTTCGTCCTGGTCCTCGACTCGGGGAAACCACCCGACGCTGCGCGATTTATCGGCTGGGAGTTAAACTGGGCTGAATTGGAGGGGAACCCATGGGAGTCATGGTAAGCGAGATTTACGACGCGTTGATCGATGCGGGCGCGACTGAAGCCAAGGCACGGGCGGCGGCGGAGGCCATTCCAATCAGTGACCAGTTAGCCACCAAACGGGACATCATCGAACTCAAAACCGACATCGCTAGCCTGAAAGCAGATTCCAAGATCATCAAGTATGTCTTCGCTCCTGCTGTCATCCTCTTGCTCCTCAAGATCGCATTCTTCTCCTCCTGATCAGATGGGGGCAGCCATTATGAGCACGAAATCATCTCAAGAGGAACGACCATGGCCTTCCACTCAGCAAATGCTTTTGAATCACCTGCGCCGCATTGTGGAGGGGGTAGCCTGCACCGATTTCGGAGATCCCTCCAAAGAGGAGTGGACATTCGGTTTCGGGGACTGCCTAGTTTCTTGGAGTAATGAGTGGGATGATCCTCAATTCGGCGAACGATCAGTTCGTGTAGCAGAAATTGGGTTGTTCTTATCCCGCCTAAATGTTGAATCCAGAGACCGTCCTAGCGGCCCTACTGGCAGCTTGAAGGCGACCAATACGGATCACTCTGACATCATCCAATCTCTCGCCAAGAGATTTTCCGATAGACCA
>JAHRAK010000094.1 GCA_020027535.1 Nitrospirales bacterium
GGGTTCGAATCCTTCTCCCCCAGCCAATCTCCGGGACACTAAAATTACAATGTTCTGCCCATGGTCGGATGGGGAATGAAACGCAGGGATACAACGTCGACACACTACCACGTGAAGGAGGCGACAATAACGAAAATGATGCTCCTAAACCCATCCAGGCACCTTGCCCTGGTGCTGGGTTTCTGCCTGCTCGCTTCGGCGGCCGTGGCAAACGCCGCAACGAGCCGGCAGGGATTCTATGCCGGCATCGAGTTGGGGTTCGTGAATGCCGGGGACCTGGGGTCCGTCCTGTCCGCAGTCAACCATCCGACGAAATGCGACGTATTGGTTGGGGGTGACCCCAGCGGTCCGGGCTGCGCAGATAACACGCCGCAACCGCTCACCACCAACTCCTTTGACCTGAGCGCCGGGTTCCTGGGCGGCGTCAGCGTCGGATATGCGCTGGACAAATTTCGCGTTGAATTCGAATGCCTGAACCGGTCTCACGGTGGCGATTCCTCGCTTTGGAGGATCCCCGGTGAGAACGTGGCGCTGGTGGACAAAAATGACGAGGTGAGCACGCTCGACCCGCCCTCGGAACACATATCGGACTTCAACGCCCATCAGTTTTTCGTGAACGCATACTATGACTTTCTGAACGACTCGCGCTGGACGCCCTACGTCGGCGCGGGCATCGGTTGGGCACGCACCAGTCTGGACTACCAGGCCCGTTTTTCGCGCAGGACGATCGCTCAAGGCTACCCGGCCGATAAACCGCCGGCTGCCGCCGGTACGCTGAGCCTTCTGGATACCGGGTTTACCGACACGCTCTTCGGCTTCCAATTCCTGGGCGGCTTGGACTACGCGCTCACGGAAAAGGTCTCAATCGGCATGAAAGCACGCTGGGCTTCCTTCCAGGATCTTGAAGGCGACACCGTGTGGGATCTCATCAGAAGCCACAGACCGGTCCGGGCTGACGGGCAAACCCCGTTCGACAGCAAGCTGACGTTCAGCGACATCCAATACTGGGCGCTCAGCGCCGGGCTGAAGTACACCTTTTGACCCTGACGCATGGCTGTGCTCGTCACGACATCGGATATGCCGAATGGGGGCTTGACACCTCCGGTCATTTTTCCTAGGTTTCGTCCGGTGATGGCAACGACGAGCAAACGCTTCGCTTCCTCACTGTGTCTTCTCCTGACCCTGACGGTTCTGCTGGTCCCGGTTCACAGTTTTGGGTATCAAGACGAAGTGGACTGGATGTGGAACGACATGAAAGCCACGTCCAAAGGGCGGTGCAAAACGTTTGTGGTCAAAGCCGGGCCTCCGAAGATTGTCCGGGGGACCGTCTCCGGTCGCACGTGTCTGACCAACGCCATTCAAGCCTATCGAAAAGGCGATCATGAAAAAGCCTTCGGATGGATCCTGGCGGGTCAATGCCATGATCGGCAGGCCAGGGAAACATTGATCAAGAACGCTCCTCACGTGCTGAAGTATCTGCTCGAGCAACACGGATCGGACGTGTCCGAGTAACGTGGAATTCTCTCGGCTAACCCGACCTGCTATTTCTGTCATCCTCGACGTTTGTAATCGAGGATCCAGGGTTTTTGCTTTTTCCTGCCTTTGCGAAGAGAACGACACTGGATCCTCGCTTTCGCAAGGATGACAACAAGAGAAGGGCAAACAAGGTGACAGTTTTGTGTAGGTCGGATTAGCGGAGCGTAATCCGACATGGAGGTAGCCCGCCGCGTGAAGAAAAGAAAATCCGGGAGGGATCACGATGGATGACCAATATTTTTATGGCGCGCTGTTGCTGATCGTCGGGGTCATCGGCTTGCTGGTGTTGTTGAAAGGCAAGAAGCCGTATTAAAAACCCCCTGATTTATTGCGCTATCGGGCGCATGGCAACGGAATAGAAGGGCGCTTGAGCATGTCCAATCCTCAGACGACGTCCAAAGACTTCATTCGCGCGATCGTGGCGCAGGACCGGGAAGAACGGAAATTCGGCGGCGTCGTGCATACGCGGTTCCCGCCGGAACCCAACGGCTATCTCCACATCGGGCACGCCAAATCCATTTGCTTGAATTTCGGCGTGGCGCAGGAATTTGCCGGGGGCCTGTGCAATTTGCGGTTCGACGACACCAATCCCGCCAAGGAAGACGTGGAATACGTGGAGTCCATTCAGGAAGACGTGCGTTGGCTGGGCTTCGACTGGCAGGACCGGTGTTTTTTTGCCTCGGATTATTTCGAGCGGTTGTACGAGTATGCGGTCTTGCTGATCAGGAAAGGGAAAGCCTACGTGGACAGTCTGACCGCGGACGAGATCCGTCGCCACAGGGGGACCCTGACGGAACCGGGCAAGGAGAGCCCGTACCGGACGCGACCGGTGGAGGAGAACCTCGACCTGTTCTCGCGGATGCGCGCGGGCGACTGCGAAGAAGGGACGCACGTGCT
>JAHRAK010000095.1 GCA_020027535.1 Nitrospirales bacterium
GACACTTCATTTCCTTGAACGGCAAATTGCACGTTCATGAGACCGACGACTTGAAGTTCACGGGCCAAGGCCGCGGTCTGGATGCGAATCCGATCGATCAACTCCGGTGTCAACGAGTGCGGAGGGAGAGAGCAGGCGGAATCCCCCGAATGAATGCCGGCCTCTTCCACGTGTTCCATGATGCCGGCCACAACGACGTCGGCCCCGTCGGAAACCGCATCCACGTCAATCTCAATGGCATCGGTTAAATACTGGTCGATCAGGAGTGGATATTGGTCGGTGGTCATGACCGTGTTTTTGACGTACGACCGAAGCGAAGGTTCATCGTAGACGATCTGCATCGCCCGCCCGCCCAGGACGTACGATGGACGCACGATGACCGGATAACCGATGTGCGAGGCCACGGCAGAGGCTTCCTCGCCGGAGCGTGCAACGCCGTTTCGTGGCTGCCGGAGACCCAACGCGGTGATTAACGCACTGAACCGTTCGCGATCTTCGGCCCGGTCGATCGCGTCCGGACTTGTGCCCAAAATCGGAATCCCCGCCCGGGCCAACGGCAGCGCCAACTTGAGCGGCGTTTGCCCGCCGAATTGCACGACGACGCCCATGGGCCGTTCCACTTCCATGACGTTCAACACGTCTTCCTCGACAAGCGGTTCAAAATAGAGTCGATCGGACGTATCGTAATCCGTGCTCACCGTTTCGGGGTTGCAATTCACCATGATGGTTTCAATGCCCAATTCCCGCAAGGCCAGGGTGGCATGGACACAACAATAATCGAATTCAATCCCCTGCCCGATCCGATTCGGGCCACCGCCCAAAATCACGACTTTTTCCCGGTTTGTCGGGCGGGCTTCACACTCCTGACCATACGTGGAATACAAATAAGGCGTTAAGGCTTCGAATTCGGCGGCGCAGGTATCGACCCTTGAATATGTGACGTGGTGGGAAGGCAAATGAGTCTTTCGAAACGTCCGTATGGCGGCGGTCGTCGTGTCGAGTAATTGGGCCAATCGTTGATCCGAAAACCCTACACGCTTTGCCTCTTTGAGCAGTTCAAGTGCATCAGGGTCATCGAACAGTGCATTCGGCATCGCAGCAGCTTCACCCGTTGTCTTTCGAGCGCATGCACGGGCTTGAGCCAGCAGTCGTTGCTCGAACAGCACGAGTTCCTCGATTTGATCCAAAAACCAGGGATCAACGTGCGTCGCCGCAAAGATTTCTTCCTTGGAGATACCGGTTCGCAGTCCATCTGCAATGTGCCACGGACGGTCGGGATGGGACGCTCGAATGGCGGCGCGAACGCGCTCCAAAACGGACGGATCGAGGTCATCTTCCGGCAGGTAATGGTCCAAGGCATTGAGGGAAATCAAGCCGCAGCGGTCCGTTTCCAGGGACCGTAACGCTTTTTGAAACGCTTCCTTAAACGTGCGCCCCAATGCCATCGCCTCGCCTACGGATTTCATCTGGGTCGTGAGCGTGGGATTGGAGCCATGAAACTTTTCAAAGGCAAATCGCGGAATTTTGACGACGACGTAGTCGATCGTGGGTTCAAAGGAGGCTTGCGTCACCTTGGTAATGTCATTGGCAATTTCATCCAAGGTATACCCGACGGCCAATTTCGCTGCGATCTTCGCAATCGGAAAACCGGTGGCCTTGGAGGCTAAGGCCGAGCTCCGTGACACGCGCGGGTTCATTTCAATGACGATCATTTCCCCGTTCTCGGGGTTGAGGGTGAATTGAATATTCGAACCGCCGGTATCAACGCCGATTTCCTGGATAATGCGAATCGCCGCATTTCGCATGCGTTGATACTCTTTGTCCGTCAGGGTCATGGCCGGAGCCACCGTGATGCTGTCACCGGTATGAATGCCCATGGCGTCAAAGTTTTCTATGGGGCAGACGATGACGACGTTGTCTTTCAGGTCTCGCATGACCTCGAGTTCATATTCCTTCCATCCGATCAACGACTGTTCGATCAACGCCTCCCCGACCGGACTGGTGAACAACGCCCAATCGACGTACTGTTCGAACTCCTCACGGTTGTAGGCAATGTTTCCCCCGGCGCCTCCCAACGTGAAGGATGGACGGACGATAGCCGGAAATCCGACGATTTCCAAAAAACTCATGGCATCTTCCCGGTTTCGAATCAACCGGCTCGTCGGCGTGGCGAGGCCGATATTTTCCATGGCCCGTTTGAAGGCATCGCGATCTTCAGCCTTGTTGATGGCTTCGTAATTGGCCCCGATGAGCTGCACGCTGTACTTTTCAAGAGCACCCCGTTCCTGAAGGCTCATGGTGACGTTCAATGCCGTTTGGCCACCCATCGTGGGGAGCAAGGCATCAGGACGTTCCTCTTCGAGAATACGTTCCACCACCTCAACCGTGATGGGTTCGATATACGTGCGATCCGCCAGTTCGGGATCAGTCATGATCGTGGCGGGATTACTGTTGATAAGCACAACTTCATACCCTTCCTGTTTCAGGGTCTTACAGGCTTGGGTACCGGAATAATCGAATTCACAGGCCTGGCCGATCACAATGGGCCCCGAGCCGATGAGCAGGATGCGCCGTAAGTCGTTCCGTTTTGGCATGGAAGGTCAGTTCACCGAAGTTGGATCTTGAGCCGGCGTTGAGGACTCGGAGATACCGGTGCCGGTGCCGGAGTCAGATCCGGCATCATGAGGTCGATAATGTTTCATGGCCTCGGGAATCCAGGCCTGGATCTGTCGAATCCGCGTGACGTCCGAAGGGTGAGTCGAAAGAAATTCAGGAACGGCCGCATTGGATCGGAAACAAAACTTTCCGATCATTTGCCGCGGGCATCCACTCATGCGCTCCCAAAACCCGACGGCCTCACGCGGGTCGTACCCGGCCTTCACCATCAGTTTCAGACCAACGTAGTCCGCTTCCGATTCCTGCCGTCGATTGTGCGGAAGCGTGACGCCCACGCCGTACGCGCTCATGGCGCCCATGGCAAGCTGGGGGTTCACGGCGCCACTGGCCGCCCCGGCCAGGATACCGATTTGGGCGATTTGATCGAGAATCCCGCGACTCATGCGTTCGGCGCCATGGCGCTGAAGCGCATGCGCGACTTCATGGGCCATGACCGTGGCCAGCTCGTCTTCGTTTTTCGCGTGCTTCAGGATACCCGTAAAAAGCGCCACCTTCCCTCCCGGAAGGGCAAAAGCGTTCACCATCTGGTCGTCTTGAATCACCGCAAATTCCCAATGATATTCGGGTTTGTCGGCCGCGGCCGCGATGCGCCGGCCCACGCGGTTGACCATTGCATTGAGTTCGGGATTGGCGCTGAGCCGGGCCTGTCTCAGGACGTCACGAAAGGCACTGACGCCCAACGCGATTTCCTTTTCCTCGGAAATAAAGATGACCTGGTCGCGCGCGGTTCCCGGGGCTTTGATACAGCCGGCCAACAGCAAGATCCCACAGAGGATTGCAACTTTCCGAACGGTAGATATGGACATCAAGACATTCATGTTATTGCGAATCATTCAGATCTGTTCCATTTCTTCTATGGAAGCCAGAGATACATGAACGCCGGCGTGCCTCCCGCCAACAGCAGCGAAACCGGATCGAGTTTGGGAAAAACCCAACCAGTCCGACCGAGCCCCCCGGGTCCTTGGGCATAGATATTCGGGTGATAGCCGCCGGAACGTTGGTACATGACAACCTGCGCTTCTTCAATTCCGGCTTCTTTCTTGGCGAGTTCAAGCGCATCATCCAAATAGCCTATCACATCAACCAGGCCATGGTCTTTGGCCTGGGTCGCCGAATAAATTCGACCATCGGCCAACTGACGAATGGTCTCGGGTTTCAGATCCGGTCTCCCCTGTTCAATGACCCGAAGGAACCGGGCATAAAAGTTGTCGATCACGCCCTGAAAAATGGCACGGTCCTGATCGGTCATGGTACGGAACAGCGAACCCATGTCTTTATGAGGGCCTGATATGACCGCATCGGCCCGGACACCGATTTTTTCCATCAGCCCCGCCGCATTGAGCGTCAGCATAATGACTCCAAGACTGCCTGTGATCGATGATGGATGCGCCACGACCCGGTCGGCGGCCATCGCCACGTAGTAGCCGCCCGAGGTGCCCAGGTCCATGATGGAGGCGATGACCGGGACTTTCCGGGTTTTCTTCAATTCTTCAATCTCATGATATAGGATATCCGAAGCCGCGACCGTCCCTCCCGGCGTGTTGATCCGCAACACGATCGCCTTGACGTCCTCGTCTTCGGCGGCCTTGGTGAGTTCTTCCTTGAATCGCGCGGGCAGGCTCAGCCGGTCAAAGAACCGATCGAGCACGCCGCCGGGTTTGGCCGAAGTCAAAACCCCCGAAATCTCGACCAGCAGAACTTTATCCCGCGCCTCGCCTGAAAGAACGACTTCTTCCAGCGGGCTCGTTTTGGGGAACAAGGACGAGGTACAGCCCGTCAGCGTCAACAACATGAGACTGAGCGACAAAAATTTAGGCATGGGTTTGTTCCATCATGGCTCGAAATTGACCGAACAAGTAAGAGGAATCATGCGGACCCGGAGAGGCCTCCGGATGATACTGGACCGAAAGAACCGGCGCAGTCTTTCCCACAAGCCCTTCCAAACATTCATCATTGAGACTCACGTGCGTCGGTTCGAATTGTCCCCAGGGTGTCTCCAATAGACCGTTGGTTTGCTCGGCTGAAGACAGACGAACCGCGAAGTTGTGGTTTTGTGAAGTAATCTCCACTTTTCGTGATCGTAAATCCAGGACGGGATGGTTGGCGCCATGGTGTCCGAATTTCAATTTATACGAGGAGAGACCCAACGCCAGCCCCAATATCTGGTGGCCGAGGCAAATCCCCATGATCGGCCGCCATCCGATCAACTTCTGAATATGGGGAACCGCATACGATACCCCCTCGGGGTCACCGGGTCCGTTGGACAAAAATACGCCGTCCGGACTCATGGCGCGAACCGTCTCTGCCGTGGTGGATGCGGGCACCACGGTGACCGTACACCCTTCATCCACCAGCCGCCGTAAGATATTCTGTTTCACTCCAAAGTCGTAGACCACAACGCGGAATCGTCTCGCCGGAGTCGGATCGACTTGCCCGTGTGCATTCAAACGCTGCGGCCAGGCCCCGGTCCCTTCGTCCCATTGATACGCGGAATCGCAGGTCACGGTCCCGACCAGGTCCTGTTTGGAAATGGAAGGAAGCGCCTTTGCTTTCGCCACCAGGTCGTCATGGGAACCGTTCGCGCCGGCAACGTGCGCGATGATCCCTGCTTGCGAACCATGCGTGCGCAAATGGCGCGTCAGATAACGGGTATCGATTCCTTCAATCCCCACGATTCGATGATGCACCAAATACTCGTGCAACGAAAGCTCCGAGCGCCAATTGCTGGGGTGACGGGCCGCTTCATTCACGATAAATCCCTCGGCCCACGTGCGCCGGGATTCGTTATCCTCCGGCGAAATGCCGTAATTGCCGATATGCGGGCAGGTCATCAGCACCATCTGTCCTTTGTATGAGGGATCCGTGAGGATTTCCTGATACCCGGTCATCGCGGTATTGAAGACCACTTCACCGGACGTTTCGCCCTCAAAACCCAAAGCCCGTCCTTCAAGAACGGTCCCGTCGGCTAATGCAAGAATTGCTTTTTGGGTCATCTTGCAGACGTTCTCCTATCATTCCCAACGATTTTCCCCGACTTGATCGGGGATCCAGTGTTTTTATGAATCCAGGGTTTTTTCTTTTCTCTTTTTTTTCGAGGACAAAGACACTGGATTCCTGCTTTCGCAGGAATTACAATTCAGGGTGTTGCCGGCTATTTTCATGTCAATGACCGTTATTCAAAACCGAATGCGCCTTGGTTTCGAACCCAGTGCCGGAATTTGACCACGAGCAAACTGATGGCCAGCCCGGCATTGATCAAATGAAGAGCCCGCACGATCATATGCATGCGAAAGAAAGCCTCAAGGGCCGTTTTCTTTGCTTCCGGCGAGTTCGCTTCAAACGCGATCTCCTGTAAGGCAACGGCCTTTGGTCCCAGGACCGCGACAATTGAAACCGTCACGAACGTGATCGCCATCAACAGGCCGACCTCGGATCGTTTCACCGGCAGATACCCCTCGGGTTCCTGCCGGTGTTTCCAATATCGAAAAAGCGCCGTGCCGAGCAGCACCACGACGACGCCACCGGTTACGGCATTATACCCGTCAAAGATGCGACGCAAAAACCGGCCGCCCGTTTCCATCCCCAGGGTATTGAACACCGCAGGAATCACCATCGTCAGGAGAGCGGTCAGGCTTCCGATCCACATCATGAGCCCCAGCAATTCCAACAGGGAACAGGAGAGTTGCCAACCTGAAGTGCGTCGGGCCATTCATCGCTCCTGCCGGACAAGCCGGCTTTGATAAAGCAGGCTTGTCATTTTGTGCTCATTCTTTTTCGTCCCGGTCATACACCACGTTTCCGCGGACCAACGTCTTGACGACCCTTCCTTTCATGGTCCAACCGGCAAACGGCGTATTGCGGCTGAGGGAATGCAGCCGTGCGGTATCCACAACCCACGCGGCAGCCGGGTCGATCAATGTGACATCAGCCTCGCCTCCCGGGGCAAGGGTGCCATGGGGCAAACCGAACACGCGAGCCGGTTCCCGCGTCAGTTTGGTAATGGCCTGCTCCAGCGACAGGATCCCTTCTTCAACAAGATTCAGGGTGAGCGGAAGAGCCGTTTCCAAGCCGATGATGCCGAACGGAGCCGCGTCGAATTCCAATTGTTTTTCCTGGACGGCGTGCGGCGCGTGATCGGTGGCCACGATATCGATGGTATCGTCGCGTAATCCTTCCTTAATGGCCTGCACGTCCTCATCCGTCCGCAACGGAGGGTTCATTTTGGCGTTGGCGTCATACGAACGAACGGCCTCATCCGTGAGCGAAAAATGATGCGGGCAGGCTTCGGCGGTGACGGGAATCCCGCGTTCCTTGGCTTCCCGCACCATCCTGACCGAGCCCAGCGTACTCACGTGAGGCAAATGCAACCGTGCACCGGTTAATTCGGCCAGGGCAATATTCCGGGCCACCATGACTTCTTCCGCGGCTTTCGGGATCCCGGGAATGCCCAGTTCGGTCGACACCGCACCTTCATGCATGCTGCCGCCTCGCGAGAGCATCGAGTCTTCGCAGTGATCGATCACCGGAAGATGAAACGCCGAGGCATATTCCATGGCTCGACGCATGACCAGGCTGTTCATGACCGGAACCCCGTCGTCGGAAATCGCCACGCACCCGGCATCGACCAATTCCCCGATCTCCGCGAGTTCCTCCCCTTTCGAGCCCTTGGTAATCGCGCCGATGGGGAAGACCCTGGCTTTCCCGGCAGCCGAAGCTTGAGCAAGGATAAATTCCGTGATCGACCGGGAATCGTTAATAGGGTGAGTGTTGGGCATGCAACACACCGAGGTGAAGCCGCCGGCCACGGCCGCGGCACTGCCCGTGGCAATCGTTTCCTTATATTCGAATCCCGGTTCCCGAAAATGGACGTGCAAATCCACAAAACCCGGACACACGAGCAGCCCCTTCGCATCGACAATCTTCAGCGCTTTGACCTTCTGGAATTTTTGTTGCAGGGTCGGCTCCACCGCGCTGATTTTTCCCGCTTCGATCAACACGTCGGCCACGCCGTTCCATTGACCGGGATCAATCACGTGCCCACCGGTGAGCAGCATTTTCGTGTTATTCGCCATGCAGGTTTACCACCCACCCCTTCCTGTCATCCTCGACATTTTTAATCGAGGATCCAGTGTCTTTGCCTTTTCCTGCTTTCGCAGGAATGATCGCTCGGTGACGTTGTTGGCCATTTTTATACTCACCACGGTTAATTTCGTTGAGCCAGCAGGTACATGAGCCCCATGCGTACGGCCACGCCGTTCGCGACCTGATCCAGGATCACGGCGGCACTGCCGTCAACCACGTCATGGGCGATTTCAACGCCTCGATTGACCGGACCGGGATGCATGACGAGTACGTCTTTGGCTGCCCGTTGCACACGTTCCAAAGTCAGGCCGTATAACCGGGCGTATTCCCTAATGGAAGGAAAGAGCGAGCGGCCTTGTCGTTCGAGCTGGAGCCGCAACATGATGACGACGTCGACTCCGGAAATTGCTTCGTCAAAGTCGTGATAGACCGTGACCCCAAGCCGATGCAGATACAGTGGAATCATGGTCGGAGGTCCCACGACGCACACGTGCGCCCCCATTTTCGTCAACGCGAAAATATTGGATCGCGCCACCCGGCTGTGGGCCAGGTCTCCGACAATAGCCACATGCAGGTCCCGAACCTGCCCTTTCTTCTCTTGAATTGTCAGTAAATCCGAAAGGGCCTGCGTGGGGTGCTCGTGCCATCCGTCCCCGGCATTGATGACGGACAACCGGCTGTTCCTGGCCAGGATCTCTGCGGCTCCGGCCGACGAGTGGCGAAGCACCAGGATGTCGGCCTGCATGAACTCAATATTTCTGGCGGTATCCAAGAGCGTTTCTCCCTTCACCACGCTGCTCGAGGAAGGTGAAAAATTCACCACGTCGGCGCTCAACCGTTTGGCCGCCAACTCGAATGACGTTCGGGTCCGCGTGCTTGGCTCAAAGAACAAATTGATCACGGTTTTTCCTCGAAGAGCCGGAACCTTCTTGATCTCTCGTCCACTCACTTCCTTAAACGGCTCTGCCGCCTCGAGGATCAAGGCCATTTCTTCCTGAGACAATGAGCCTAGCCCCAGCAGATCTTTTCGTTTGAAACTCACGCCGTCCCCTCCGCATCGATGAGCTTGGACACCCGGTCCTCTTCACCCAATTCCTCGAGGAATACTCGAATATTTTCATCTTTGGCAGTCGGAATATTTTTCCCCACGTAATTGGCTCGAATGGGCAGTTGCCTATGTCCCCGATCGACCAACACCGCCAATTGAATTTCAGCCGGCCTGCCCAAATCCATGAGTCCGTCCATGGCGGCGCGAATGGTTCTTCCCGTAAACAACACGTCATCGACCAGGATAATTTTGAGATCCGAAATATGAAACGGGATATCCGTTTTCTTGAGAACAGGTTGATTTTTCCGCAAGGCCAGATCGTCCCGATAGAGCGTAATATCAAGTTCCCCCAGGACAACCTCTGTTTGCTCGATTTGAGAAACGAGTTGCTTCAACCGTTGAGCCAGATAGACCCCGCCGGTGCGGATGCCGACCAGACCGACGTCATGACACCCTTTGTTCCGTTCCAGAATTTCATGGGCAATCCTGGTCAGGGCTCGTGTCATTTCATGACGGTCCATGATGACGGATTCGTGGTGGTGATTGGGTCCCGACATAACGTTCAGCAGTGCAAAAAAAACCTTCCTCTCGCTAAACGAGACGAAGGTTAACGGATGTAGGGCAGGATTTGCCCGAACACGTAATCATGAAGAACTCCTTTCTCACCTCGCAGGATGAGCATTAAAGGTATCTTCATACTAAAAGGTCAGAACGGTTTAGTCAAGGACTTCCTGTCGAAGCGGCGTTACGATCTTTTGAGGATCCAGACGGATAAACGGGGATTCAACGTGGCCTTCGGCAAAATGGATTGATGCATGTGAAAAGGCTGCAAATTGGCAACAAGATCGCCGAATCCGATGTCCAACGGAAGCCCGGTGACGAAGGAAGACAGCGAATCCGGCCCGGCAAGAAACGCCAATCCGTTGGGGCGGAGGGCGTCACTGATCCGACGCAGGTGATCTTGTAGTCGTGCCGCATCGTCATACGAAGCAAACGGCAGCCAGACGTACATGAGGTCGTACGCGGACGCGCCGTAACGGAAAACTTCTTCGCTCAAGAAAAGATAGGATTCCTGCCAGTCCAACCGGTTGCCCCTGGCCAATTGGTTCCATGCCGCTTGGGCGTGTTTCTGGGCATAGGCCCCACGTGAATAGACGATGGTCGTGGGCCGGGGCCGGTCGAAAGCCAGCAGGGAGCCGATGACCCCGTCGAACCCGTGAATGAGAACGTGGCCGAATTGCCCGACCTGGACAGCCAGGCGTTGATCCTGCTCGATGAAGTCGTTCAAAAAATCAGCCACAAAGGGTTGGCTCGCGAGGTCATCGATCGGCGACTCATCTTCCGGATAGAGCAGCACGGCCGAGTACGCTTCCTGGGGCGACACGACGGGAACGCCACCGGGGAAAAACCCTTCCCAGGAATGTTCCGTGTTCACAACAGCTTGGTTGCCTGCCTGACGTTCCACCTGGTGCGTGATCCCCCATGCTGGCTGTAGAGCAATCTCATGTGAGGTCTTGTGGTCATACAAGAACAAGTGATCGGAGTCCACGGCAATTCGTTTCCCACAGGGAGCGAACCCCTGTTGATTCGAGGGCGCAAACGGAAGCCCATCGGCGTCATCCGTTTTCGTCACCTTGAGCACGGCTCCCTGTTTGACTGTCAGACAAATCCGATGGCGCGGGTCCACGTAACGCACGGGCGGATGCGGATTCGGCAACCAATCGACCTCATGCGACCGGGGTGAATCCATGAACACGGAAAAAGGATTGTCTCCGCCTTGGTGCGTGGCCGTAAAAAAATTGCTGAATAGCCCGAAAGCCGCTGCCGACGGATAGGTGGGGATGCCCCGGTACTGCAAGGCCCTGGGATTTTGCGGGTTCTGATCGTCGTACAGCCCGCGGATCAGTTCAAACGCGGCGCTCCCCGTTCCCGGCAACAATGATTTGAACAATTCCACCACCGGCAGGTAATCGATGCTTGCCCAATGCATCGCACTCATGCAGGACATGAACTGCGCCCGGTCCCAGGTGCCATCCTCCAACACATAGAACGCATCCTTCCGTTGATGAATCGTGGCCTGTCCGGTCCGATCGAGCACGAGATCATCATCGACATAAAAAAACTCCACTTCTTCGACGGCGACGCCCATGGCCCGGGAAGCCATCATGCGGAGATCCTGCCGGGTCAGGGTTTGCCACTCGGAACGGGTCGTCAGATTCAGGTTCATGGCGTTCACCAACCCGTTGGGTTTCAGGCCCACCCATTGCCCCCAGTCCAAATAGAGCCGTGCCGACACCAGATGGACCGTACCGTCGTGGTGTTCTGTCCACTCACATTCATGCAGCGGGTGACCGTCGGGATCGGTCAATAGAATTCGCCGACCCAGCGGGCCGTACACCACCACGTGGCCGGTAACCAGTTGTTTGCACGTCAGGCTTTCCGACGACGCCTTCGCAACAAGCACCCGGTTGCCTTTAAGCGCGAAACTCGCCGGATTTTCAAGAATGGAGGAAAAAATCGTGGACTGGTTTTTCAAGTTCTCACTCGTGCGAACGTGCGGCTTGTACGAAGCAATGCAGAAATCACTTCCCCATAATAACGAAGACGGCACCGGAAAGCGACTTTCTCGATTGATCTACCATCTTCATTTCTCGACGTACGGAAGAA
>JAHRAK010000127.1 GCA_020027535.1 Nitrospirales bacterium
TAACCTTCACTGGTTAGCGGCTCTTTTGGTGTTTGTCCTACGGCAGTCGGTGTTACGGCATCTTGGCGGTGAACCAAGTGGAGATGCCCTTCATGCCGTTCCGCTCCACGTTCTGGCCGTCCCACACCGCAAACGCCACCGGGATGCTCGCCCCGGCCCCGAATTGCACGTCGTTCGCGTCATTCGTCGTCAACGCCCGCTTCATCACCACGCGCCACGTCGGGCCGCTGCAGCACCCGCCCTTCAACGCGCCGTACGGTTCCCACAGGCCATTCCCCATCACGTCCTGCGACGCCTGCGTCGTCAACGTGCTGAACCCGTTCGCGTTCAAATCTTCCACCGAACTGGCCCGCAGATCCGGATCCGATAAAATGTTGCCCGACCAAATCCCCGGATTGAACGGCCCCAAACTCCGGCCGATCCGGTCCGGATAGGTCACGCCGCCCGCCGGCTCTTCATAGTAAAAGTCCCAGGCGATCGAGGGATATTGCTGATCCACGTCCCACATCCCGGCCACGCCCGCGCCCATGTCCCGTTGCCATTCCGCGTTCCACCGCCAGATGTTCACGGTGCCCCCGGATTGCCCCATACATTGGAACGGCGGCGCCCCGGACGTTTGGACGGGAAATTGTACCGCCACCTGATCCCGGAAATCCTGCGGGCCGATGACGGTGTTGTTCAGGGTTTGATCCCCCCAGTTGGCCCACACCCCAATATCCTTGCCGTTGGTGGCCATTTTGACCATGACGGTCTTCACCGAGATGTTGTGATGCATGGGGGTCGTAATCGTTTGGCCGCTCAAGGGCACCACAATCCCCGGAACCGTTTCCCACACCGGGTTGGCTGCATCCATCGGGATAGGCCCGCTAATGCTGCCCACCGGAATGGTCACCGGTTGACTGACGGCCAAAGGGACCTGCCCCATCGTCAACATCACGCCGACGACCAAGGCAGAGAGAAGAATGCCGAACACCAATCCTTTGTTACGCGTCTGCACCACTCTCATAATGACGCATCCTCCTTTGATAAAGATTAAAGCAAAATGACTGCGAACTGCCTACTTCCTCTAAAACTGCACTACGGATACTACTCATACACGACACTTCGTCGCACATCTCCACGGTCTCGGGTCTACGCCGTACCTGATTGACCCGATTCCGGTTTCTCTTTATCCAAATATTCCTGAGCCCCCACCTCATTCATCAAGAGACTGAGCTCATTTCCTTTATCTTGCGCTCCACATTCAAAAGACAACCCTTCGGGAGAGACAAAATTAGCCGGGCGATAGTCTGTTTCGGAGTAGGGTTGAGGACTCACGCCCAAATAGGCAATTTCGAAAGCCACCCATTGGGCAGTTAAATCCGCAACGGTTTTATAGAAACCATACTCCGCTTTTTTCTTCAACATGCCGGAAAATAAAGGAACCCATCTTCCCACGTGTTCTTTCACGAATTTTTTCTCGGCCTCTATCACCGTTTTGAGTTTTTCCGGGCCATCATGGCACAACGCATAAGATTCTTTGTATGCCAGAAAATGCAAAAATTCAAGTTCCACGCTTAAATGGTCCAGACGTTCGTGGATGTCTTGCGCAAGCTGAACACCAAAAGCCGAATAAAATCCCGCAATATCTCCCATGACGTAAGATTGGCCAAACACGTGATCATTACCAAACAGGGTTTCATACGGTGGACAGTCCAAGGCGATGACGTTACTGAACACCCTTCGATGCTCATCCCTCAGGTCTTGGATACCCCAATTGATGCCCTCCGATGACACCCAATTCTCCACCGCGTCGAAATGTCCCGCAATCCCCTGTAAGACTTCTTCGGTTTCCTGATCAATGGGAGTCGGCAAGGCCGCTCTCAAACTATCGAGTGCGGCTCGTCCATCCTCAGCCAACTCTCCACTTTGCAGATAATCCAAAAATTCATCATCTTCGGGATACAGATAACTCCAGGACAGAAGAAGATATAGCTTGCTTCTCGCTAAAGCACGCTCAACGGCCGGGGAATCTTTCAAGGACGACCCAACTTGTTGAGTGACGGAAGCGGTTGATGAACCTCCGTCTTGTTCTTCCGTGACTTTCGTAGCCATAAACCTCCTCTTCTCTCAACAGGAACAGGCTTGGCTTTTGTTCCCGTGCTTCGCAATACCCAAAGATCCTCCTGGAACTTCCCTCAACCAGAAGTGGAGACAGATAATAGGCCAACTGCTTATCGAAGTCAAGTTCTAAAACCAGTTAAAAATATAAGGCCGAACGCCTAAAATTTCCAGTGTTTTTTGACCGTTTCCTCTTGGGCAGTCGAGACAGATACGCCTCTCAACTTAAGACAATGTCTCTAACCTCGCAGGAACGACCTTTATCGCGATATGATCATTCACCGTCTTACAAATATGTTCGCAAATCCCGCACCCGACACACAGGTCCCTCTCAACCCGAATGGACAGAGAAGCAAAATCCATCGCAAGGGCCCGCGTCGGGCACTGGGCTACACAAGCGTTACAGCCTTGCCCGGCCGTACAAACCCTTTGAGAAACAACGGCAATGCCCATATTGACTTCTTTGAGGGTGCCGACCGGCCGAAGCGCCTCTGGTTCACAAGCGGCAATGCAAGGAAAATCCTCACAGAGGTAACATGGTTGTTCATCAGGATAGATGACGGGGGTCTCCCTCCGAGAAAGAACGTCGGAGACAGGCTTGTCTTCGAGGACGCGAATACTCTCGTGCGGGCACGCATCGACACATTCTCCGCAGCCCGTACAACTCTCAAGGAATTGGGCTTCTTCGAGGGCACCGGGGGGCCGCAACCAATCGGTTCGTACTTTCTCCGGTTTTTCCTCCTTGCCGTCTTCCGCGTCCCGATGCTTGACGTACTCGTGCACCGTGACACCCAGGGAAACGACGCTCTGTTTGAGAAAATTCCTTCGCCCATAGGACGGCTCAGGATTTTTGGAGGACCCTGGAGGAGATTGTGCCATGCACCGGCCCTTCTTTCATGCGGTCAACGTGTTGCTGGTTGAACACTGGAGCGCTTCGTTCTCTCGACACCGTATCGACTTCGCCACACGGGAGGCGTACCAGCATGGCCTCATCTCCTAGACAACACCGGCGGCACGAAGTCTGTACACCTCCACGCAACGGTCACACGCACCATACTCGACGTCCCATCCCGGATGATTTTCTCTGATGTAATCCAGCACGTAGGGTTCAACTTTTTCTTCAAGATCCTCGACCCAGGAATAGGTGGGAAATCGACAGAGAGGACACGGAAACCCGGGCATCAGTATGGGCTTGGCAGGAACATCCGAGGGAAGTTCCCCTTCTTCGACTTCAACCGCCCGTTCCATCACCCGGATGGTATCTTGAGACATTTCCACTAATTCGGCATGGGTGAAATATTCCGTCTGCCAAAGCCCTTCGAATACCGATTCAACTTGTGTGGGAGGGATCTTCCGGTACCAGGAACGAAATTCCCGCAAGCGGTATTCCCGACTGAACATCGGTTCCTTCCCCAGCCGGGCAATCCGACTATCCACGTGCAAACTCCACAGCACGCGATACCGATTCAGGAGGAGATGTTCTTCACCCGGATTCATGCCAACTTTCGTGTCGGGGTCATATCCGAAAACGGAATCCAGCATATCGGAGATATGCGTCAACTCATGGCGAAGATACCGGTTGATGGCCGGATCGTAAAACCGTCGAGGGATCAGTTTAATCCCCACGCCCTTTTGACCTTTTTCTTCAAATTGACGAGCCAGTTTCTCTTCCACGGTTCCCCATTTTCTGAGGACGTCCACACCTTCCTGATCTTCTTTCAACACGCCTCGAACGAGGACAATGCCGACCTTTTCCTTCAAGTCGGAAAATTCCTCAAAGCCCTCTCTCAAGATATCGGCAAAGCCCCACTTGGCAAAGAGGTATTGATAGAGTTTCTTGAATTCAGGCTCCCGGTCGTCCAAGGAAAATTTCTCGTAAACCGGATCGGCTAATTCATGGAACTCATTGTAATAGGTGGGGTCTCCCTCACGCTCGGTTTTTTCGGCAAAAGAATCAATGACCTCTTGAAGCAAGGCCGGCTGAAATCGAATTTCCATCCTTTCACTCCTTACCTGTCTCGACTTCTGCATTGAAAGACCGTGACCACAAGCATGGGAAACGTCTGGTGTCGCATCCCGTCCCTGCTTGACGACGTATGTAACGGCTCGCTAGTATCCTTTTCCGGAAACGTCGCAAGCATTATAGTCAGGCCTTTTTTTTATACGCAAGCCCCCCGGGAATATGGATCACGCTGAAAGGACGTTCGTGTTATGAATCAACCCCCGTCTCCAAACATTGCACCCTCGGCGTTCACGGAAGAACCGAAACCTGAATTGCCGCCCATCGATGCCCTGGAATATTGGAAAGCAGGCATACAGGAAGTCCGGACCTTTCGGGGACATTCTCACGGCGTCTGGGACGTGGCGTATGCCCCTGACGGATTGACGCTCGTCAGCGGAGGCGCGGATCGTTTCCTTCGCATCTGGGAAATTGAAACCGGTCGTCTTCTCAAATCCCTGAAAGGGCACACCAACGATATACGGCAAGTCGCCTTCAGTCCCGACGGCCAGATACTCGCAACCGGCAGTGACGACAGAACCATCCGACTCTGGAACCCTCATACGGGGGAAACGACACGGCTTCTTTTTACCCAATATGATCACGCGGTCGCCAGCCTCTCCTTTTCCCCGGATGGTCTGATGCTGGCCAGGGCCGGACAGAATAAAGATATCAAAATCTGGGAAGTCACCACGGGCACCGAAGTCATGACGCTCCTCGGCAAAGATCAATATGATCACCATTGGACGGTCTGCACGGCGTTTTCTCCCGATGGCATTCATCTGGTAGGCGGAAGCGACATCGGCAAATTGAAATTGTACGAAGTCCTGCCCAGCGGAGAAGAGAGACTCGTGCATAACGGCCATTGGCGTGATGAGCCCGACGATGAAGAGACCGAACAGCGAGGTTTTTATGTCGATGACTTTGGCGCGTTCCAAAAACCGATGGAATATTGGATCGGAGCGATTGCGTTTACGCCGGATGGAAAGACCATGATCACCGCCAGTCGGGACACGGCGATCAAATATTTTGAGATGCCCGACATGAAAGAGACCCACTCCGTTAAAGGCCACGCTGAATGGGTTCGAGGCTTGCTCGTTTCTCCGGATGGGAAACTCCTGGTGAGCTGTAGCGACGACCACACCATTAAGATGTGGGACATTCAGACCAGAAGACAGGTTCGCGTGATCAAAGACCACAAAGGACCCGTCCGGGGCATTGCCTTCTCTCCGGACGCCCGGTATCTCGCCAGCGCCTCCTGGGACCGCACGGTGAAACTGTGGAAAGGAGGGGACGGGTCAGAAGATTGAACGCATCGCCAGCCCCTCTTTAATCTGACGACTCCTCACCGTCATCGGGGGTTGAAATACCGTATCGTTTGCATTTTTCCCACAAGGCTTTTCGCGAAAGGCCCAAGGATTTTGACGTCGCGGTTCGACTCCATCCTTCCTGCGCCAACACGGTCAAAATATATTCCCGTTCACACCGTTCTCGCACTTCAGCAAGCGAGCCTTTTTGTTGGGTGTTCGTGACGTTCGATAACCCTTCCTGACAAAACCCGCACCCGGATTGCAACGCCCCCCCTAAAAAAGGACAACCGGTCTGGCCACAGAGATCCCACACCTGAATTTCGTCCCGTTCCTGCGCTAACGCCACCGCTCGCTCAATCGTATTTTCCAGTTCACGAACGTTTCCCGGAAAGGAATAACGGAGGAGCACGTCCTGAGCCGAGGGAGAAAAGCCTTTTTTGGCACACGGGATCCGACTCGTACTCCGTTGCAGAAGATGATTCGCCAGAATCAGAATGTCTTCCTTTCGTTCCCTCAGGGGCGGAAGGGCAACCTGCACAACGTTGAGACGATAGAACAAATCTTCTCGAAATCGTCCGGCTTCGACTTCCTCCTTTAAATTTTTTTGCGTGGCACAGACCAGCCGAACGTCGCTGGCAATCGTCTCCATGCCTCCTACCCGTTCAAACCGCTTTTCCTGCAAGACCCGGAGTAACTTGACTTGGACCATCGGAGCGATTTCCCCGATTTCGTCTAAAAACAAGGTGCCTTTATGGGCCAATTCAAACCGACCCAGGCGTTGCTTCAAGGCTCCGGTAAAAGCCCCTTTCTCATGCCCGAACAATTCGGCTTCCAGCAGGGTTTCCGGCAAGGCCGCACAGCTGACTTTAATCAAGGCTTGTCCGCAGCGTGGACTGTTTCGATGAATGGCGTTCGCAACGACTTCTTTCCCTGTTCCGCTTTCACCAACAATCAACACCGTGGCATCCGTGGTGGCCACCAGTTTGACTTTTTCCAATACCTGCCGCATCTGCTCGTTTTTGCCGACCATGCCGTCGAAATTGAATTTTCCCTCGAGTTCCTGTCGAAGGGCCGTGTTCTCCTGCCGCAACGCCTGGACCTGGGTCGCTCGATCCACCGTCAGCAACAATTCATCCATGGAAAAAGGCTTGGTGACGTAATCATGGGCTCCAAGTTTCATGGCTTGGACCGCCGTATCAACCGAGCCGTGTGCGGTAATCACAATGACCTCGGTTTCAGGAGAATATTCCTTGCACACCCGTACGACCTGGAGACCGTCACTCCCGGGCATTCTCAAATCGGTGATCACCAAATCGTATCGATTCGTTTTGGTTTTGTGAATGCCTTCCTCACCATTGGATGCCTCCTGGACCTGGTAGCCCTCGGCTTTGAGCGCATCCAACATGGACAACCGCATCAGCGGCTCATCATCAATGATTAAAACCGATCGCGTCATCAGGAGACCTTGGCCAGCACGACTCTGTTGGCACTCAAGGGAAGGCCCACGGTAAAGACGGTTCCCTTCCCGACTTCACTTTCCACGGTCAGTTGCCCGCCGTGTCGTTCGACGATACCCAAACTCACCGACAAGCCCAGGCCCGTGCCCTCGCCCGTGCCTTTCGTGGTAAAAAAAGGATCGAAAATATGAGGACGGACTTCAGGGAGAATGCCCGACCCGGTATCCCCCACGTCGATCTCACAACGCTCGTGGACCATCCGGGTTTGCAGGATGATCGACCCTCCCTCGTCGGTCGCCTGAACGGCGTTGAGAATCAAATTGGTCAACACCTGTTCGATCATTTGCGGATCGACAAACAGCGGCGGCAGGCCATTGTCATAGACTTTGTGTAACTGAAGCCCTTTCTCGACAATGGCGTGATTCGTCAGGACCAGGACGCGATCGACCAGTCCGTTCATGTCATTCATGGAAAATTCAGGCTCGTGTTGTTGAGAGAAATCCAACAATTGCCGAACGATCTTTTGCGCGCGTCGCAGGCCGTCTTCCATATACGTGAAATATTCTTCCTGACGCTCGGCCGGCAACGTCCCTTTCCGAATATTATAGAGACAATTTAAAATCCCGCCTAACGGGTTGTTGATTTCATGTGCAACCCCGGCAGCCAGCTTCCCGACGGAGGCCAGTCGTTCGGTGTTTCGAAATTGCTGTTCCATGAGCTTTCTGTCCGTAATGTCCCGGGCAATACCCAGGACGCCCACCACGCTGTGCTGTTCATTTTCCAGGGGCGAGACACTCACGAGCACCGACCGGAGTTCCCCGTTTTGACTGATCACCTCCACTTCATATTCCTGTTTGACTTCCAGCTCGAGAATATCTTTCAGACGACGCCCGCGGTGGCGCTTCGCGAGTAAGGTCAAAAACGGTCGCCCCAGCAGATCTTCTTTGCGATACCCCCAATTCTCCACCTTGCTGTTGACATAGGTAAATCGCTGATCGCGATCGAGGGTGTAAATCACGTCGTTGGCATTTTCAAGCAGACTTTCCAAGTACTTTTGCGTTTCCTGAATCTCCCGCGTCCGTGCCTGAACGTTCCCCTCAAGTTCTTCACTATGCCGCTGGAGTTGCTCTTCCAACAGTTTTCGCTCCGCAATGTCACGAAGTTGCACCATAATCGACAACGTCGCGCCTTCTCCCACGCGAATCACGTCCATTTCCACCGCTCGCAGTATGTGTTGGGCATCAAACACCTCCAATTCGGTAGCCGGGACTTTTTCTTCATCAGAAACCACCGTTTCCAATAACTGCATGACCGTTTCTTTGTATGAGTCCGGCACGAGCATCAGTAAGGATTGAGAGAGCAATTCGGCTTGTGTATAGCCAAGCACCTCTTGTTCGCGTTCATTCACGGCAACGATATGACCTGATGGGTTCACCATAAAGATCGAATCCGCGGAGCGATTAAAGAGCACACGATACCGCTTTTCCGATTCGGAGAGTTGTTGCGTTTGGGCCGCCACTTCCTGCTCCAACTGGGTGGTATGCCAATCAATCTGTCGTTGAAGGACTTTCCGTTCGGTAATATCCCTGACAAACGCACGCGTGTGCACCAGGTCACCCGTTTCCGAATCAATCAGGGCCGTGGAGTGAATCTCGACGTCGATCGGAGTACCCTGTCTCGTGAGAAACACCGTTTCAATCGTGCTCCGTGGTTGCTGGGGCAACCGCTTCACGTATTCAAGCGTTTCCGCTTTCCTCTCGGAAGGGAGAATGTCCCACAAATGCATCGAGAGCATTTCTCTCAATGTGAATCCTAATTTTTCCAATTCGGTTTCATTGACGTGAACAAAACGCCCGGTTTTGTCGATTTGATGAATCATCTCGGGAGAATTCTCGATCAGATCACGGTACCGTTCTTCGAGAAGACGGATTTCTTCCATTTGCGTATTCAACTGCGAAAACGACTGTTTCAGGTTGACCGCCATTTTATTAAAAGCATTGGCAAGCGCTTCAATTTCATCGCCGGTCTTCAGCACGAGGGGATGATCCCAATTCCCCGCGTCGATTCGCTGCACGCCTTCATGCAAGGTTTGAATCGGGCTCACGATTTTTCGAGCCACAATGAGTCCGGCCAACCACAAAATGCCCAACACCACGACGCCATACATCGCCACCTTCACCAGTAATTGTTGCAGGGGAGCATAGGTCTCCTCGGGATTCTGCCGAACAATCGTCAGCCACTGTCTGCCCCGAAAACTTTCGGAAGCCAACGTTTCCGGAATCCGTAAATGGGCATACCCAACCAGGGAATCCTTCGCTCCATGGGTATCCTGCGTCACTTGGACCCATCCCGCCCGATCTTCGTTAATGGCAGCCACCATGACCGGATTCACGGTGTGTTGCTCCAGCGACAAGACCGGACAAATCAAGGGAGTCCCATCCACGTCGATGAGCATGGCATGGCCGGTGACGCCCGCCGTCACTTCGGAAATTGAACGAAACAATGAATCCCGGCGAAGCAAAATACTCACGGTCCCCAACGCCTGATGGCGGCCTTGATCAAAAATAGGAACGGCCACGTTCAGCACATGGGTTCCAAAGGATGGATCAAAGGTCAAATCGCTCACGTAAATCTGACCGTGTCCCTGCTGAAAAGCGGCTTCCCACCATTCCGTGTCACCATGGTAAAATCTCACTTGAGGCAAGGAACTGAGGACCAAGGCTCCCTGGTTATCGGTCACCAATATCCCCAAATAGTCGGACTTTCTGACGGCGTGCCAGTCAACCAGGTAATTCGTCGCAATCCGGTTCACGAAGACGGGAAATTCATGAGGATTTTTTCGAGCCAGCCACCGTTCTTTCCATTCATCGATAAAGGCCTTGATTCTTTCGGGATCTCTCCCTTCGTAACTCCGGTTCGCCTCCTTCACCGCGGCACGAATAAAGGGAATCGTGGCCAACTGTTGAGACTCATTAATACCCCGCATGATTTGAGTCTCAATTTTTCTCGCCACTTCAACGGCAATGCCCTTAAAGTTCGAACCCGTAATTTCTCGAAGGGCCCGGCGCTCCTCCACGTAAGTCAGAAAGAGCGAAAGGGTAAGGGGGAGAAGTCCGACCAGCACCATTCCGAGAATCGTTTTGCGCTGGAGACTCTGTGACCAAATCCACCGTTTCATTGCCGTGATACCTCAAAAGACGGACTGGTGCGTCACGTATCAATGTTCAAGAGAATGTTTTCAGAGAGGTCAACCCTTGTCAAGGATTGCCACACGAGACAGCGGTGAGCCTAGGCGCCTCGACTTAACAACCGGCCTTTCCCACCCGGCCAAACCAACAGAAGAGGACTCGCCACAAACACGGAGGAATACGTCCCGATGAGCACTCCCAATAACAGCGCGAGAGAAAAATCATGGAGTACTTCACCCCCAAACATCGTCAAGGGAACTAACACCAACACCACCGTCAGGGTCGTGATCAAGGTTCTGGTGAGCACTTGATTAATCCCGGCATTGATAATGGTCAAGATGGAATCACGTCGCCGGGCACGAAGATTTTCTCGAATGCGGTCGAAGACCACAACGGAGTCGGTCAGCGAGTACCCGGCCAAGGTCAGCAACGCGGTCACGACCAATAAAGTGATTTCTTTGTCGAGAAGATAATAGATGCCCAGGACGGCCAACACGTCATGAAAGGTCGCAATCGCCGCGGCAACCCCGAATCGCAGTTCAAAACGCGTGGCCACGTAGAGAATGATCCCGATCAGGGAAATGGTGATCGCCAGCAAAGCGTCCTGTTGCAGACGGTGCCCGATCGTCGGGCCGATTTCCGTACTGGAATCGACCACGAATTTGTTATAACTGAATTCCTCTTCGAACACCTCCACGATTCTTTCCGCAACCTTGTGTTCAAGCGTGCCTTCCGTCTTCACTCGAATCAGGAGTTTATGGTCCTGGGTAAATTCCTGGAGCTCCGCTTCATGGAGTCCATGTTTGCCAAGTGCCTGACGGGCCTGTTCAATCCCGATCGCATTCTCAAACTTCAATTGGACGGCCGTGCCACCGGCAAAGTCGATTCCGAGATTGGCGGCTCCAGTCCCGATCTGAATGAGAGCGATCAATCCAACGAGTACCAGCAGGCTTGAGACACCGAAGGCCACGTGGCGTTTCCCCATGAAATCGATATTCGTTTTTCCAACAATTTCCAACATGTTCAACCTCAAGCTATGCTAAATGCTCAACCGTTCGAGCTTGCGTCGATTGATGAGATCAAAGACGACTTTGGTCCCGATTAACGCGGTAAACAGATTGATCGCAATGCCCAGGCACAGGGTCACGGCAAAACCTTTGATGGGCCCGGTCCCGAATACAAACAACGCCAACCCGGTAATCAAGGTGGTGACGTGGGAGTCGACAATCGTTAAGAAGGCCTTATCATACCCCGCATCGACCGCCAACCGGACGGGGCGTCCCTGCCTCAGTTCTTCCCGAATGCGTTCAAAAATTAAAATATTGGAGTCTACCCCCATCCCGATCGTTAAAATAATGCCCGCGATACCCGGTAACGTCAGCGTGGCATTGAGTCCGGATAACGCACCCAACAAACAGATGAGATTCAAAGCCAAGGCCGCATCCGCAATCACGCCGGACATTCGGTAATAGAAGACCATAAAGATCAACACGATCATGCCGGCAAGCATCGTGGTCTTGAGGCCCTTCTCAATGGAATCCCGTCCCAACGAAGGCCCCACCGTCAGATCCTGTATCGTTTTCATCGGTGCGGGAAGCGCACCCGCTCGGAGGACAATGGCCAAGTCATTCGCCTCGTCCGTGGTAAAGTTTCCGGTGATCTGAGCCCGTCCGCCGAGTATCGGTTCGTTAATACGGGGCGCCGAATAGACCGTGCCGTCCAGGACGATCGCCATGAACTTTCCAACGTTAGCGCTGGTAATCCGTCCGAATTCTTTCGCGCCTTTGCTGTCGAACGTCACCCCCACGTACACTTCGCTGAATTCGGTATAATTGACGCGTGCATCCTGCAACACGTCTCCGGTCAACACCGCCCCTTTTCGAACAAGATACGGCCGACTGAATATCGGAACCTCGTCCTTGGAATCGGGGATGGATTCAAACAAGATTTCCGAACCCTCGGGAACCTTGTCGGCAAATTTCTCTCGAATGCTCGACTCTTCACTTCGTTGGACTTGCACGGGCAACCCGAGCCCTGGTTGATTGTCCTCATCGAGCATCTTGAACTCCAGCAAGGCCGTATCCTGAATCAAGCTTTTCGCCCGCTCGGGATCCTTGACTCCGGGAAGCTGGATCACCAACTCCGTGCGTCCCTGGCGTTGCAGCAGCGGTTCCGTGACGCCGAACTGATCGATTCGATTCCGAATCGTCTCCAACGCTTGATTGATGGCAGCGTTCTTGATCCGATCAACTTCACTGGTGAGCAGCTCCACAACCAAGGTCCGGCTCTCACGGGAAACCTGGAAATAAGAGGGGAACTCATCGCGAATAAGCTCTGCGGTTTCTTCAATTGTTCCGTCTTTCGATACATCAAGTTTCACCTGGAGGCCACCGACTCTTTCAATTTTGTCGAAGGCAATGTCTTTATCGGTCAACAGGTCTTGCATGGCTTTGGCGGCACGGTCGATGGCAATCTCGACGGCTCGATCCTCTTCCACCTCCAACACCAGATGAATACCGCCTTGCAGATCGAGACCAAGCGATACTCCACGAGGGGGGATCAGCCACTTGACGCTCTCCGGGATCCGGTCATAAAGCCCCGGCCAAGAAGGGAGAAAAAGATAGAACGAAACCACGGATAGGAACAAAACAAGAAATAAGCGGCCACGAATTTTTTTCATGCTGTTGCCTTTTGTCCTCTACCCTTCTTCATCCGTCCGTAACCGGGCAATATTCTCACGTTGAACCTTCACTTTCGTATTATCATCGATTTGCACGGTAGCAGTGTCTTTATCCAACCGGGTAATGGACCCCCACATGCCGGCGGACGTAATAATTTTATCGCCCTTCTTCAACTTGGTTAACATCTCCTTATGCTGTTTTTGCTTCCGCTGCTGCGGCAGGATCAACAAAAAATAAAACACCACGAAAATCAAAATGAAAGGAACCAGAGAAAACAACCCCGCTGCTCCCTCCGGAGCCCCTCCTGCCTGTGCCCAAGCTATCGAGGCCATCTCCATTCCCATTCACCCATCCTTTCCTTTTTTCGATCCCTCGGCAGCCATCGGATCACCGACGCCTACCAGTTCGGCATACGAAGCACTTTTCGCATCATGACGGCGTTGTTCATAAAAGTTCCGGCGAAATGAGAGAAAGGCTCCTGATTGAATCGCTGAACGCATCGTCTCCATAAGTTTTTGATAATACCAAAGATTATGAATGGTGTTGAGTCGCACCCCCAACATTTCATTCGACAGATACAAATGCCGCAGATAGGCTCGGGAATACTTCCGACAGACCGGACATTCGCACTGCCCGTCTATCGGTGCCTCATCCTTCGCATATTGAGCATGTTTGATCAAGACCCGTCCCTGAGTCGTGAATAACCATCCCGTACGCCCATGTCTGGATGGAATCACACAGTCAAACAAATCCACGCCGCGCATGACACCTTCGACAAGGTCTTCAGGAAGACCGACCCCCATCAGGTAACGAGGGTGGGACGAGGGAAGCTCGTCGACCGAAACTTCAAGCATATCAAGCAAGGCACGCTTATCTTCTCCCAACGATAGACCACCGATGGCGTACCCATCAAATCCTATTTCAACCAGCTCACGGGCGGACTGTCGGCGAAAATCGGCATCCAGCGCTCCTTGCACAATACCAAACAGAGCCTGTTGCCGGCCACGTGCGGCCACGGCACAACGTTTCGCCCACGTCGTCGTCCGCATGACCGCGACCCGGGCCTGCTCTCTTGAACACGGATGCGGCGGGCATTCATCCAATGTCATCATGATATCCGATCCCAGGGCCATTTGAATTTCCATACACAACTCAGGCGTGAGATGATGTGCGGACCCGTCCAAATGCGATCGAAAGGAAATCCCGTCATCCGTGATCTGACGCAAATCCGCAAGGCTGACTAATTGAAAGCCCCCACTATCCGTTAGAATCGAACCCTGCCATCCGGTAAATCGGTGAAGCCCGCCTTGCTCTTGAATGAGCCGGTGACCGGGTCGTAAGTACACATGATAGGCATTACTCAGCATCAATCCGAATCCCAAACCCCGAAGCTCATCGGGCGCAATCCCTTTCACCGTTCCCAGCGTGCCCACGGGCATAAACGCCGGGGTGTCAATGGTGCCATGAGGGGTGGCCAGAACGGCGGAGCGGGCAGCGCTCTGCGGGTCATGCCGTAGAACGGAGAAGACAATCACGATAAGCGCTCACCCGAGTCATCGCGACGTTTCGTCAACGACCGGACACTCATACAAGCTGCACAACACTCGATAACCGGTTCATGATCAACACACAACGTCCTCAAAATCCTTACATTTTTTCCGGGGCACTGACGCCCAATAACAGGAGTCCATTTTTAATAACCGTTTGAACTTGTTTTAACAGCACTAACCTGGCCATGGTCAATTCCCGGGATAAGACTTCCCGGACCAATGCACTCGATTCCTCGTCATGATCGGGTTCGCCGGACGATTCCTCCTTGGCGTCATCCACTCTGGGCGGGAGGACGCGATGCTTGTAATAAAAGACATGGAGAAATCCTGCAAGTTCGAGCAGATAAAACGTGATGCGATGAGGTTCCAAGGCCTTCGCACTCGCTTCAAGCAACCCGGGGAAACTCGATAACTGTTTAATCAGCCGAATTTCTTCCGGCTGCACCAACGCGGACAGTGGAGCCCCGCCAACCGAAGACACGAAAAACCCTCGTTCTTGGGCCGTCCGGAATAAACTGGCGAGTCGCGCGTGAGCATATTGAACGTAATAGACGGGATTTTCAGCGGACTGCTTTTTCGCCAACTCCAGATCGAATTCAAGATGGGTATCCGAACGACGCATCAGGAAAAAAAATTTGGCCGCATCGGCACCTACTTCATCCACCACGTCCTGAAGCGTGACAAATTCTCCAGCCCGTTTGGACATCTCAACTTTTTTCCCGCCCCGCAACAAACGCACCATCTGGACCAAGACCACCCGTAAGCAATCGTCACCATAGCCAAAGGCTTTGATCACGGCTTGCATGCGCGGGACGTATCCATGATGATCCGCACCCCAAATATTAATCAACCATTCGTAGCCCCGACGTACCTTATCAAAATGATACGCGATGTCCGAGGCCAAGTAGGTATAGTCACCATCCTGCTTGCAGACCACGCGGTCTTTTTCATCTTGAAATCGAGAAGACCGGAACCACGTCGCGCCATCCTGTGTAAACACCAAATCCCGTTGTTCAAGATCATGCAGGGCTGCCTGTATTCTCCCCGAAGAAAACAAGGACGCCTCGCTGTACCACGTCTCGAACTCCACCCCGAATTGTGCAAGATCCTCTTTAATGGCTCGCACGAGTTCGTGAGAGGCCCATTGGCCACATTCTCGTCGTGCGTCTTCCGGGTTCAGGGTCAAAAGGTGGATGCTCTTCTCTCGATCCATCGCTTGGGCAAGGGTTTTGATATAGTCTCCATGGTAGCCATCCTCGGGAAAAGAACACTCCCGGCCATGCATTTCAAGATACCGGGCGTACACCGAGTCGGCTAACAGTTTCATCTGGCGACCCGCATCATTGATATAATATTCTTTATCGACTTCATACCCTGCCGCTCGCAACAACCTGGCCAAGGCTTCACCCAGGGCCGCCCCACGGCCATGTCCCATATGGAGCGGGCCCGTGGGATTGGCACTGACAAATTCCAAAAGAACTCGTTGCCCCTGTCCTATCTTGCTATGCCCGTACCGGTCGCCCGTTCGCTCAATCTCTTCGAGCACCGAAAGCCAGCAATCCGGGCGGAGCGTGACATTCAAGAATCCGGGTGGTGCCACCGACACCTTTTCCAGAAAAGTACAAGAAGCCTGGAGTTGATCGGCGATCACGTGTGCCACTTCCAACGGTGGCCGTTTTTCCTGTTTCGCAATGAGCATGGCCACACTTGAAGACAAATCGCCCCATTCCTCCCGCTTGGGAAAGTCAACCACGGGCTGAGGAAAATGCGCTGATTGCAAGGAACCCCGTTGCTGCGCTTGCAGCAGGGCATTGGTAATGGCAGAGGCAACCTGTTCTTGAATAATTCCGGCAGACATGACGCTATCGAAAAAATACGCAGGGATTTAAGGGGAAGTGGGCTGGGAATCTAACACAGCCTCTTCGGCCCTCGCAAGCAAAGGGGCGCTTCTGGCATCGGCGTGTGTTGCGCGTGTGTCCGGCTGAACAGCTCCGGGCCAGATGATCAAACCAGGTTGCCGTTCGATGAATCGCCTATGAACGGGAATTAGCCAGGGTTGATTTTTTTCGCGAGTTCAACGTCGGCTGGTGAATTCAAATTCAAAAAGGAAAGGAGTTGAGGGTCCAGAACTTTGATCTCCGATTCGGGAATACGATGCACGGTAAGACCCTGTTTGTCGGCAATATTTTGAAGACGAAGGTCTTGGCTATCGATCATTTCCTTTAAAAACGGAAGGCATTTTTTTGAATACAGCCCGTGCAGAGGCTGAAGCCCATTCACCAATTGAGCCAGGACAATATCCGTTGCATCGACTTTTTGGGAAAAAAGCTCAATGACAGCCGGGTCTAAAAATGGCATATCACAGGCCACAACGAATACTCGGGAATATCGGGAATAATACAGTCCTGTATACAGCCCACCCACGGCTGCACATCCAGGGACAAGATCAATAACGATCTGTATTCTATCCTCTTGTCTTGATATATCCTCTTCAGCCAACACCAACAGCACTTCCGGGAAGACATCAAGCAGAACAGAGAGTACCCTGTCCAGGAGCGGTTTTCCATGAATGGATAAAGATCGTTTATCCATCCCCATTCTTCTGCTCTTCCCACCGGCTAAGACCACGCCTGAAATTTCTTGAATCACATTGTCACCCGCTAAACAAAAAAAAGGGGGGTGGACCGCTCCACCCCCCTTTTGGGCTTTTGGCGCTAGCCCGTAGCTAGGCCTGTCCCTGGGTTTTTTTGCGCTTATTGGCGCGCCGCCCTAACACCCAACCTTCAATAATCACGATTCCGACGGTAATGAGACCAGGATAGAGATAGGTCGTCATCGGAATCGGGGGTTCCATCACCAGGTAATAGAACGCGGACACCGCCATCTTCCGGCCCACGTCCCCGTTGTGCCCGTCCCAGGCAAAGAACACCATTGGGATGTATTTGCCCTGCTCCAGGTACGCGACTTCGTCGTAGTCCCCCTTCAATGGCCTCTTCACGATCACCGTCCACTGCCCGTTGGCCCACTCGGCTTTCACCACTTCGACTTCCTCCTGAAAGTCGACTTCGGTGAAGTCTTCATCCCAGCCCGTGCCTTCATACACCCCTAGGGTCCCATCCGCCGTCCATTTGGTAATATCGGCGGCAAATCTTTCGTCCCCCCAGAAATACCGTGGCTTCCTGGGTGCCGGGAGTTCTTGCCATTTGATCGGAAATTGGAACGCGACCCCGTCGTTGTACACGGCATAGCCGTCTTTTTGTTTGGCGGCAATCGATTCCTGATGGAACGGGTCTTCTTCAAACGTCGTGCCCTGCGGGGCTTGCTCTTCCACCCCATAATCCTCCAGGTTCACTTCCGTGGGATCCCAGTCCACTTCATCCTCCTGAATGCTCTTGGTCCGGTCGTCCCACCGGAACATGAACTCGATATGCGTCTCGTTGTATAACGCTCGCACCCACATATCGTCGATCCGGTTCACGAAGTTCCTCGGCTTATGTGTAATCTGCCCGCCCATGGCGATCCACCGCCGGGGAATCAGGTTCCAGCGCTCGTCGTTTTCGTCCGTGGGGAGGTCGCCTTCCACGAATTTCGATGGAACCACAAAGTTACTCTTGGGCTTGTCCGTCAACGGATCGATCCCCAACGGCTGCGAGGTCGAGAAAGTGAGCGCGGTCTCGTCGGTCACCGTGCCTTGCGGCGCTTTGATCTCCTGCTCCCGCTCACACAGCGAGTTGACGTAGTTGGCGATGTCCCACCGTTCGTCCACACTGGTGTTGTCCGCGAACGACGGCATCGGGGTGCCGTTCAGCCCCGTGGAGAAGGTGCGGAAAATGTTCTTCACATTGTACGGATCTTGCCGGCTGCCCCTGAAGTTCCAGCATTTGTGCCAGTCCGCCGGTTGGATGCTGAAGCCCCAGTCGTCCTTGAGGTTGAACGCGTTCCCGTCGCCCCGGCCTTCCAGCCCGTGACACTCGATACATTTCTTCTCCACCACCAATTCCGATCCGCGTTTAATGGATTCCGGCGTCCCGGGCTTGGGTGGTAACCCTTCCAGGTCAAGCACGAAAAATTCTTCAAATTCTTCGTCTTGCCACGACCGGTCCTGCACCAATTGCGAGGTCACGAACGCCAGTACGTCCTTGCGTTGCTGCTCGGTGAGAATACCTTCCCACGACGGCATCGCCGAGCCCGGCAGCCCGTGCGTGACCGTTTGCAGCAGGTCCAGGTCGATCAGGGGCAATTGCCCGCTGGCCGTGTGCCGGATCTTGAAGGTGCCCGCGTTGAAATTCCTCGGCCGCGGCCATAACCGCACCGCCCCCGGGCCGTCTCCGGCCCCCTCGACTCCATGGCACCACACACATTTGGTAAAATACACCCGCTTGCCCGCTTCGATCTGCTCCGCCGGCAGAGGCGCTGGTAAGCCTTGCTGCTTGAAGCCCTCCGGAAGGTCCTCCTGGGCCATGCTGCTCAGAGGCAGCCCCAGCCCCAGCAGGACACTGAACCCCAGGCACACGCCCCACCGGGCTACGTTGATTCCATATCTACTCTTGCTCATGGCTCGTCTCCGCTCCTCTCCGCTAATCCCAGGTCCGGGGATAGTAGCCCGTGTGCCAATATTCAAACATCACCACTTTCCAGATCTCATCCACCGTCAGGTGTTGTTCCCACGGGGGCATCACCGAGGCCCAGGGGAAACCTTCCCCCGGCAACCCGATCCCGCCTTTCGATACCCGCCAGAACACAAACGTCTCTTGTAACTGCGCGATCGTGCCCGCATCCGTGAAATTCGCCGGAATCGGGTTGAACGCATACGCCCATAACCCCCGCCCGTTCAAGTTGTCCCCGTGACAGAAATGGCAGTTCTGAAAGAAGATCTCGCCGCCTTCCCGCACGTATTTGGTGTAGCCCTCCGCGTTGGGGTCCCATGGATTATAGTTCGGGTCGTTCACGTCCTTCATCAACCGCCCCATGGATTGCTCCACGATCCGGGCATCGGTATACGCCTGGTCGTACTTGCCATCGTTATTCACCCGGTAGGGGTTCTCCACCACTTGCAGCACAAAGGTCTTGCCATGCACTTTAGTGGTCGCCGGCGGCGCCGGATGCACGGTCCGTAATTCGATCGGTTCTTCAAAACTCGGCAAGAACGAGTTGTACGCAAAGCCTCCCAACGCCAAGGGAATCACGATCAACGCCGCCGTGCGCAACCCCTTGTGAAAGCCGCTGATCCCGTCCATCACGTTGAGAATCGGTCGCTTGAACTCCTGCCACTCGCCTTCCGAGCCGGACACCCACATGAAAATCCCGCACCCCGACACCGTGCCGTAGATGGCTCGCACACTAAACGGAATGGGTGGATAAATGCGATACTTCAGATAGAGCTGAATGTAGATCCAGACCCCTATCCCAGCCCAGAACTTGGGAATCCCCATGCCCGCCCGATTCAGCGCCCAGTTGACCAGCGCAAACACTAAAATCGAACCGGCTAACTCCGAAATCATCTGCATCGGCATGTAGCCTTCTACTAACTTTAACCAGGTCATCGTATTAAACTCCCGTTTTCTGAATCACAGAGTTTAAGGATTAATTGAAATCTTCTATCGAAGGCGGATCCTGTCCCTCTTTCAAACTGGACAGATAATCCACGATTTTATTGACGGCGCCCGCACTTAACTTTTGGCCGAAATCTTTCGGCATTTGGTTGTCCGGAAAATCTTTCACCACGTACATGCTGGGATTCAAAATCGACTCGGTGATATATTCACGGGTCGACGTCGCATGTCCGTTATAACCGGGATCCTTCAGCCGTTGGGGAGCATTACTGCCTTCCATCAACAAGGGACCGACTTTCCCCACTGCGTCTTTAATGCCGGGAATCGTATGACACGCAGGGCACCCCGCTTTCATGAAGAGATCCGTAATAGGTTCCTCACCGGTAGCCAACACGCCGCCTGCGGCTTCATCACTGTCGGCGCTCGCTTGTGGACGGTCTCCTTCAGGAATGAATTTTTCATACGACGCTTGAATTTCCTCGTACGTAGGGGCTTCCTTCCCTTCACGAACGTACAGCCAGGTATCCACCGCGGCCAATTCTCCCAAGGTCAGCGAAATCGGCGGCTTGTGAATTCTGGGCATGGGGCTTTCCGTGTCGTTGGTTCCTTTCACGCCGAATCCCGGCACGACAAAACAATTCGGACAGGCATGCGACTCGGCAATATATTCCTGACCGGTCGTGGCTGTCCCCGATCCCTCAAACGCCTCTTTTTGCACCGTATCCCGCGCAGCAGGATCGTTCATATGATATTTTTCGTGCTTCAACCGTTCTTCCGCCCGGGCGGGAACATCCCAAAGATTCGGAGCCCGTTCACTTAAGAATCCCTGATTGAACCCATGGCACAAGGGACACTGGCCTTTCCCGATAGCCCCCTGCACCTTACTTTGTCCCAGACCGCCGAAAATAATTTTTTCGCCCTCATCTCCCAGTTGCTGGGGAGTCATACTCTGAAAGTCCAGCTTCACCTCCGGTGGCGGGAATCCTCCCTCTACCTGAGGCAACCAATTGCCATACCCGGAAAGCGCCGCGGCCACGAAAAACATGAACCCGCCAATTTTCATCAGGGCCCCGATATTGGTGAAATAAATACCCATGATGTAGGCCAAACAAGTAATCATCACCAATGAGACGGGCAGCAGACGACTTTCCCCGTAGAAATTATTCTTGTAATTCGCAATGGCCATAAAGGCCATGAACGCGCACAGGATACCGATAAACGTCTTAAACGTGACATTTCTCTTTTGAACCGGGTCTTTCGATTTAGCCTGAAAATAAAACATAAGCCCGATCAAAAAGGCGAATGCCGGCCATCCAATCGAGATCGCTTCCGTAATTAATTCAACCACTTTGCCCCTCCACAAATGAGGCTACCCTGACTGTTACGTTCAGGATAGCCTCAGCATCACGTATTTCATGCAAAGTTAATGATTAATGACCAGTTGCAGGTTGCGGCGCGGCACCCGGAACGGGTTGCGTCGCAGGAACTGGCGCCTTCTTGGCCCCCAGTGCTCCAAGCCAAAAGACAAAGAGAATCGTGATCCAGAAAAACAACACGTTAAAGGAAATCACATTCGCGCCAAATCCAATGGTATGCGTATACGCCCAAGGTGAATTATCGCGCATAATCTCATTGACGTGCCAGAACAACCTCACCGATGACCGGATATACCCCATCAATCCCATCATCCACGTGAAAGCCGTTGCCAACATAATCAAGGCATACTGTGATCGTGGCGCGATCTGACCCCATCGAATCGGTCCGAGTTCCCTGGACTTACTCAACATCGCCAGATTTAACGCTGACCCGAAAAATAAGCACGAGAGCGTTCCGGCCACCTGCGGAACAGAGAGGCCGATTCGAACGTTCGCCGGGATGAAATACCCGTAACAGGCCACCCAAATATTATTCAGATGGGCCACCACGAAGAAGGTGATCAGGAAGATATTTCCGAATTTTGCCCACTTCACCGCCGGCACCCTGTTGCCACGCTGATACCATATAAAACTGGCGATGGTGGTCATGATAATCGCGTTAATCCCCCCATTCTTAGCCGACATCACGCCATAGTTCCCCAGCACCGGATGCTGCTGGCCTCCCATGGCCTTTAATTCAGCCGGAGTCATCACGATGGTATGGGGAGTGATAAAGACCAACAGTCCGACGACTAAAATGAACACAAAATACTTGATATAACGCTGGAACCTCTCACCCCCGGTCATTCTTCCGAGTGCTTGCCAGAGATAATAGTTCGTCGTCAAAAACAGAATACCGATCATTGTGGCCTGAATGATGAACAACCAAGCCAACAGCCCACCCATCAAGGTAATTCCCATTTGTTGACGGTACGCATACACCTCGCGCATGAGCCAATAGCCGGCAAACGGCAAGGGGATCAGGAAGGCCACGCCCAGCGACATCGCGATATATCCCATCCAATCGTAATGGGCACGCTCTTCATCATTCTTCGCCGACAGGAACCGATACGCAGCATACGCCGCCACCACGCCACCACCAAAGGCCATATTTCCGAGAATCCGATGCACGTTCAGGGGATTCCAGAGCGCCGTATGAAGCACGTGCCAGATATTTCCAAGAAATCGTCCCTGCTCATCGACCCCGGCGGGTGACATCATAAAGCCAATCCAGGAATTGGCCAGGAACATCAACACCGTCCCAATGACGTTCAACACCACCGACATGCTGCAATGGAGCCATTTCAACAACCCATCTTTCATCTTGTCCCATCCATAGTAGTAGATGTAGAGGGTTCCGCTTTCCGCCACGAACATCAAGGCATAGATGTGCATCACCGGGCGGAAAATACTGGAAAGATATCCAAAGAAAGCAGGGTACAACGTCAGGAACGTGAAGATAAGAATACCACCGAGGATGGCGGTCAGCGAGTAGGCAGTCAGGCTGATTTTAACAAAGTCGTAAGCCAATTGGTCATACTTCTTCGCCATGGCCTTGTCTTTGCTCACCAACCCGGCAAACTCGATACACATACAGAAGATCGGCACGGCCAACACAAAGCTGCCATAGTACAGATGCTGCTGATTGGCCACCCAAAGAAGGACCCGGCTTTCGAAGTTATATCGGGGATAAAATTCTTCCGTATCGGCAGTCTTGGGAGCCGACGCACCAACGACGGGCCCCTCTGTTTTGTAGTAGACGTCTCTCCCGATTTCGACCTTTACTTCTTCGCCCTCCACCCCTTCGGCTTCCTGTGAAGCGATGACATCGGCAGGCGGCCCGCCCGCTGCGGGACCACCCCCACCGGCCAAGGCCGGCAGTGCCACAAAAATCGGGAGCAAGAGCATGACTCCCATTGCAAAAAGACCAGTGACTGCCAGGAATTTCTTCCCGGCCTGTCTACTTTTGAGGCGACCCATGACCAACCTCCTTCTTTCTTTGAAATTATTCAAAGAATAATAAACCTTTTATTCCAGTTGTCCAGTTTTTCAGGATGACTACTGATAACGAGGCTTCTCACCTCAGAATATAGAAATAATCCAAACCCTGCATATCCATCAGAGCCCAGTCGAGGAATTGAAAATATGCCACGGAAATCACGATTGAAATGATGAGGTACAGAACTGTCTGCATGGAAACGCCTCCTCCTTATTTCTTCTATCCAGTTCTTTTTTCAACAAGGACATTGTATGCCGGCAAACCAATAGAAAAACCACAAACTTACGGCACACGTCACATAGAATACTGCCTTGCCCAGCTTGATCTCGAGCGGATCACTTTTCGCCATCTCAATTTTCCTTCTAGATGTTTGACCTTAATAAATTATACGCTTGACACATTTCTTCAAGATATGATACTGAACAAACACTTTTCGTGAAGGTGGCAAAACAAATGCGCAATAATGCGAAATTGTTCGACATTATAGTGTTGGCCGGAATGGTTGTCAATATTCTTTTAGCCGTCTTTTTGATACTGTATTACTTCGACTTTCTCTAGCCTTCGCTAATCCTGGGGACGAGCGGCCAGCGTGTGTTCAGGCGTCTTCCGCTCTGACGCAGCACAACGAAAGCCTATGGTTTCATCCCGAAAATCGGGAACCATGAAATTTCTGGCCGTAATCCTCAAGTCGCTTCCATAGCTGGTATACCCGGCACCGCGAAGCGTCTTATACCCCCCACGATCGGCAAAATTCGCTTCTCCGGGTTCACTGGGATCGCGAGTTTGCTCTTCATACCAATTGTCGGCCCATTCCATCAGGTTTCCAAAGCCGTCATGCACACCAAAAGGGCTTCTATCCAAAGGGAACGAGCCAACGGACGCCGTGGATTCATAGCCATCCTCTCCGCCTCCCAGATTGGCCTTGTGGATTCTCGGAGAATTTCCCCAGGGCCATAACCGACCATCTATCCCTCGTATCGCTTTTTCCCATTCGGCTTCCACGGGCAGGCGTTTTCCTTTCCATTTGCAATAGGCATCCGCATCATACCAGGAGACATAAGCAACAGGCTGATTTGGCCCACGCAATTGGGCTAACCGTTTGGCATAACGAGAAGGAGGGCCCGGCTTTCGATGACCGGTCTGCTCAACAAATACGCCATAGTGATGGTTCGTCACTTCATACCGATCAATCCAAAATCCCTCAAGGGTCACGAGACGCTCGGGGCGTTCATTAAACCCGCCCTGGCTGGTCCCTTGAACAAACTGCCCGGAAGGAATAAACACCATTTCTTCTTGGATGATCGGCTGGGGTGGGTCGGAGGGAGAAGAGCCGGGGGCCTGCACGGGTTTGACGACCTCCGCAAGCTCGGGATCAGGGGGAGGAGACTTGGTCCCACGCAGAATTCCTGATACCGGCATGCCCACCATGAATAAAATCACGGCAAGCAGGATCAGTTTCAATCTCCCATCCATAGTCGCGCAACCTCGATAGCCCTACTCTCACGCCGTCAGGATGCCTGTTTGACGGCCTCGACGTCTTTGGCGCAACGAAACCCGATCGTCGCGTCGGTTCGCCACATTTTGGCTGAAAACCGTTTAGTCAATCTCGCGTTAAGTTTGGAATCACGCCAGGTTCCTCTTCGAATGACTTTAAATTCCGTGCTGTCCGGCCCGGGAGGATCGCGAAATGGTGAATTTTGATAATATTGAGAGTCATAGGTATCCGTCACCCATTCGGAAACGTTTCCCGCCATGTCGTAGACCCCATACGGACTCCGCCCGTCTTCAAAAGAACCCACGGGCGCCAAATACTTGAACCCATCGTCTTCCCCGTCAATATTGGACACCATGTAGCTGAACTCATTCCCCCAAGGATAGAGTCGGCGCCCTTCCCCACGAGCGGCCTTCTCCCATTCGGCTTCGGTCGGCAGTCGTTTCCCCGCCCACCGGCAATAGCCAAAGGCATCATTCCAGCCAATGCCCACGACGGGAAAATCCGGATCGACGAGTTTGGCAATATCTTCTTCAAAGACCGGCACCTGGGGTTTCCCTCGCTTGGTCATCTTGACAAAACGATCGTATTCCGACTGGGTGACTTCCTTGAGATCGATAAAGTACGTCCGCACGTACACCGGATGAGCAGGGGCTTCATCGGGATCCCCCTGATCATACCCCATGGTAAAAGGCCCTTCGGGGATTTCGACCATCTCACGGCCTTCATCTCCGACCAGCGTACGATACATCGAAAAATCACGGACTTTCACCGGAGTAATGACCCGAGGCTTGGCCGTTTGAGAATTAGAGACCAGCCTGTCCAATTCCTGTTTCCCTTTATACGTTTCATAGATCAGCATGACCATCATCAAGATAAACGAGGCAAAGACAAAGATGATGGAGCCGATCAGTACCGCGCGATTTTCCATGACTCTCCCGTTGGTCCCCTAGAAAGGTTCAACCGGGAACCCCCTTCCCGTTCCAGCCTTACGCTTCGTGGTCGGAAGAGGCCTGCACCGGTTTTCGCCAAAACACGTCAATCAACATCGAGATCCAAATCCCCAAAAATCCGCCCATCGCCGCGCCGGATCCCGCGCCGACCGTAATGTTTTCAGGGCCGGAAACGGCCCAGGCCAGCGCACCCCCTAAAACCGTTCCGACAAAAATCCCGAAAAAAAACCGCCGCCCACCGATCAGTCCGATCCCGATCCCTAACATGACCCCCAGCCCGGCGGCAAAATAAAGAAAAGAGTCGCCCAGGAGGATTCCAATGAGCACCCCGACCGTCCCCATGACCACCACGCCCAGGAATACGTCTATAATCGTTCCTTTAGAAATCGAAGGGTTCCTCCTCGTCACGAGGCCGCAAGGCGTTATTCCGCACGAACCTCAATTGAACCGAAATCGATTTCCACCCCGGGGCCACTTTGAAGAGAAAGGCCCCACGCCCGCGGAGCCGGGTCATGATCATGAATCTCTTTAAAGTCTTTGTAGGCATTGACCTCTTCTTCCACCCATTCACCCAACGGATGGGGGCCTGAACGAACCACGACCTCCGCCGCGCCGAACATACCGCCATCCGTGATGGAACCCATGGGTTTCGTGCCACTCCAGATGTACTTCGTCGACACCGGAATAAACATCAAATCCGTATCCAGATTCGCAAAGAGCGCTGCAATAAAATCGGTGTTCTCCGGGACGACGTGCAGGCGCCACCGCCACGTCAAAATCGGGTGGGTTTGGGGATTCCAATCAATGTTTTTGGTATAGACCCGCTGGTTCGCTCCCTTGCCTTTCAAAAACACGGTGCCCCCTTGACGATGAAGGGAGTACGCCTCTTTTGCGGTGATCGTACTTCGTGACCCGTCCCATCCTTTCGGGAACTGCTCTTCATCCGGATTTTGAAAATTTTCAAGCGTCACCGCCTGCGAGAAAACCTGCTCACTCGCCATGAAAAAGGGAACGAGGAGCACAAACAGGGCAAGGCACTTCCTGAGTATTTTTCCCATCCTCATGCCGATTCCTCTCTCGAGAACGCCTGCACGAAAGACACGCGTCCGGTTTCAGCCGGTGCGTCTTTTTCCGCCACGGCCAACCGCCTGTCTCTCGTGGCCAACCAAAACATGAAAAACACCGAAACCCAGAATAACACCATATTGATGGTCACCATTTTGGCGACAAAGATAATGGGCGGGGTAAAGGCCCAAGGAGAAAGATCCGCCATCAGTTCATTCACGTGCCATCCTAAGCGACCGGCTGACCGGATATACCCCATCAACCCCATGACCCAGGAAAAGGTCGCGGCGACCCCGAACAACGCCACCATCCCTCGAACGGAGATCCTGCCCCATTGGATGGGACCTCGAAGTTCGCTCCCCTTCAATAGAAAATGATTGATCACCAACCCTCCGAGCAAGACCGTCGCCGTAGTCGCCCCCTGCGGAATGGACAAACCCACCCGGATCTGGGCGGGAATAAAAAACCCGTAAATCGCGACCCAGACGATATTGGCCATGCCCGCGATGAACAAGACCCCGATCGCGACGTTGCCCGCCGCAGCCCAGGGGACGGTAATGATCCGGTTGGCGCGGCGATACAACAGGTAGCTCAAGGCCGTCAGACAGATCATGATATTAATAGCGCCGTTTTTTGCAGACATCACCCCGAATTGCCCAATGACGGGATGTTGCGCCGCGCCCATGGCTTTCATTTCACTGGGGGTCATGGCAATGGTATGAGGCGTGAACCAGACCAGAAACGACACCATCAGCCCCCCGAGGATAAATTTAAAATAGGGATGATACCGCTCCCCGTCACGCAACCGTCCCAAGGACTGCCAGATGTAATAATTAATGCCAAGGAACAGCGCGCCGATGGTGGTGGCCTGAACCACGAAAAGCCAGGACAACAACCCGCCCATCATGGTCATGCCCATCTCCTGACGAAATTCAAAGACGGAGCGCATCAGCCAATACCCGGCAAAGGGCATGGGGAGCAAGGCACAGACCACCACGACAATGAACACGTAACCCACCCAATCGTAATACGCCCGCTCTTCCCGGACCCGGGTCTTCAAAAACCGATACGCCGCATAAGCCACGACGACGGCTCCCCCGGACATGATATCCGCCAGAAACCGATGGGCATTGAGCGGATTCCATAACGGCGAATGCAATAAATGCCACACGTTCCCCAGAAACTGTCCCTCGGCATTCACCCCCGCGGGTGCCATCATAAAAGACGCCCAGGAATTGGCCAACAGGAGTAACAGCACACCCATGGCATTCGCGACGACCCCGATCGACAGATGCACCCATTTCCCGGCTCCGTGGGCCAGGCGATCCCAACTGTAGTAGTACAACACGAGGAGAAAGGATTCACCCCAAAACACCGCGGCATACAGCGGCATCATCTGTTTAAACGTCGATCCCATGTACTTCATAAAAACGGGATAGAACGTCAAAAACGCACCCAGCATGACACTGCCAAGCAGCGCCGTGACCGAGAGCGAGAGCACCCCGACGCGAAGAATATCGCGACCGAGTCCATCGTAGCGTGCAGCTGTCTGCGGATCACGACGGGACAGGCCCAAAAATTCCAGGAGAAACGCAAATAACGGGAGCGCCAGGACAAACCCTCCGAAATAGGTATGCTGCTGAGTAACGAGCCAGATGACAATCCGGTTATCGAGCGGTTGCCATTGTGGGTAAGCGGATGCAGTTTCTGCGGCCGGAGGGCCTTGAGGGGTTCCTTCGATCTTATAATAGACGTCGTGGTTCCGGGGAGTAAGAGAGGAGGCATCCGGACCAGCCCACCCCGGCGTTGGGGCAACGAGTGAACAGAGCAGGACGAATAAAACTGGCAAACCGATCTTCATGAAAGCCACTCTCGTGGGGGTTCCCCCTACCGTATCTCGACGGGGTTGGGCTTCCGTCCTGACGCCACCCACCCGGTTTTGGCTAAAATTTCCATCACAAACGGACAACGCGTCAACCCTTCGGAAAATCCGCCTTGTGTTTGAGCCTCCACAAAGACCCGGGCCCCCAAAAAATAGCCATACCCCGCCATCAGCCCCGCGGTCACCCCACCAACGACCGGATGAACGAAAAAAGGCTCTTCTGCAACCTGCAAAACAAACGCGATGAAGCCGATTTGCACTAAATAGTAAGTCAATGCAAAAGTCAAACAAGGCCACGTCCAAAACCGGCAGGCTTCCCACCAGGAGTGTATTTTGAAGCGATCCGAGAAGAGTTCGAGCGGATGTTTCCCGGACAAAAATGCTCCATGAGCAAAACACGCCGCCACGACACAGACCAGCACCGCCTGTCCGACCTCCATCCCTTCCGCCGTCCAACCGAGGCGATAGACGGCCGCAGCCATTCCACCGGCAACGAAGCCCGCTCCCACCCATGGGGCCAAATGAGAAAAGTCACGCTGGATCAATTCACGAAACGACCCGCCGTCGGGAAAGGTCACCATACGCACGCCCCGGGATTCCGTGCGGACCACGTGCCCGATTTCAAAGGCATCACGAGTGACCGCCGTACAGGGGATAATCAGGGCCATCATGGCCGGGCCTTCAGGGTGAACCAGAAAATGATAATCGACGAAGAGAGCCAGGATCGCCAACACCAACAACGAAAGCTGCACGCCGTAGACAAACCCGATCCATCCGCCGACCCAGAGAAGACGACCGGGACTATCGGTGTGGCAAATCCCGGCGAATGACTCCCGACGTCCCATCGCATACGCCCAATACGCGGTGAGCGTCGAAAGGAGGCCGCTGAACGCCAACAAGGCCAGCGGGTCGGATAACGGCAGAACGTCCTTTAAAAGACGATAGAGAACAAAAGCCACAAACCCCGGAGCGAGCATCACCCAACGCTTCCGCCTTCGAACGTCGGGTTCAGTGACGACCGCGTTCAGTTGGGGAATCACCCGGAGTACGAGTCGATGCAGCATCGGAATCTCTCAAGGGACAGAAACTTCAAATTGTCATCGAGACGAAAACAATCTCATTCAGGCCCCCTCTCCTGTTCCCCTCCTTTGTAAGGAGGGGCGAGGGGAGGTAGAATTTTGCCGGCACGGAGACGTCTGACGCGTTACGACTTCGGGGTCGCCATACCGAAATAGCGGGTCTTGATTTCTTCCATCAATTCCACCGTGACTTCCGCCATGCCTCTGTCCTGAGCCGTACGTTCCAACTCCACGCGCGCCATCGCACGAACCGGTCCCGGGATTCGTGACAAACGACGTTTCGCATCAGGATGCCACGACACCATCCCATGGTTCCCGGCTTCCGTCATTATGTCGGTCGAGACCACTTTGATGCTTTTTCGATCCGCATAGTCTTCCACCTCCCGCCGGACAAGAGGTTCCACGTACGGTGGCAACCGGTCCAACCGATGTTGAGCCTCATCAGTCCAGACCAGGCGGTCGAACAGCAAGCTGGCATTGCGATGGTCCGTTTCGATTCCCAGCCGAAAACCACAATGGTCACAACGATAACGAAGAAAGGCCTGAACGTCGTCCCATTCTTCAAGAGCCTCACATCGGAAATCCGAGCCGCAGGCACATTGCATCACGGGACTACCCGATTCTTCCGGGATACAGAATATACAGCATGGTATAGGTCATACTGCCCGTCACGAACAACACGCAATACACCACCATGGTAAACCGGCCCAGGATCCGATGACGTCGCGCCCCATTCGGCCACATCCGTTGGATGCCCACCTCGACGCCGAACACCAGGGCAATGAGCATGAGAAGCCCGAGATAGACGCCGAACTTGCCCATGGAAAACCCGCTGGCGGCCACGCGACTGAAAAACAACAGCAGCACCAGAGCCGTCACCCCACCAAATATGACTGCTATTTTTTTTCCGGTGGTTTGGAGGATAGCCTCATGCAACTTCCGTTGGCCATTGATAAATGTTTGAGAGCGAAATCCCAGGACAATCATGTAAATGGCCATGATCAATCCGAGCACGACCAAAAGAATGTGAAAGGTCAAGAGGGGAACAAACACGTGATCGTACAAAGCCTGTGACCCGCCGAACCCTTCCTTGCCTTCAAAGGCCAACACGCCGAGCTGGCGAAACAGATAATAACTCGTAAAAAACGCCAGCATGGCGATCATGCCGCCCAGCATCAACCAATGATGCCCGTCCCCTTTACGTTTTTTTGCCTGTATCCACCCGACGATAAACAGCCCGGTGAACAACGTCGCCATCAACTGACTGATATCGGCCCCCATGGTGGCATGCGTCCCGACGAACCCCGGATCTCGTAACCATTCAGCCATTTAGTCCTCTCCTGATTTGATTCCCTGAACAATCGCCCGCGGGTCCAGTTCCGTGACGGATGCAAAGCCGGCCCGGGTCATCCAATCCATGGCCTCCTGAGTCGTGAAACACGCTCCCTCTTCCGTATTGACCAGAATATGCACGGCAAATGCCGTGGTCCAGGCAGGACTCGTTCGGTCCGGGTCCAAAAACCGATCCTTGATCACCAACCGCCCCGTGCCGGTGAGATGAGAAAAGGTCTTACGCACCAACGCGGCATTGGTTTGCGCATCCTGGTAATGGAGCACGTCGGACAAAAGCACCAGATCATAGAGCCCGCCCAAGGAATCCGTATTGAAATTGCCGGGCATGAGGGCAATACGATCTTCCAACCCGGCTTCCTTGATGGACCGTTCGGTCACCTGGAGAGTGGAAGGCAAATCAAACACCGTGGCGTGGAGATAGGGATACTCCCGGCAAAAGGCAATCGCATTCGTCCCGGCTCCACCGCCGACGTCCAGCATACGTTCAACGCCGTCCAGTTGCAGAACCTTCGCGAGGGCGACTCCACTCCCCCGGCCGATCCGGTCCAGCACCGCCAACACGTTGGCGCCCATTTCCGGATTGGTTTCAAACACGTGCCGGCGGACCGGAGAGACGCCGGTTCGGATCGTCTCCTCCAGTTTCCCCCAATTCATCCATTCCGAATCGTGTAAAACCAGAAGGTGACCGACGTAATCCGGACTGACTTTCACCAGATGTTTCCGGGCGACGCCGGTATTCGCAAATCGACCCTCGTGTTTGGTCAAAATCCGCATCGCGGCCAACGCATGTAAGACGAGGCTCAACGCCCGTTCATCGAGAGATAAACGCTGGGCCAACTCAGAGGGAGAGTCGGAACGACCATCCAAGGCTGAAAAAAGATCCAGCTTGATCGCCGTGAGGAGAATTTTCGTCTCCCAGTAATACCCGATCTGAAATATTTCTGCGAGAGAGAGCCCCCGAGGCACAACAAGTCCTTTCCCTCACCCTGGCCCTCTCCCGGGGGAGAGGGAAATCTACCAGATAGTAACGGGCTCGAACCGGCGAACGCAAGGGAAAGCCCGCGACAAAAAAAGGGCGGCAACGAGAAGCCGTTGCCGCCCTTTTAATGTTCCCGAAAACGAAAACGTCACTTACCTTTAAACTTATTTTTCTTCTTGATGTCGAAGTTGGCTTCAACGGTCGCGCCATCCTTGACTTCGACTTCCATGGTCACGTTGCCGGCCACCGGGTGCCAAGCCAGAACCTTGTGTTTGCCTGCGGGGACATCCGTAATCTCAAAAGACCCGTCTCCACCGGACTTGCCAAAATGGCCGTTGGTCACCGGCAAAAACCAGGCTTGCATAAATTCGTGCTGGTCACATTGCAACCGGAGAACGGAACCTTTTCTGGCCATACGCATCTTGATTTTCTTGTCCAGCTTGTCGCCTTTTTTGGCCAACCCGATATTAAACAGGGTCGAAGATTTCGCACCGAGCACGTCAAAGCTATGGGGATTGTGCAACACCCCTTCTTTGGACTTGGGATCATTGGCATCCGCATCGCCATTTTCCACGATGAAGTTGCCCTTGTTCACCAGCACCCCGGTAAAGGGCAGGAACTCACACAATTTAGCCATCACTTCAGGTGTAGACTTAAAGCCTTTGACCTTAATGCCGCGAACCGACACGATCGCATTTTTGAGCCCTTTGTTGGCGTCCACTTCGACTTCTTTCAATAAACGCGTGTCATCCCCTTTTTGACTGGGATTCTGTTTGCAAAAAGCCGGATTGGGAAATTTGGAAAAGGCAAACTCCTTTGCAGCAATGGGCTTGCCGGAATACATGACTTTCCCCTTGATGGTTCCGCCGGCTTGAGCAATCAGTGGCATTGCAACCAGCAACCCACCAAGGAAAACAGACAAAGTAAGCGAGCGACGATTCCTCATAGATATTCCTCCTGGTTGAGAATAATTTTTTGCGAGTCGGTGGGAAAAACCTGACGGCTTTCAGCTCCCAGGCCGCCTCAAATTCATACGATAGGCGAGAAGTTCCTCGAACTTTCTTCAACGCAACAATTTTTGTTTATAACAACCTGAAATGAGGGTGTCAAGTCAACCTCTTTCAGGGCTTCATTGACCCTATTTTTTGCGTGACAGTACCTCAGCGGACATTCAAGGCGGGCAGGGCGTTCCTCGTCGAAAAAGGTTTCCGCGCCTCCGCGAATGCCGTGAACATATCCCGAAGACGGTCCGGCAACTCATCGGCCCGCGCAATGGGGCTGGAGCATAATCGCTCGGTGCACACGTACGCGAACGGTCCGGACACCTTGGGGAAGGTGACCTCGCCGATGGACAGGGAATCGGCGCGGGGATCCAAAAACCGGACCAATTTCCCGGGAGCATACATGGCCAAGCTGCGGTCAAAGAGATGTCGGGCCTCAGCCTGAGATTTTTCACCCACCACCACGATGTGAACGGGGTAGAAAAGGAACCGGTGGATGGCACGACCCGTTTGCGCAACCGGCAGAGGGCCGGCATCCACGATCATTTGCAGAATATTCTCGGCCTTTTCCCGGTATCGAAGGTCGTGGGTGAGATAAAACAAGTCGGAAAAGACCAGGGACAGCGCAGCATTGACCGGGAGATCCTTATGGGGAAACTTCAACAATCCCAATGACGAAGAAGACGGCGTCCGATCGAAATATCCCCCTCCCTGGCTGTCTTCGAACAGCCGGATGGCATCCTCGATAACCGTTTCAGCCTGTTCCAGGTAATGGGACGCGCCGGTAGTGACAAAGGCTTCGAGCAAGGCGTCCGCAAAAAAGACCTGGTCGGCGAGCAACCCGAATTCCTTGGGATGACCGGCATGAAGGAGATGAGCCAAGCCACGCCCGGGTTGATAGCGTTCCTTGTACAGCCGCCGGAGCGTTTTAAGGGCAAACTCCCGTGCCTGTGTGCTGCCCAGGACCTGTGAAACCCTGAGAGCGGCTTTGATCATCAATGCGTTCCAGTCGGTCAGTACCGTCCGGTCCACAGCCGGGATGCCGATAGCCAAGCGTTGTGACTCGTCCAAGGCAAAAAATTCGCTCCCGGGCACGTCGAAGCCTGAACGGTCTGCGTTTCGAACGTCGGAATCCTGGCTGGCATAAAAGCCGCCTTGATCCCGGTCGGCAAGAAACCGCGTCACGTAACGCATGGTCCCTTCCACAACCTCGCGATACTGTGCCAGACCGGTGATTTGATACGCCTCCAGATAATTGAGCAGGTTGGACGCCTGAATGGAAAGCAACTTCTCATAATGCGGTTTTGACCAATCCCCTTCCTCGGCATAACGAAAAAACCCGCCCCAGATGGGATCATGGAGTTTCAACTGCTGATCCAGGGTAAACAACGCCATCCGCTGCCATCCCGAATCTCGATGCCAAAAATGATGGAAGAACGCCAAGGTGATAGCCTCGGGTTCAAAAAATTTCGGGGCGTCCCGAAACCCGCCGGACACCGGGTCATATTGTTGCTTCATCATTGCAAGGATATGGTCCAGCATCTCCGGATAAATACGCATGTGAGGCTGCCGGCTTGCCCGTTGCGTCGATTCCACCCGTTCCCATATCCTGGCGACCCGTTCAGCCATATCCCGTTTGTTTTCCCGGTAGAAGGCGTCCGACGTGCGCAATACTTCGAGCATGGCTTCAGGGGTTAACGTATTCGCCTGGAAAAGAATCTCTCCTGAAGGGAGCAGGACACTGGTGGTCGGCCACCCGCCGTGTCTGTACCTGGCCGCAATATCCGGACGCTGATCGGTGTCGACCCTGACCGGGATGAATTCGGCATTCAGAAGTTCGACCACTGCGGGATCGACGTACGTCGTCTCATCCATCACGTGACAGGCATGACACCACACGGCCGTCAGATCGAGCAGGATCAGCTTGTCTTCGCCCTCGGCACGTTCAAAGGCCTGCTCCCCCCATCCCGACCAACGGATGACCGATGACGTAGGGACAACCCCCTGTGGTTGTCCGTGTCGGTCGCCCGCCGCCACGGGCGTTGCAAGTAAGAGGAGTCCCGCTATCCCTACCAGTAAGAATCCTCCATGCCGTCTTGCAGCCTGCACACCGTACCAACGCCCCGTTCTGTCATTCCCGCCTTCCCCTTCTGTCATCCTCGACGCTTGTCCCCGACATTTGTAATCGGGGATCCAGGCGATTATAGGATCCAGGGTTTTTCCTTCGTCCGTGAAGAGAACGACTCTGGATTCCCGATTACGAACGTCGGGAATGACAGACTTGGGGTATTGGTGGCTCTTTTCATACCAATGACGGATTAGGGGAGTTAGACATTTTCGTATCAAGTGACAAATGAGCCGAAGCCCTCGAAAAGAGCAAACACAAGAATGCGTCATGGCCGTTATTCTAGAGAAAGGTCGTGCCCCACTCAAATGGGACGTGTTGCCGTTGAAACACTAGGCAGGTCAGGCCTCGGGCGGAGAAGAGAGGATACGCGCAATGGCTCCCGCTGCCGTGGCTCGTACGGCTTCGTTCGCCTCTTTCATGAGCCTTTTGAGATGAGGAAGCAACTCCCGTCCACCCACCCTGCCTAATGATCTGGCCGCTGAAATTTGAGGTTTCGGCACGGGGTCGGCGAGCAGGAGAAGTAATGGCCCCACAACGTCGCGGGCACGGCCATGCCCCAACGCCTTCGCCACGGAGGAACGCAGGCCAGGATTCTGTTGACTCATCAATTCCCGCACGGTTTCGGCCACGACGCTGAATGGACTGTTCAATTGCAGCAATCCCGCAACCGCCGCGGCCCGCACGCCCATGTTGCGATCCTGCAAGGCTCGCGTTAATGGAGAGATCGCCCGTTCGGCCCTGAGCTTCCCCAGCGTCACGGCAGCCACGCTTCGCACGGCCGGGACGGGGTCGGCGAGTGCCTTGATCAGGAAAGGAGCGTCTTCGACCAAACCGAGTTTCCCCAGCGAAGCCACCGCCGCCGCGCGAATCGACGGCTGTTTATCTCGAAGCCCTAGTTCAAGAAGCGGCAACCCTTTGGAATCCCCGATTTCGCCAAGCATCCGCAACGCCGCTCCCCGTTCATAGCCCTCCGGCACGGTGGTCGCCCGCTCCACGGCTTGCCAATGTTCCTTCTGCCCGAGTCGATACAACGCCGCTGCCGCCGCAACCTGCACGACCTTTTGCTCATCCTTCAGCAACGGGACGATAAGGGGAATGAACGCGGGGTCTCCCAACCGGGCAAGGGCTTTCAAGACCGTGACCCTGACCAATCCCGCCTGATCCTTGAGCGCGCCGCGAAAGCTTTCCGATTGTCGCCCCGCCGGCAACTTTCCCATGCCCTCGGCCACCAATACCCGGATCATGCCTGACCCGTCGCTGAGCCCGTCCTGAAAATACGGGACCACGTCGTTGGAAGAAATCTCCTTCAACGCCGAATAGGCCGCCCCTCTCACCTGCTCGCGCATATCCGACCGGAAGGGCAGAATGCTCTGGACGGCAAGTTCTCGCAGAAGCCCTTCGTCCCCTCCCGCCGCGACGAATTGCTCATAGGCATCAAGACCCTCCGCGGTTTTTCCAAGCCGCACCAAACTCAGCATCTTGAACCGAGAGGACGCTCGCTGCCATCGGGTATCGCCGAGGAGGGGCTCGACGAGATCCACGGTCCTCTGAAAATCACCTTGCTCGAACGCCTGTTCCGCAAGACCGAGCCTCTCTTCAGGAGACGGGCCGGCTTGTCCCGCACCCGTTCCGCCCAGCAACAGAACGCTACAGGCAACGCCCGTGAAGACCGCTCTCCATTTCCCCGCCGTCACCCTCACTTATCCCTCATCCTCCTGCTTTTCGGTCGCTTGGAATTTCCGATACCCCAAGGGGGTTTCGAAAAAATAATCCGGTTGTTTCGAAAGCACGACTTGCCCATATTCCACTGACCAATCCCGATCCTGGCTCACTAATTTCAATAACAACTGTCGTGCTTCATCGATCCATTGATAATACGTCTCCCGGCGATCGTCGCGATCCACCACCACTTCATATAACGTGGCATCCTGGTCGCCAACCATGGCATCGCCGATCCGGGACCGGGACACTTCCCCCTCCAAGGTCACCGCAAGAGGAAGCACGTAGTCCAGGGTCAACGGCACCTCCATCACCAAACGGCGTTGGGAAAGAATGTACCACACCTGTTGCCTGTCCAGCCGGACGATCGTGACCGTGGCATAGCCCAAATCCGTTTTGATCCCTCCTCGATGTTCAACCCGGTAGCGATTCCCTTTCACGAATAGTTGGGCATGTGAGGTCTTTCCACCGGTACGCCACGTCAGACGGGCTGAAAATTCCAAATCCCGTGGTGCCTGAACACCCGCGGCAGTAGCATGAACGCCGGGAAAATGCACAAGGAAAAGGAGGAACAGGAAAACGGGAAGGAACCGAGACCACGCCGGTCTGGTGGGACGGAGGGCGGTGACAACCATACGTTACTGGCGCTCGAGAAGGGGCTCGATCGTGAATTCCCGACCCAACGCCGCGGGAGTGAACCGGGGAGGCGTCCGGACCGTGAGCGCCGTCTTTCGCCGGCCCGGCGAGGGCAACTGAAAATCGACCGTCAGGTTCTTTCCCGGCTCAATCGTCACTTGCTGCTTCACGACCTGTTTGATGCCGGGATGCCACGCCCGAAGGTCATACGTCCCGGGCGGAACGTCTTCAAGAGAAAACCGCCCGTTCTCGTCAGTCAGCACATAGTACGGATTATCCACAGCGATGGCCCAGCTTTGCATATACGCGTGAAATCCGCATTGCATGACAAACGTCCGGCGCTTTTTGCTCAACTGGAATTGCCGGACCAACGACTCTCCGGGCCTATGGTCATGGGTCGCATGCAAATCGCCTCGGTGATGACGGCGGTTGAAGGACAGCGGTGAATTGAACAGGACCCGGGTCCCCATTGCGGTCGAGGTCTCGTAGGCCTGAATATCATGCATCACGGGATCCATATTCACCACTTCGATGCCATGCCCGCTTCGCACGACGGTCGTAAAGGGCAAAAATCGACAATCCCGCGCTTCGACCCGCGGGACGGAAAGAGAGAACGGCTTGCCCTCCGTGACCCCTTCCAATAACACGACCACGTTCCTGACCTCGCCCTGTTCGTTCACCAGAAAATCACGAAGGAGTCGCCAACCATTCCCGTTGGAGATACGGCCACAATATTCGGGGTCCGGGAAAATGACCAGGTTATACGCCTTCGGATCAGGCACCGATCCCGATAGGGTGACCGTTCCTCGAACCGTTCCGCCATCGGCCATCTCTTTCACGGCATATCCCCAAACAGAGGAAACCGGGATCGAAAGGATCAGACACAAGCCGGTTGCCAGAAAATATTTCATCAACGCTCCAAGCCGTTAGGGCTGCTGTAGCTTGACCGATGGAATAATTTCCACGCCCTCTCCGAGCAACTCCAATCCGAAGTGTGGATTCTCCTGCATTTCATGCACGCTCCTTCGCCCTTTCACGGCTTCATACCGGAAGTCGTGCGTGACCGTGCCGTTGGGAGGGACGGTCACCTTCCGTTCCAGGTATTTTTTCATGCCGGCATGCCAGACCGTCAACGTATATTCTCCCGGAGGCACATCCGTCAGTTCAAACCGTCCATCTTCCTTCGTAATGGCATAATAAGGATTCTTGACGACCACGCCCCAGGAGAACATATAGGGATGGAACCCGCATTGCATGACAAAAATGTCTCGTTCTTTCTTGAGATGAACCTTTTGAATCATGGGCTTACCCGGTAAATGCTTATGACTGTGCAACATGCCCAACACCTTGTGAAAAGGATTCATGGGCAAGGGTCGATTAAACAACACTCTCGCTCCTCTCACCCGGGCTGTTTCGTATCCTTGGATATCGTGCTCAACGGGATCCATGTTCACCACCGTAATTTCGTCCTGGTCACGCAACACGTTCACGAAGGGCAGAAAATCGCAGTTAATGGCCTCGATCAGCACTTTGGGCAACCCGAACGGCTTCCCCTTTTCAATCCCGTTGAGCATAATGACCACGTCTTTGAGGCTGCCATCCTGCCCAATGATGAAATCTTCCACGATCCGCCATCCCGTCCCGGTGGAAATGCGTCCACAATACACCGCGTCCGGGATCGTCACTAAATTAAAGGCCATGGGCCGCGGGTTCGCCCCGGTGATCGTCACGTGCCCCTTGATGGTTCCCCCGTTCGTGACCGATATCTCATCATAAGCCCATCCCGGAGACACGAAAAGCCCCAAGACCAGGCACAACGTCCACGTCCGCACTGCCATGAAGCCCTCCCTTTATCCTCGATCAATGCCTCTCAGGTGAGGCACGGAAAATCAACGCCTGCCGATCGACGATCACGGAAAAAAAACGGGGAAGCCGGCACCCGGCTTCCCCGCCCTTTTCATCCGCTCACGTACCCAACCCCGTGTTACTTAAACGAGATTGGTCGAACGCTACCTTGTTCAGGTTGAACCTCCTTGGCTTCCTTGACTCCAGGGGAAGCCCCGCTCAACGGGAGGATTCGCTGATCGTTTTTGGACAGCACGCGGAAATAGCCCCATTGACCGGACTGGGAATACGGCAAGCGTGCATTGCTGTACACATAATCCCCCGGCATGGAATACGGGCCACCGGCCGAGGAAACAAACACGTCTATCCCCTCAGACCCCGAAAATTCCACGACGCTGATCTGGTCGGCCCCCTGCATGAACGGCTCGATGGGCCACTCATGTTTTTCCAGCGTGAACATCCCGTTTTGCTCGTTGCTGGCGCCAAACACGTGGATCCGAACGGCATCACCGGCATGGGCCTCGATAATCGGCGTCGCCGGTTCATTCGGTTCGTCGACGTTACAGGGTTGGAACATCCGGCCCAACGAGCACCCTTGTTCTTCACGGTACAGATAGGGTTCGTTCCTGTAATTGACCCCTATCAATCCGGCCACGTTTTGGACGTACGGCATGAAGCTGGTGCCGATAATATTATCTTCATCCTGGAAATACAGGGCCACGTCACGATAATTGGCCCGATGTTCATTTCCGGGGACCGTCCGGTCGACAATGACGTCGGCGATCCAACTGTTCTTTTCGGAAATGTCGGCCCCGGTCTTCGGGTCACGATACTGGGACCCCTTGGGACCGATCACCACTCCGCCGAACAACCCGTTTCGCGGATTCATGGCCACGTTACCCCAATCCCACACCAGGGATTGCGTTTCCCCGACGGACGGATCGGCATAATAGGTATAGGTCCGGCTTTCTCCGGGAGCCAAGGTTTGATCTCCGGGATTGTTGCCGAGGTTCACACCCTGAGAATCCTTGGGATCGAACGCCAGGGAGAAGGCCGAGAACGAAGCCCGGCTTTCTTTCATCTTGTTGGTCAGTTTCACTTTCAAACAGTCACCCACACTGGCCCGCAAGGTGAGCGGCATGGGTTGGAATTCTCCGGAGACCTTCGCCACTTCTTCTTCCAGGACGTAGATCTTGGCATCCGGGTTCCGGACTTCGATGGTTCGTTCAAAGTCCACTTCAATGGCTTCTTCCACGTTGGGATTAAAGGCCATCTGCGGATAATCGATCGCCACCACGTTGAAATTCTTCACCGGGGCATCGGCGGGACACACCGGCAATGACTTCTTGAGGCCCGGTGCACCGAACGCCGCATTCGGCAAAGGTTTCAAATCCTCCACTTCCTTATCCAAGACCCGAATCAAACCCCACGAGCCTTCGGACAGCTTCGAACTCCGGCCATTGAAATACATGTAATCCCCGGATTGGAGTCTCGGCCCACCGGCCTGCGGCACCACCAGGTCGTACCGTTCGGCAATGCCGATGTGAATGGAATTCTTCCGGTTGGCGTCACCGGCATAGCGTTCGGTCAGAAAGTTATGACCGGAGACGGTAAAGACGTTACTCTCGTTCATCGTCACGTCGATAAGCCGGAAGACGATGGCATCACCCAGGTACGCCCGCAACGTGACCGTACTCGGATCCCCGTGCGTGCCGCTGCTGAACAATTGCGAGGTTTCCGAATTATTGGCCAACCGTTGCGCAAAGGGTTCGGCCCGGA
>JAHRAK010000140.1 GCA_020027535.1 Nitrospirales bacterium
CGATGAACCAAGAAATGACGTCATGTCCCTCCCCTTTGTAAGGGGAGGATAGGTGGGGTAGAGTCCTCTCGTCGGTTGCCGTTGCCTCTACCTCCCCTGTGCCCCTCCTTACAAAGGAGGGGAAGGAGACGACGGAAACCGTCAACGAATTACTGAACGCATTCAACGCCCACAGAGGGGTCCACGCATGAGAGCCGTACTGCAACGCGTCCGCTCGGCCTCCGTCACAATCGACGGCCACACGATCGCGTCCATTGCGCAAGGGCTTGTGGTACTCCTGGGGGTGGCGAAAGGCGATTCCGAGGCGGACGTCTCCTATATGGCCGACAAGATACCGCACCTCCGTATCTTTTCCGACGAGGCGGGCAAGATGAACCGATCGATCGTGGAGGTCAAGGGAGAACTGCTGATTGTCTCGCAATTCACGTTGTTGGGTGATACCCATCGTGGCCGGCGTCCGGGATTCGATGCCGCCGCTCCCCCCGACACCGCGCGGCGATTCTATGAATCCGTGGCACATCGCATCCAAGAGCGGGGCGTTCACGTTCAAACAGGCAAGTTCGGTGCCAACATGGTCGTAGCCCTGGAAAATGACGGCCCGGTCACATTTATTCTTGACAGCCACCGGAGGGAATCGTAGAAAATAGACCAGGTGGTGAAAAGGCCCGGGCAGTAACGGGTCAAAGGGGGTGAGGATGGCGGCTGCTGTTTCTCAACATCATCCACTCAGGCAATTATTCGGTACGCTGACGGAACGCAGCTTTACCGAGTCACTGGGGTGGCCTGATTTCAACGTCACCGCCTATCTCTCCAATCTTCTCGTCGAATTCTCCCATATCGACCATCTCCAACAGATCAAGAATCAGCACGGACAACCCGTCGAAACGGTCGCCGAACTCTTATACGAATCCGAACTGGTGACGGACTCCTCCGACCTCGATCGAGAACGGGACATTCATCGGCACATTGGCGATTTGACGCTGTTTATCGCGGGGCTGTTTCCGGAATATCTACGCTATCTCAAAGCCGGAGGGCTGATTTACCACAAAGATTATCTCGTGAATTACCTGAAGGCCGGGAAACGATCTTACCGGATCGTCGCCGCCTTCCAACACGGTGAACGTACAGACCAGCCGGTGCTATTTCAAAAACTCTCTTCGAACTTCGAACTGTGCGTGACCGGTCTCGGCCTCGTACGCCAGGACCTGGACCGCATGCAGCATCCTCCGCACCAACAAGCCAAAGACATTCTGCTGCATTAGGCAACGGTATGATCGAGTGAGGGTGGTATGGGATCAGTACGCTTTCATTTGGCCTTCCCCGTACACGATCTGGAAGAAGCCAAGGGATTTTACGTGGATGGATTGGGCTGCACGCTTGGGCGCCAGTCGGCGCACGCCGTCCTGTTGGGTTTCAAAGATCATCAAATTGTGGCTCAATTGACCACGGAGCCGCTTCCCCTGCAGAAAGGCATCTATCCTCGACACTTCGGATTGATCTTTACGAACGAGGAAGAGTGGAACGCAGTGGCTGAACGGGCCAGGACCCGAGGGCTGAAGTTTTACCAACACCCTCGTCGTCGATTCCCGGGAACCCGGCTGGAACATCAGACGTTTTTTCTCGAAGACCCCTCACACAATTTGTTGGAGTTCAAACACTACACGCATGAGACCGCGATTTTCGGCGAGCACGACACTGCCGTGATAGGCGATGAAGACGAGATACGGTGACGACGCCGGGGCAGCCCGGATTGCTCACCACGCTAGGGCATGATGTCGAGTTCCGCCAGGACCTCCTCCAGGTGGCCGTCCACTTTGACCTTCGGGAAGATATCGTCGAGTTTGCCCTGTTCATCGATGATGAACGTCGTGCGCTCGATTCCCATGTATTTCCGGCCGTACAGTGATTTTTCTTTCCACACGCCGTAGGCCTGCAACACGGTTTTCGTTTCATCGCTGAGCAGGGGGAAATTGAGATTGAATTTTTTCACAAACTTTTTATGCGAGTCCACGGAATCTCCGCTGATCCCCAACACCACGGCGCCGCTGGCATGAATTTCATCCAAGCCGTCACGAAAGGCGCAGGACTCTTTGGTGCAACCCGGCGTATCGTCTTTGGGATAAAAATACAGCACGACCTTCTTCCCCTTGAAATCAGCGAGCCGCATGATTTTGCCGTCCTGATTCGGCAAGGAAAAGGCCGGAGCCTTTTGTCCTATTTTCAACTGCCTGGTCGAACGTCCGGGGCCGGACGTCGTGGCCTTCGTCGTCTTTGGTTTACTCTTGGTCGGCGTGGTTGATTTTGCGGTGACGGTCTTTTTCGTTCCCCCGGCTGCCGCTGGTTTTTTTGTTGCCTTGGTTTTCTTGGCCATTACTTCTCCCCCTCCCTCGTCGCTTCATGTATTTGTAACAATCATTCGGGCACCCGGATTTTTCACCAGCGTACCTTCTTCCCCGACCAATAATGAAATTTTATGATATACCAGAGCTAAAAGAAAAGGGTGAATTCCATCACGGTGAGGTACATGTGCAATTCGTGGTCGATGAAGAGATTCCGTTTGGCCGGGACGCGTTTTCGCATCTCGGCTCAGTGACTCTGCTCCCGGGACGAGCCATGACCCGCGAGGCGCTTCGGGAAGCCCATGCGCTCATCGTCCGGTCCGTCACCAAAGTCGATGCCACGCTGTTGGCGGACACCGCCGTGCAATTCGTGGGAACGGCGACCACCGGCGTCGAGCATATCGACCGGAAGTATTTAGCCGCTCGCAACATCGGGTTTGCCGCAGCCCTGGGTTGCAATGCGAACGCCGTGGCGGAGTACGTGCTGACGGCCCTGCTCATCACGGCCCACACCAAGGGCTTCGTACTCGACGGGAAAACCCTGGGGATCATCGGGGCAGGCCGGATCGGCAGCCTCGTGGCGGCCAAAGCACCTGCGTTGGGAATGCGGACGGTCCTGCATGATCCGCCATTGGCGCGAGCAACCGGCGAAGGACGATACCGGCCACTCTCTGAAACCCTCCAGGCCGACTTCGTAACCCTTCATGTTCCCCTGACGTTCGACGGACCCGACGCGACGCTTCATTTGATCGGACCGGATGAACTCGCCCGCATGGCGCCATCGTCCATTCTGATCAATACCGCACGCGGAGAAGTCGTGGATAATGCTGCTTTGCTTAAGGCCCTGACCCGAGAGACGATAGGAGGAGCCATCATGGACGTCTGGGAAGGGGAACCTGCCATCAACTGGGATCTCCTGAACCACGTGACGCTCGGCACACCACATATTGCCGGGTACTCCTCCGACGGAAAGATCAAGGCAACGGTGATGCTGTATCACGCCTGCTGTCGCTTTTGGGGCATCGAGCCCGTCTGGACGCCTCCCTTGGATCACTCCCCGCCCCTCGCACCAGGGACTGTGCCCCGCGTCGCGTTCGACGGCGCGGGCAAGGATTTCCAGACCCTAGCCCATGAAATTAGCACGACCCTTTACGACCTCCCGGGAGATCATGCGCGGATGCAGGACGTGCTCGCCGTTTCCGAACCATTGCGTCCCCAGGCCTTCGACCAACTCCGGAGAGACTATCCGCATCGAAGGGAATTCGTCGCCTCGCCAATCTCCATCACGGGCGGCGACCGCAACCTCGTCGCCCGATTACAAACATTGGAAATCCACGCTAGTGAACATTGAGGCATAACGCGAAAAAAACATACACAATTGTCATTCCGAGCCGCCGTTGTTGTCATTCTGAACGAAGTGAAGAATCTTTCCTCAACAACCACACGCTAAAAAGAAGCAGATCCTTCGTTTCACTCAGGATGACAAACTGGGTGCGTTGGGCCTCCTTTCTGTCATCCTTGTATGTGTTCAGTAATTCGTTGACAATTTTCCCGCTTCCTTTTGTGCCCCCGTGCCCCGCCTTTGGAAGACAACCCCCTCAATCCCCCTTCTCAGGGGGACGGCAGAACTCCTCTCCCCCCTGATAAGGGGGGCAGGGGGGTTCAGTAGGGGCGGACCTGCGTGTCCGCCCTCCCTGCTTGTAGGCAGTCCCTCATTCTGTCAACGAATAAGTGAACACATACAGGGATGACAGGAGAGTAAGGCTAGAGTTGTCAATACATACGGTAGTGACCGAGGCCGAACGGGGCTTTTTCCTGTCTATGTTGTAACCGGTCGGCATAAAACTGGCGACCGACCGGCTCCCCGTTGAGAGGTTGCAGGGATGGATAAGACGGACTACCTTTTATATTCCTCTTCCTCACTGAACAACAAAAAAGGGGCGTACCACTACGTCGCAACCGTTATGAAGCACTACCTGTTTTCCGTCCTGTTCCTCTCATGCTGTCTGGCAACGGCCCTTTCGGCTGCCGAGCTTGAGACCATCGAGAACGCGACGCTGATCGAGGCCGGCCTGAACGACGGGGACAGTTTCAAAGTCCAGGCCGCTGGCAAAGAACTGCACCTGCGGCTCTACTACGTGGATTGCCTGGAAACCACAGCCGGCACCGATGCCGAATTGGAAAGAATCCTCGAACAACAATATCATTTCGGCCTCGAAGACCCAGGTGCCGTCGTGCATTTTGGCAAACAGGCCACCGAGTACGTCAAACGGGTCCTGTCCCGGCCGTTCACCGTTCATACGAGTTATGCCTTCGCCCCGGGCCGTTCGGCCACGGGCCGCTACTACGCCTTTATCGAAACCCACGACGGCCGCGATCTCGGTCACCTCCTCGTCGAGCAGGGCCTGGCCAGGATACACGGCAAAACCCGCCCGGACCCTAAAGGCACGCCGAGCGAGACCGTGATCGAGGAACTCCAGGACATGCGCTCGGTCGCCATGTTGAACCGCGCCGGGATATGGGGAGAAACCGATCCGCGTCTTCTTTCCGCCATGCACCAACGCCAGCGGGAAAAAGACCGGGAACGCAAGGAATTCAGGAAGAAGTTGAAAGCAAAACGAACCTCCTGTGACGACCCCATCGACCTGAACACCGCATCGACCGACCGGCTCCAACAACTCCACGGCATCGGCTCGGTTAAAGCTGCCACAATCGCCGCCGGCAGGCCTTATCGGGCTGTCGAAGATCTGCTGAACATTCCGGGCATCGGGAAGAAAACGTTAGAGAAGATCAGGCCTTGCGTGACTGTCGGGAACTGAACGGTCCGACAACTCCATGTCTGATTACGCTACGCTAATCCGACCTACTGTCATCCTCGACATTTTTAATCGAGGATCCAGGGTTTTTCTTTTTCCTTCGCTTATGAAAACAAAGACACTGGATCCCCGATCTGGTCGGGGATGACAGAAAGGGCTCTTCATATGGGGTATTGACATAACATGAAGGAATTTCTATAATTCATACAATTCCTATCGGAAACGTATGAATTGATATGATCAAGATACCGCTTAAAGTGACGTATGCGATTTTTGCGACATTGGATCTCGCCTTGCGATTCGGAGAGGGGCCGGTTCAGGCCAGGACGATTGCCCGTCGGCAAACCATCCCTCCACGGTTTATCGAGCAGGTGCTTCACGCCTTGAAGCAAGGCGGCATAGTTGACAGCATCAGGGGGCCACAAGGAGGATACGTGCTGAGACAACCCCCATCCGAGGTTTCATTGGCTGCCATTGTCGAAACGATGAACGGCCAAGCCGAGCCGGACACGCGGGAGGCCGGGACGAATGGGCAGGTCTTGCGGCCTCCCCATCGAGAGGCTTTGTTATCGCGGCTCTGGGATCGCGTGTACCAGGCCGAGCGGGAAATTTTGAGTTCGGTCACGCTGCAATCCCTGATCGAACAATATACGGAGCTTGAACAACAACGAGCGCCGATGTATCACATTTAACGTAGCTGGTGTCGGGAGCACATTCCCCATTTCATCCGGAGGCACATCATGAACACGGGCCGTTCCACCACGTTCCCTGAAATTCATACCATTCCCATTCCTCAAGAGATTCAGGAGGAAATCGAAACGTTTGAAGACGAGGTCAAACGGTTGCAGGCCGGCGACGTCAACGGAGACCTGTTCAAACCGTTCCGGTTGCAATACGGCATCTATGGACAACGGCAGCCGGACGTGCAAATGGTGCGCATCAAAATTCCCTTTGGCGGAATGACGGCCAACCAGGTGCGCCGGGTCGCCGAACTGGCCGAGACCTATGCCACCGGGGTCGGCCACATCACGACCCGGCAGGATATTCAATTGCACTTCGTGCCCTTGCCGCAGATCAGCACGGTCATGCGCAAACTCGAAGAAGTGGGGCTCACCACTCGTGAAGCCTGCGCCAACACCGTCCGCAACGTCACGGCCTGCCACCTGGCCGGCGTCTGCCAGGGTGAAGTCTTTGACGTGACCCCGTATGCGAACACCGTGGCGCAACACTTGCTGCGCAATCCGCTCAACCAGAGCCTGCCGCGAAAATTCAAGATCGCGTTCTCCGGCTGCAATCACGATTGCGCCATGACGCCCATCCACGACGTCGGTTTATTGGCGAAGAAGACCGAGGACGGCACGATCGGATTCCGCATGGTGGTCGGAGGAGGGTTGGGGGCGGCCCCGCGCATCGCGCATCTGCTCCGGGAATTCGTGCCCATGGATGAACTGATTCCGTCCATCGAAGCCGTGATTAAAGTCTTCGACAATCTCGGCAATCGGAAAAACCGCAGCAAAGCCCGCATGAAGTTCGTGATCGAGAAACTGGGGTTCGACGAATTTCGACGCCGGTGGGAAGCCGCCTATGAAGACATGTTCGGCGCCAAACCGGCTCATCCACCGTTGAAACTTCTCCCGCATGCCGATCCGGCTCCCCTGATTATGCCGGCGAAGCATGGGGCCAACGGCAATGGCGGCCATCCGGATGGATCTCCGGCATCTTCGTTCGCAACGTGGCGACGCACCAACGTGGTGAAACAACGCCAGGAAGGGTTTTCCGCCGCCGTCCTCAGGCTGCCGACGGGCGATATCACCGCCGAACAAATGCTGGTGGTGGCTGATCTGGCCGAACGCTATTCCAATGGCAACGTTCGCACCACGATCGGGCAGAACTTGATTGTTCGTTGGATTGCCGATGGACAGGTGGAAGCCTTCTATCAGGAATTGGAAGCCCACGGGTTGGGCCAACCCGGGGCGAATAAAACCGAAGACATCGTGGCCTGCCCGGGGACCGATACCTGCGGGCTCGGGATCACCTCATCCAAGGGCGTCGCCCGTGCCTTGGCCGAAGTCTTTCCGCCGGGACAGGTTCCCGACGATTTGAAAGGGACCACGATCCACATCAGCGGTTGTCATAATTCGTGCGCCCAACATCATATCTCGACCATCGGGCTGCACGGGGTGGGCAAACGTATCGGAGACCACATTGCCCCGGTGTATGAGCTTCATCTTGGAGGACGGATCAACGGGACCGCGGAAGTCGGACAAATGACGATCAAACTCCCGGCCAAGAACGTCCCTTCCGCGGTCTCGCACTTGCTTGACATGTATCGACGAGACCGCCGGGAAGGCGAAAGCCTGCACGCCTTTCTCAAACGAGCGGGCAAGACCGCGCTCAAGGAAGAACTGATCGGACATTCCATTCTGCCGTCCTATGCCGAGAATCCCTCGTACTACTTCGACTGGGAAGCGGAAGAGAAATTTACGCTTGAAGATCTCGGCCCCGGTGAATGTGCCGGCGGCGCCATCGAGATGATCGACAACCGGATTCTGGAAGCCGAGCAGGAACTGTACCAGGCCCGGATCCTGGCCGAGAAACATCAATTCGCCATGGCCATCAACAAGGCCTATCGCGCCGTGGTGGCCGGAGCCAAGGCGCTGCTCGTGACCGAGGGCATCGATCCGAACACCGACGCCGACACGCTGGCGGAGTTCGATCAGTTCGCCGCCCGGCAAAACGGGCTCATACCTGAAACGTATCGGGGCATGGCAGGGACCGTCAGCGACCTGGGCACCAAGGACAATTCCTCTGAATTCACCAGCCGGAAAATGGCCTTTGCCAAAGGGTTCGTGGAAGTCTGCCGGAAACTGACCGAAGCCATCGACCAGGACCTCAAACTCGGAACCGCTGAAGAGAGCCCGGCCGCAACGGAACCGGCCCCGACCGCGGCTCAAAACGAACCGGCCGCGGCCTCAAGCGAACCCGTTCAGGACGTGACCGTGCTTGATCTTCGAGGAGTCATGTGCCCACTGAATTATGTCAAGACCAAGTTGAAACTCGAAATGATGGACGACGGTGAACGCCTGGAAGTCTGGCTGGATGCCGGAGACCCCATTAAAAACGTGCCCATGAGTCTTCGCAACGACGGGCACAAGGTACTCGGCGAGGATCCCTTAGAAGCGGACGAACAACATTTCAAGGTGTTGGTGGAAAAGGTTGAGGCCTAGTAGGGACAACCCCCCGTGGTTGTCCGCGTTAGGAGCCATCCGTGACAAAAACCGTGCAAGAGAATTTTTCAGCAGAGACCCTTCAGGAATTGAACCGGCGCTTTGCGGCCGGTTCGCCTCAAGAGGTCCTGGCTTATGCGTTGGAACGGTTTTTCCCCCGGGTAGTGTTGGCGTGCAGTTTCGGCGCGGAGGACATGGTGGTCTGGGACATGATGCACCGCATCAATCCGCAAGCCTCGCTCTTTTATCTGGACACGGATTTTCTCTTTCCGGAAACCCACGCCGTGCGTGACCGCCTGATCGCCCGGTACAAGGTCTCGGAAGAGCAGGTGATTCGGGTCGTGCCGGTTCTGACGCCCGCGGAGCAGGCGAAGCAATTCGGAGACCTGTTGTGGGTCCGGCAACCGGATCAGTGCTGCCGGATTCGGAAAGTCGATCCGTTGCGCAAGATTTTGAAGAACTACTCCGCATGGGTGACCGGCATTCGCCGCGACCAGTCGCCGACACGCGCCACCGCAGGGCTGATTGAATGGGACGCGACGTTCGGTCTCGTCAAGATCAATCCCCTGGCGGCCTGGACCAACGATGAGGTCTGGACCTACATCAAAACGCATGACGTGCCCTACAACGTCCTCCATGACCAACACTATCCCAGCATCGGGTGCACCCACTGCACGTCGCCCGTTCAGCCGGGCGACGATCCACGGTCCGGGCGATGGCAGAGTCTTGATAAAACCGAATGTGGGCTTCATCAGTAACCATCCCTCCGAAGAAGCACCTTTTGGCAAGCGACACCATTGGAATTCAACCGTGAGTTTTATCGAGCGTAGAAATTGCTGATGCACCAACTCATCACCAAAATCGGAAAAGGACAACGGGGGGCTAAGGACCTCTCGTGGGGAGAAGCCAAACAGGCCGCCCAGGATCTGATCGAAGGCAACGCGACCCCCTATCAGGCCGGGGCCTTTTTGATGGCCATGCGGATCAAGCTGGAAGGCGTGACGGAACTGGCCTCGTTCACCGCGGCCACGCGCAGCTACGTTCCCCCCATCAGCGTTCCGGCCGGCCTCAACGTGGTCGACGTGCCGGTCTATGCCGAAAAGCACAATACGCAGCACGTGTGTCTTCCCGCAGCCGTCGTCGCCGCAGCCGCCGGGGCCACCATCCTGTTTCACGGCATGGACAATCCCACGGTGTCCTCCGACCTTCCCCGGATATTGGGGCAACTGGGCGTCCCCGCCACGTTGCAAGGGCAAGATCTGCTTGCCAGCCTGCAACGGAACGGATTCGCGTATCTGGACATCGCGTTGTATCACCCCCCCCTGGCAAAGTTACTGGCGTTGCGCGAACAACTGGGAGCCCAAAACTTGTTCCATCAGGTCGCCCGGCTGCTCAACCCCGCGCGAGCGCACTCGCAAGTGGTGGGCGTGGCCCATCCGCCCTATCTCGACAAGATGCCGGAAGCGGTGAACATGCTCGGTGGACACCGGCTCCTGGTCTTTCAGGGGATGGAAGGATTTCCCGAACTATCGATTGCGACCGCGACGGCGATGCGGGAACTGCGTAACAACCGCGTGACCCCCTTTACCCTCAAACCCACGGACGTGCAGCTTTCCCTGGGCTCCTTCCAACACATGGCCATTCCCTCCGAGTTCCTTCAAGGCTCAGGGCAAGCACCTTCACAAGAACTCCCGGCCCGGGAGGCGGCCCTGATTCGGCAGGTCTTGACCACCCAAATTATTCGAGGTTCAGGGCAAGCACGATTCCGCGATTGGGTCGTTTACAACGCCGCCATGTTGCTTTATGCCGCGGGGCAGGCCCACTCCATCGCCGAAGGCGTGCCTTTGGCACAAAAGGCACTGGAATCCGGAGCGGCCACGAAAAAACTGGCGGACCTCGCCTCACCCCCGGCGCCCCTTGGAAACTCAGGGCAAGACTCAGCGATGAATCCCCCCTCACCCCAACCCTCTCCCTCCAAGGGAGAGGGAGTCAGTCAACAAAAGGTCGTGCACGCATGAGACATCTTTCCCCCTTGCGTGATATCTGCCTTTCCCTTCCCCTCCTTTGTAAGGAGAGGCGAAGGGGAGGTAGAGGCATTTGTAGGGCTCTACCCCACCTGACCTCCCCTTACAAAGGGGAGGGAAAACTGAGACGCTACCCCACCCGCATTCCCTCTTCGGAAATGCGCCCACTTACAAAGGGGAGGGACCCACAAACCGTTTCCCGGAAGAAACCGGAACACAAGGTCGTGCACGCATGAGACATATTCGACAACTGGAAGATCAAAGCGTCTATATCCTGCGTGAGGCCTATAAACACTTCGACAACCTGGGGATGCTCTGGTCCATGGGGAAAGATTCCACGGTGCTCTTATGGTTGGCCCGCAAAGCCTTTTTCGGCCACGTCCCGTTTCCGCTCCTGCACGTGGACACCAGTTACAAAATCCCCGCCATGATCGAGTATCGGGACCGGCTGGCGCGCGAATGGCGCCTCAACCTGGTGGTCGGGCAGAACAAGAAAGCCCTGGCCGAAGAGATGAATCATGAACGAGGCCGGGTCGAATGCTGCACCGCGCTCAAAACCAACGGGCTCAAATTGTTGCTGGAAGAAAAAGGGTACACGGGCATCATCCTGGGCGTCCGCGCGGATGAAGAAAGCACGCGCGCCAAAGAACGGTATTTCTCCCCGCGCGACAAAAACAACGATTGGGATTTTCGGGACCAGCCCCCGGAACTGTGGGATCAATTCAAAACCTCGTTCCCGCCGGGCACCCACATCCGGATTCACCCCCTGCTGGACTGGACGGAAATCAATATTTGGGAATACATCAAGCTCGAAAACATTCCCTTTATGGACTTGTACCTCGACAGGGGCGACGGCACACGCTACCGAAGCCTGGGATGCGCGCCCTGTACCTTCCCCATCAAATCCACTGCCTCCACGGTCGACGAAATCATTGAAGAACTGCGCGCCACGAACGTGGCCGAACGCGCCGGCCGCGCGCAAGACGAAGGCCGGGGCATGGAGGTCCTCCGCAAAGATGGCTACATGTAAGACCGAAACCTCGGCGGCCGTCGATATCCGTGACCGCATGAACATCGTCATCGTGGGCAGCGTGGACCACGGCAAATCGACGTTGCTGGGGCGCTTGTACGCGGACACGGGCACCCTGCCGGAAGGCAAGATCGAAAAAATCCAGGCCATCTGCAAACAGCAGGGCAAGGAGTTTGAATACGCCTTCCTGTTCGACGCCTTCCTGGAAGAACAGCAGCAGGGCGTGACGATCGATACCGCCCGCACCTTCTTCCAATGGGCGGGCCGTCAATACATCATCATCGACGCGCCCGGGCATAAGGAATTCCTGAAGAACATGGTCTCCGGCGCGGCGCGGGCCGAAGCCGCCCTCCTGCTGATCGACGCGTTGGAAGGGGTCAGGGATCAATCCAAACGGCACGGCCTGCTGCTCTCGATGCTGGGCGTGAAACAGGTCACCGTGGTCGTGAACAAGATGGACCTCGTGGACTACCGGCAGGACACGTTCGCGCTCATCGAAAAGGAGTACCGCGCGTTCCTGTCGCAACTCGACGTGACGCCCCAGTTCGTGATCCCCGCCAGCGCCAAACGCGGCGACAACATCGCGACGCCCAGCCCGCACATGGCATGGCACACCGGCCCCACGGTGCTGGAATCGCTGGCACAATTTTCCTCGGAATCCGAAAAAGGCGAACAACCCCTGCGGTTTCCGCTGCAGGACGTCTACAAATTCGACGCCCGACGGATCCTGACCGGACGCATCACCTCCGGACGCCTCAAAGTGGGCGACCAAGTCATCTTTTCGCCGTCGAATAAAAGCGCTGTCGTGCAAACGCTCGAAGCGTTCAACGTCGAACCGCCGCCGACGCAAGCCCTGGCCGGGCAATCCGTGGGGATCACTCTGGACGAACAGATTTTCGTCGAACGCGGGGAGGTCCTCAGTCACGAGTCTTCCCTGCCGCTTGTCTCCACGACCTTTCGCGCCAACCTGTTCTGGCTCGGGCGCCGGCCCCTGGAAATGGACAAACTCTATCTGGTCCGGCTGGCCACGCACGAAGTCGAATGCCGCGTGGCGGCGATTCACCGCATCGTGGACGCCGACAACCTCTCGTTGGATCAGCAACAGACCAACGCGGTCGTGAAGCGCAACGAAGTGGCGGACGTCACCATCCAGGCCAAAGCCCCGCTCGCCTTCGACCTGTACTCCGACCTTGAGACCACGGGTCGCTTTGTCCTGGTCGATGAGTACGACGTATCCGGGGGCGGGATCATCACCGAGATGGTGGCAGATCGTGAAGAGACCCTTCGGGTCGAGGCCCGGCAACGGGACTTCGCCTGGGTGCAGGGTGACGTCACCCTGGCGGATCGTGCCAAGCACTACGGCCACCGTGCGGCCCTGGTCCTCCTCATCGGCCCCGATACCACGGGCAAAACCTTCCTGGCCAAGAAAGTGGAATCCATGCTCGTGGCCGAAGGCCGGCACGTGTATATGCTGGACCCGGAAAACCTGCGCCGCGGGCTCGATGCGGATTTGCAAGACGAGGATGCCCGGGAAACAATCCGTCGCTACGGCGAGGTGGCGCGGCTGCTCATCGACACCGGCGTCCTGCTGATTTCAACCACGAACTCGTTCAACCCTTCGACCGGGCTCAGGGCAGGCCTGCCGGCGGATCAAGTCGTCGAAGCGATCCGTACGCTGGTGCATCCCGCCCCGGTGCTCACGGTCTACATGAGCCAGGAGACCACACTCTCCCCCATCGAAGCCGATCTCTCCTTTACCGGACCCGAAGACTTTACGCGCACGACCCACGACGTGCTCGCCGCGCTGAAACAAAAAGGCATCCTGGCGGAAACGATCGGCAACCAACCCGTGTTTCAATTCTCGATTTAGATCACTCCCCCCTTGAGGGGGAGTCGCAAAAGCCAAGCCACCAGGCGCAGGCTGATGCGGTGGGGGGCAAACCAATTGACGCAGAAACCAACGATCGTTGGTCCCTACCAGAGGTGAAAAATCCACCTAGCCGGGCGTAGACAATTTCAACCCCACCACTCCCGAAACAATCAACACGATAAACAACAGGCGTGCAACGTCGCGCGGCTCATTGAACAGAATCATGCCCATGATCGCCGCGCCCGCCGCGCCGATACCTGTCCAGACGGCATACGCCGTCCCGATCGGGATGACCCGCACGGCCAGCGACAGACACACCATGCTCACGGCCATCGCCACAACCGTCCCCACGCTCGGCCACAACCGCGTAAACCCGTCCGCATATTTGATCCCGGCGATCCAGACAATTTCAAAAACACCGGCCACCAACACATACACCCACGCCATACACTCCTCCTATTCGTGACAGAAACTCCCGAAGGCCCCCCTTGTAACACGCCCCGCTTTGAATGACCACTCCTGTCAATCCCGCCTCTCTTTCTGTCATCCCCGACTTGATCGGGGATCCAGGCGATCTATTGGATCCAGGGTCTTTGCCTTTCCTCCTTCTGTCATCCCCGACCTGATCGGGGATCCAGCGTCTTTGTCCGTTGTCTTTGGATTTGTCGCTCTCGGGTTACGCTTCGCGAACCCGACCTCCTTCGCTCAACCATCCTATGATGCCACAGAGATGCCGTGTGTTCCCTGAATGGCTCCATTAAGGACCATTTTATGTCCATGAAGGATCCATTAATGCTCTTTGTGTCATCATCAGTGCATTTTCTGTCACCCTGAAACCCTGTTACGCACCAGGCACGAAACACCAAAGTGGTCATCCTGAGCGAAACGCCTGTCCTGAGTCTGCCGAAGGAAAGGATCTGCTGTTGTGTCTTTGCTTTTGCCTTTGTAGCCGCGCGATCTTATCGCGCTTTCTTTTTCTCTCATCCTCCCAAAAACGGCCCTCGACTCCGACCGGAATCAGGAAAATGGGGAGAGAGCGAAATGACGAAGTCCGAATCTGAGGAGAGGTAGCGAGGCAGCACACCCTCACGGCTACCGGATAAGTAGGCTATGACAAAAGTTTGCGGAAACCCGCTTTCTCCAAAGCGCGCACCGCATCCAGATGGTTGACACCCGGAAGCTTGGGCATGATTAGACGGCCAGTTCGATTTCTCGGACTTCGGCGTCCTTCAAGAGGTCTTCGACGACGCTGAAATACTCTCGGATAGCGGTTTCAATATTCGCGAGGGCCTCGGCTTCGGTTTTGCCCTGGGACCAACACCCCGGCAAGCCAGGCACCGACACACTGTAGCCTTCGTCAGAGTGGTGAAGGGCAATTTTATACTTCATAAGGACCTCCTTGCGGTTATGCACCCCGCTACGGCATGACAACGCCTGCTCGCCGATGGGGAAACCTCCCGCACGAATAAACCCAAAAGTGATGGAAGGGGCTCCTGCCCGGTGTCAACATGCCGTGCTGAAAACAATCATACTGCCAGACCGTCTACGGGGCAAATGTGAATGACACCTGAGAGAACCTTCGCCCCTGGTAGAGGAGGGCCTCCTGTGCTCGATCCCGGGGCAGAGTGAAGGGGAATCTTCTTCTGTCATCCTCGACATTTTTAATCGAGGATCCAGGGTCTTTTGCCTTCGTAGCCGCGCCATCTCATGGCGGTATTAGGTCCCGCCCTACAAATGCCGCGCATAGACAAGAAGTCCTGGCTAGCTCATACGGCGAAGTTTATTATAGCTTGAGATGGTTGAGGCTCCCTTGATTGTACTGTATAAGGCCGGACAGATGAGCTAATGAAAGCGTTACATAGCGCACGCCTCGTCAAGCGGCAATTAGGCAATATCACTAACACCGTGAAACGAAACGAATTTCTCCAGAAACTTGACCAAGTGAAATGTTGGCAGAAAGATGGGAGGCGTGCGCCTCATAAACCATTGCTGATGCTGCTTGCGCTTGGTCGGGTTGCCCAAGGACAAGAGCGATTGGCTCGCTACGAAGAGGACATCAGGCACCCGCTCACGAATTTATTGAAACTCTTCGGTCCGCCCCGCAAAGAAATTCGTCCCGAGTATCCGTTCGGTCGCCTGCGAAACGACGGGCTATGGGAAGTCCCCGGTGGCGAATCTCTGCCTTCCTCCGTGCGAGGCGATTTGCACCGTCGCGGACTGATCGAACACGCCGCGGTGGGAGGTTTTCCCAAACCGATCTACGATCTTCTACGCTCCGATTCGAGGCTCCTGCAACAGACTGCCCGAAAACTTCTATATGAACATTTCCCATATTCATTGCACGAAGACATTCTGGCCGCCACCGGCTTTCCTTCAGAATTTCTGATGTGGGAATCTCCAGGCCTTCCTTACGGCCTGGCGGCAAAGCAAATATACATCCGAAAGCGTGACCCAGATTTTCGCCACAACGTCTTAGAAGCGTATGAGTATCGTTGCGCCGTCTGCAGCTTTGATCTTCGTTTGGAAGATGAAGTCTTGGGATTGGAGGCTGCCCATATCAAATGGCACTCGGCTGGCGGCCCGGATGTGGTTCCGAATGGGTTGGCTCTGTGCAGTATTCACCATAAGGCGCTTGACCGTGGCGCACTCGGCTTGATGCCCACTGCCGACGGATTCAAAGTGCTCATATCAGAAAAGGTTGATGGTGAAAGCAATGCGACTCGATGGTTCTGGGAATGTCAGAACGTGCCACTCCGACAACCCCGGATCAGTAATTTCGAGCCGAAAGCTGAATTCGTAAGATGGCATACCCGCGAGGTCTTCCGCGATACACTAGAGGCCTTACAAAACCAGCCGACTCATGTTGGCGGATAGAAGTCAGTGGATGAATGCTTCACGATTCTTCACCAGTTTTCCTCGCCTAGCAATCGAAGCACAGTTGGGCTATAGTAAGAAACACACATAAACAATGTGCCAACTCTAAACAAAGGGGGTGAATGGCTTCGACGGGGATCAGGAGGTCAACGGTGCGTGTCGAGCTCTCGGAGTCTCGTTAAACCTTCGGGAAACTAATAATTGCCAATCAAGACTTGGCTCTCGCAGCTTAATTGACTGCGACGTCTCCCCATTCTCTGTCTGCGGGCATGGATGAGGCGCTACTTCAGCAGGCTGGTCCAATGTTGGTGCTCAGCAACGGCGGATGAGACTTTTCTGGGCTAGCGAACGCTCTAAGCCGGTCAGTGGGCGTGGGCGGTTGCGAATTCTAAAACATTGGCTACACACGTAGGACCGTTGTGCTGAATATCTTCGGACAGGGGTTCGATCAAAAAATGGTCGCCCCGGGGAGCAATCCTCGGGTGAATAACGGGGCTCATTCGGTGAACCCTACCGCCCATTGAACAATGGGCCATGGCAACGCCGAGGGGTCGGAGGAGGCCAACTCCTCAGGCCCTGTAGAGACTCAGAGACCCGCTGGTCGAGAGATGAGCGGGCACTCGGAGCATCCTATAGATGCTAAGACGCCCCGCATCCCATGTGGATGAAGGCATAGTCCGGACCACGCTGAAAAGCATGGAACATCCGTCCCCTCACCTCCACCATAAAGGCCTCTGGACTATTTGATCCAGAGGCCTTTTTTATTGAAAACTCGTCCGGCTAAATGCTGAGGAAAAATCCATGAGTTACCGGAAAACAAAAGAACTGGCACTCACTGATGCAGCTTATCTCGCAGGATTGATCGATGGCGAAGGGACCATCACTCTTTCCAGAAGAAATCGAAATAAATACCGTGCTCTGGTCGTAACGGTGAGCAACACAGAGCTAGGCATTCTTCAATACGTTCAAGCAATAACTGGTGTTGGGAAAATTACAAACAAAAGGATCGTCAAATCAACGCACACTCCCAGTTTCACCTACCAAGTAGCCAACAGACAGGCTCTCGATATTTTGGGACAAATCGCTGAATATCTCAGATCTCACAAAGCCGCTCGCGCTCACTTGGCACTTAAAGATTATCTTCCTTTAACTCCTCGAAATGGCCGTTACTCAACAGAGCAACTGGAGAAACGAGAACTGTTTATTGAACAATTTTTTGACATCAGGTCGACAACAAGAACAACTCTGAATTAAATATGCACAAGTTCAGAAACCTTTGGCACTCCCAACCAGGAGTTGCACCATGACTGCCAACGATCCCGGCCTTCGCAAAGGCATTCGCTACCAGCCCGATGAAACACCGCCGGTGGCGCTCGCCTTCGGGCTCGGGCTGCAACTCGCCGTCCTCACCCTGGCCGGCATCGTCCTGACCCCGGCGATCGTGATCCGGGCGGCCGGCGGGACTGAAGACTTCCTGTCATGGGCCGTGTTTGCCGCGATCCTGGTCAGCGGTGTGACCACGATATTGCAAATGGTCCGAGTCGGCCGGATCGGCGCGGGGTATGTCCTCCTGATGGGCACCTCCGGCGCCTTCATCGCGGTCTGTGTCGCCGCGATTGCCGAGGGCGGGCCGGCGATGCTGGCCACCCTGGTCGTCATCTCTTCGCTGTTCCAGTTCGCGCTTTCCGCGCGGCTTTCGCTGTTTCGTCGTATCCTGACGCCGGCCGTCGCGGGCACGGTGCTCATGCTGATCGCGGTAACGGTGATGCCGATTGTCTTCGGCATGCTCAAGGACGTGCCGGACGGAACCCCGGCGCCGGCCGCACCGCTGAGCGCGCTCGTGACCTTACTCGTCATTCTCGGCATCGGCCTGAAAGCCACGGGTATGTTGCGCCTGTGGGCGCCGGTTATCGGCGTCGTCACCGGCTCGGTGGTCGCCGGGTTTTTCGGTCTCTACGACGTGGACCTCGTCGCCGACGCGTCATGGATCGGTCTGCCGAAGAGCGCCTGGCCGGGCTTTGATCTTAACTTCGGTCCGGTGTTCTGGGCGCTTCTTCCGGCGTTCGTCTTCGTGACCCTGGTCGGGGCCATCGAAACAGTCGGCGACGCCGTCGCCATTCAGCACGTGTCCTGGCGCCGGCCCCGGGCTGTGGATTTCCGGGCGGTGCAGGGCGCCGTGGCCGCGGACGGAGTGGGGAACCTGCTGTCCGGTCTCGCGGGTACGGTGCCGAATACGACCTATTCCAGCAGTATATCTATAGCCGAACTCACCGGGGTCGGCGCCCGTAGCGTCGGCATTGCCGTCGGCGCGGTGTTCCTCGCTCTGGCGTTCCTTCCCAAGGCGCTCGCCGTGGTCCTGGCGATACCGGGCCCGGTCGCCGCAGCCTATATCACCGTATTGCTGGCAATGCTTTTCGTCGTCGGCATGAAGGTGGTCTTCCAGGACGGGATCGATTATCGGAAGGGCTTGATCGCCGGTGTCGCGTTCTGGGTCGGAGTCGGCTTCCAGAACGGCGTGATCTTCCCCGAGTACTTCTCGGAGTTCGCCGGCGGGCTGCTCCGCAACGGGATGACGGCGGGCGGGCTCGCGGCGATTCTCATGACCCTGTTCGTCGAGTTGACGGATTCCCGCCGCAGACGAATCGAGGTGGAGTTCGACATTTCGGCCCTGCCGAAGATCAGCGAGTTTCTGCGTGCATTCGCGGCCCGCGTCGGGTGGGATACGGCGATGGCCGACCGCCTCGACGCCGTCGGCGAGGAGGCTTTGCTGACGCTTGTCCAGGATAAGAGCGAAGCAGAGCGTGGACAACGGCGCCTGCTGTTGGTCGCACACGAGGAAAACGGTGAGGCGCACATCGAGTTCATTGCCGCCACCGGCGACGACAACCTGCAGGACCGGATCGCGCTGCTTGGCGCGCGGGCCACGAGGGATTTAGTCGAGATCGAGCAGGAAGTGTCGCTCCGGCTGTTGCGGCACCTCGCATCTTCGGTCCGCCACCAGCAATATTATGATACGGATATCGTGACCGTCCGCGTGGACAGACCCCCGCTTAAATAAACATGCCGGGGACTTCGCCTGATCATGGACAACCACGGGGGGTTGTCCCTACGTTTCTATGGATCTATGACCTGAAAGGGTTTGTGATTGTTAAGCCTTCAAGTCGATTAAACTTTCAGCGCTCATTCATTTCGTCCCGAGTAAACTTCCGCCCTCCCGTAAATAGCTGGCCTTGCAACTCACGGATGGTTCGCATGGCCCGGGCCACCTGCTGTTCCCGCCCAACGTAGTTTTTGAGCCACAACCGAAATTGCTCGTTCAAAGTCGTGTGTTCGGCCATGGCACGGCGGCGGGCCGCTTCAATCAGGTTCTCGTCGGCGCTGAAGGTAATCTTTTTCACTAACTCTCCATCATTTCCAGGCGGGCGTCGAATTCATGGCCGCAGGTCACACAGCGGATGCAGTCGGATTCGACCATGGGTTCGTCATCGCGAATCCCCATGCCGCCACAGTCCGGGCATCGCGCCAGGTGCAGGACTTCGTCTCTGAGATTTTCGTACCGCGTGCCCCGTAAGCAATAGATGTGTTCGCCGTCGAGAAGCCAGGGCTCGCATTGCTTATTCACCACCGGGAGAACAATGTAATGGTGATCGACGTAGTCTCGAATCGCTTCATGAGTCGTGAGCCCATCCTTGAGCAACTTCCCGGTCCTGGCATCATAGATGGCTCCATCTTTCATAATGGCTTTGGTGGGTCCCATGTGACACCTCCTTGAAGTAAAGGATCGATCAGGGCTTTTGGGCTATGACTTTACCGTCCTTCCAAATGTAGTGTGTCAGCAGATTATCCGTCTTTGACACCGAAAAACCAAGGGAATCTTTGAAGCAACTCCATTTGTGCCTTGCCATTTTGGAGGTCTATAATTCTTTTTTTACACCCTCACCTTAATCCTCTCCCATCAAGGGAGAGGAAACTAGGAGAGAGGAGACTGGGGTGAGGAACAAAACAAGAGGAGGATGTTCATGAATTTGGCTGATAATCAATGTGTGCCGGGTCGCGGGGGGGTGCCGCCGCTGGAACCGGCGAAGGTGCAGGAGTTGTTGGGGCAATTGGGGCAGGGATGGGCGTTGAATGCCGACGGGCATATCGAGCGCCTGTACGAATTTAAAGACTTTGCGGAGGCCATGGCGTTCGTGAATGCGGTTGGCGCCATTGCCGAGAAGGAGGGCCACCATCCCGACCTGTATTTGGCGTGGGGCCGGTGCAAAGTGGAAATCTGGACGCATAAAATTCACGGGCTCACGGAAAGCGATTTTTACCTGGCGGCCAAGGCCGACCGGGTCTTCACGGGCAATGGCTGATTCCCTCATCACGATCGAGCCGTCTACTCAAGCCGGCCCCGCGGTCGCGGAAGAACCCTGGGGCGATCCGGACGGCGTCCCGCAGGTGGCCCTGGTCACCATGCCGTTCGGGTATTCCAAATTCCCCTCCATTCAGCTCGGCACGCTGTCCCGGGTGTTGAAGAACCAGGGCATCGGGTCCAGGAGTTATCATTTCAATTTGCTCTTTGCCCAGCGCATCGGTCTCCCGCTTTACGAAGTGTTGTGCGAAAAACGCGGCATGATCGGCGAATGGTTGTTTTCGTCGATTCTCTTTCGGGACAACCCGAAGCATGCCCAATATCCCGACGTGTTCAAGCCCGTGTTCGAAAGCACGGCCCGGGAAGCCGGATGTTCCACGGGGTATCTGGAAGAGATCGCCCACACCATCGCGCCGCAATTTCTGACCGAATTGTTGACCTCGTACGACTGGGAGCAATTCAAGGTCGTGGGGTTCACGTCCACCTTCGACCAAAACGTGGCGAGCCTGACCCTGGCCAAATTGATCAAGGAACTGTATCCCGCGGTTCGCGTCGTCTTCGGCGGGGCCAATTTCGACGGGGAGATGGGCATGGAACATTTCCGGGCGTTTCCCTGGATCGATCACGTGGTGGTCGGCGAGGGCGAGGAGGTGTTTCCCGCTTTGGTGAAGAACGTGCTTCGGGGCCAGGAAGATGCGTTCCCCGCCGGGGTGGCCTTTCGCAAAGACGGGCAGATTCATTTTCAATCCAACACGACGCTCTTTTCCGATTTTTCCGAAGTCGGGCCGCCGGACTACGATGATTATTTTGCAATGGTTGGAGAACTGGAGGGGCAGGGATCGACCGGGCTCAACCGGATTTTGCTCTACGAGGGGTCACGCGGGTGCTGGTGGGGCGAAAAACATCATTGTACGTTCTGCGGGTTGAACGCGCAGTCCATGACGTTTCGCGCCAAGTCGTCCGACCAGGTGGCACGGGAAATGGACGGGCTGTCCAGCCGCTATAACACGACGCGCTTCCGGCTGGTCGATAACATCATCGACCTGAAATACATCGACGCGTTGTTCGGTCGATTCGCCGCCGGCCACTATGACCTGGACGTGTTCATGGAGACCAAAGCCAACCTGACCAAGCAACAGATTCAAACCCTCGCCCAGGGCGGGGTGAAGTGCATGCAGCCGGGGATCGAAAGCCTGAGTGCCGCGCAACTCAAGGAGATGGATAAAGGCGTCAGCCCGCTCCAGAACGTTCAGTGCTTGAAATGGAGCCGCTATTACAACCTGGACATCAACTGGAACATTCTTCTGGGTTTTCCGCAGGAGACCAACGGCGACTACCGGCGCCAGATTGCGCTCATTCCCTCACTGTTTCACCTCCAACCCCCGGAAAGCACCGGCAAACTGTGGCTGGAGCGATTCAGCCCGTATTTCATGCGCCCCGAAGAGTATGGCGTGCGCATTACCGGACCGGGAGCGGCGTACGAATACGTGTACGATGCGAGGAAAGTGGACCTGAACAAGATTGCGTACGATTTCGAATACGAGATCGATTGGAAGGTGGACCCGGGCCTCTACGAACAGTTATGCGACCTCGTGCAGGAATGGCGGGCCCGGTATTTCTCGCAGGATCGCCCGTTTCTGTTCTATGCCAAGGCCATGAGTTACGTGACCGTCTACGATGGCCGCACCGATCGGCCCACGAGCGAACGGTTCGATTGGCCTTTTTCGCTTATCATAGAATATTGCAACGAGGCCCCGAAAACGCTCGAGCAAATCCGGCGGGCTTCAGCGGACGATCCGGCGGCGTTGACATCGGCGACTTCCATCGACGACGCGGTCACCACCCTCGTGACAAAACGGATCCTGGTTGAAGATAAGGGGCGCTTCCTGACCTTGGCCCTGCCGGTCAATCCGCATCTGTAGGCAAGAGGTTGGCGCGCGAGCGCCGGGGCTCGGGGACGATCTGCGTGCTTATGCGTTTCCGCCGGTTTCCGTCGGCCCTTGGGCCAACATTTCCGAAAACCATTTTCCCACGATGTCGGTGACTTTTCCCATGATGTCCGTCACCTCTTTCCATTCCTCGGGAGTCAGTTCCTCTTTCAATCTCGGATTCAACCCCCATTTGGCAGTGACTTGTTGGCCTTCACGCTCAACGTGGACCGTCAGGATTTCGGTGTCGAGGGGTTCTTTTGATTTGGAGGATGCTTTTCGCGGTGAGGCTTCGCCTGCCACAATGTGCGCCTTTCTGCGTGTGGTGAATGGATCACGAAATGCGTCTTACTGTGACGGGTTGTTGCGCCGGGTGTCAAATGATCCCCCCTAAACCCTTGTCTCAAGACCTTCTCTCCGGTTAGAGTCAAGAAATTGAGCGATTGATCTGGAGGCCGTTCTCATGAGTTTTGACTGGAAAGAAATTTTTAAATCCCTCAAAGATGAAGTCATTCCCAAGCGCTGGGACACGCAGGAATTCGTGCAAAATTTCTTTGAAGGCCTGTTTCTCGTGGTCCCGGTGGCCGTCACGATCTACGTCGTCTTTCTGGTGTTCAATTTCATCGATGGCTGGCTGAATATCCCTATTCCGGGGATCGGGTTCATCCTCACGATCGGCATGCTCGTTCTGGTCGGCCGCCTGGCCTCGAACGTGTTCTTCCGCGGCGCCTTGGGTTCCCTGGAAAAAGTCCTGACCCGCACGCCCTTTGTGAAATTGGTCTATACGTCGCTCAAAGATCTCATCGAAGCGTTCATGGGTGAAAAAAAGCGTTTCGATCAACCCGTCCTCGTCACGCTGATGCCGGGCGGCCATGCGCAGGCGATCGGGTTCGTCACGCGCCAGAACCTGGACCTGCTGGGGCTGGAAGACCGGGTCGCCGTTTACTTTCCGCAATCCTACAATTTTGCCGGCAACCTGCTGGTCGTGCCTCGCAGTCAGATCCGCCCGCTCCACGCCGACAGCGCCGACATCATGACCTTCATCGTCTCGGGCGGGGTTTCGGGCGGCACCGCCAATGGGAAGACCGGCAAACCAACTCCCGGCGATGCCCCGGCTCTACCCTCCCCGGCCGAGTCGAAAAACTCTCCCGATTCCTTTCAATAACCGGCGCCCTTTGGGCGGGAGTTGTAAAGACCTGACGGCCTGTTCTAATTTTGACACGGGGTTTTCATATAGTAGAATATTCTTATTGTTGACCGAGAGATATGATTATCGGCTTCGTTAATCGTTCCCGTTATGATGATCCCGCACCCGTTTCAGCAATTGTTTCGCAGGGCCTGCCGGCCCCTCTTCGTGTTCCTGTGCCTGGTCGCCCTCCCGGCATGTAACGAGCAACAAGCCGCCCCTCCTCCCCCGGCTCCTCCACCCGCGCCGGTACGCGTCGCACCGGTTCTTCAACAAGAGGTGAAGCAAACCGCCACGTTGGTCGGGACCGTTGAACCATGGAAACGAAGCGTCGTGGCCAGCGAAGTCGAAGGGTTGGTCCAGGCCTTTGCCGCGGAAGAAGGCATGAAGGTCACACGCGGGCAACTCCTGGCGCGTTTACGCACGGAGACCTTGCGGATCCGGCTTGATTCAGCCGTGGCCCTTTATCGAGAGTCCGGCGCTCGCTATCAACGAGCCAAACGGGATTTGAACCGGGTCCGCGTCCTCTTTCAAAGAGAACTCGTCACGCAGAAAGACTTCGATGACGCCCTGGCCGAGGAAAGGGCGCTGAAAGAACACCTGTCTCAAATGGAGGCCGACATCCGGCAGGTCAGAGACTCCCTGAACAAGTCCAAAATCGTCGCGCCGTTCGATGGATGGATTACGCAGGAATTTACGGAGATCGGGCAGTGGGTGGAAGAAGGCGGGGCGATTGTCGAGATGGTCGACCTGGCGCGCGTGCAAGTTGAAGTTCCCCTGCCGGAACGCTACGTGAGTCACATTCAAATTCGTGATCCCGTCACCGCGACCTTCGACGGCCTGCCGGAGTTCGAGGCGCGGGGCAGCGTGTTCTCGCTCGTCGCCCAGGCTGATCGAACCGCGAGAACCTTTCCGGTCAAAGTGGCCATCCCGAATCCCGACCTGGCGATCAAGAGCGGCATGGTGTCCCGCGTCACGTTCCGGATCGACCGGCCTCACCAGGGGATCGTGGTCCC
>JAHRAK010000028.1 GCA_020027535.1 Nitrospirales bacterium
TTGATGGCTCTACCTTGGACTTTCGAACGCGTGCCTAGAAATTTTGGCCGCTCTGCGCCTTGTTTTCTCGACGAGTCGAGTTCTTCTTCATTTCATCACTAACGAAAAGATTAGGGATTTATATACATGATTCCCGAAAACAAATCTCAGGCTGTTCAACGACAGGAACTTTCCGAAGATCAGTTGGACGACGCCATCCGCTCGCTGCTAGCGCTTCCGCCCGTGACAAACGAGCAGGTTTTGGAACGCAGGAGAGCGCGGCCACTTAAAAGAAATACTTGAGGTTCAGCGAGACCCCCCAGAATCCCAAATCGTCGGTTTTGATCTTATAGCGCACTTCGTCGCCACCAGGGCCGACCGTGGATGCGTGACCTCTCAAGCTGTCCCATGAATCTCCGTCCTTGAAGTCATTCAGGAAGTCCACGTAGCGCGCTTTCACTCCCAGAAAACTCTCTCGGTCAGAGGATAATCGGCCCCCGCCATCAGCTGATAGCCCCACAGGGTATCGGACAGTTTTTCTTCCTCAGACGTGAGTGTGCCAGCCGCGTTGGGATTCCGCCCCAGCCTTTCAATGACCGTCCTGTCGGGATTCCTGCGAAACTCTGCGGAGTACTCCATCCTCGCGAGCATGAGGCCCACGCCGCCGCCGATGTAGGGAATCACTTTGGGCAGCACATCGCGGAAGTCGTAGTAGACGTTTCCGAAGATCTGAGGCCCGCCAACATCGCCCATTCTCTCTTCGGAGCGGAGGAACTCGTCATTCTTGCCGCCGGATAGGGTTCCGATGCTCGATGATTCGCCGGCGTGCTGGCGGTAAAAATACTCGCCCTCGAAGCGGAACCCGCGCCGGGCGTAACCCACGTTGAGGCCCAGCAGCGGGCCGTTGTCGAGGTTGAAGCTGTTCTCCCACCGGTCCTGTCCGCGCGCGCAGCGGGGATCGTTCAGAGGCCAGGGTAGGTCTTCGTTGCGCCCGTCGATGTTCACGGTAGCCCGGCCGAGATGCTGATCGCAGTTCGTCGGGATACCCCCGTTTTTCCCGCGGGTGTTCATGTCGCGGGGCACGGCCAGGCCGAGATCCAGGCCGCCATACCATCCCTCGCGCTCGTCCTTCGCATGGGCGGTGGCGGCAAGAAACATTGCCGCAGTGAGAGCCGAAAAACCGGGTATCGTCTTGTTCATTGCAACCCTGCTCCTTTTACGGGTCAACTGGCCTCCATCTAGAAATCGGCAAACAATCGAGCCGTCAAAACTGTATATGACACGAGAGCCGGCGCACGACACCCATGCGCGCATCCTCCACCCCGACGGTTTCGTGAGTCTGGGTTAAGGGGACAAGACTCCAGATCACGCATTCGTTGTTCATGACCGCGATCTTTTCCCCTCACTCCGTCAACGCGGCGTAGGTGATCCGCTTGCCAATCCCACTCATGAACATCGCCCCGATGCGCTCCATCGTGTGCCGCTCGCAGGCACCCTGATTGAGCCGAAACGCGAACTCGTCCACATAGCGGTCTAGATGCTTTCTGCTGGCGTGATGGTAGACGCCCTTCAAACCGCGCTTCAGCACGGCCCAGACGCTCTCGATCCCGTTGGTATACACGTCCCCGCGCACCCATTCCTCGGCACTGTGGCTCACCGTCTCGTGCCCGTAGAGCCGCTCCCGCAATCCTGCATAGGATCTGTGCTCGTCGGTGTGCAGGACCGAACCGGCGTTCACATGCCGGTTTATCGTGCGCTCTATCTGTTCCTTGTCCGTAGTCTCGATAGTCCTGGCGATCACGTCCCCGCCCCGCTCGCGCAGGCCAAGTACCGCTTGCTTGCCGACGGGGCCGCGACCGGCCTTGAGTTTCTTGCGCTTGTGTTTGTTACGCTCCTTGCCGCCGATGAATGTCTCGTCAACCTCGACGATGCCCGACAGCGGGCCGCCGGTATCCTTGCAGGCTTCCCTAAGCCGTTGGAGCATGAACCAGGCGGACTTCTGGGTGATGCCCAGTTCCTTGGAGATCTGCATGGACGAAATGCCCTTGCGGGCCGTCATCAACAGATAAGTCCCATAAATCCACTTGTGCAGCGGGATATGGGAACGCTCCATGACGGTTTCTGTGCGGACGGTGAAATCCTGCACACATGCG
>JAHRAK010000041.1 GCA_020027535.1 Nitrospirales bacterium
GGTCGGAATCCCGCGGTGTCGAAGAACCCACGCACGTACGTACGCACTGCGTCGGGACCTGGGAGGTCTCCATGCCATCCCGCTGTCGTGGCGGGATCGCCGAGGAAAGGAGGAATCCGTAACCGAAGATGAACGGCTTGGAGAAGTCAGACTCGGTCATAGTGTGTGCTGGGCAGCGCCCAGATCGGGTGGGTTGGAGTCCCACTGGCGCTCGGGTAGGGAGCGCCATATCCAAAAGTGGGGGTAATGCCTCACTGGCCGGGATGAGTTGATAAGCGAAACCCTAAACGGGCACGAAGCCGGAAACGGCGGAGACAGCCAAGGGAGGAGCTAAGTTGGCTCACTGTCGAAAGGCAACCGGAGGGCAGGGTGTCCATCGCGAGGTGGAATCTGAAGGGCTTGCGGAGAAGTACCGGGCCGTAGTCGAGGGGGCTGCCTCATGATGAATCGGTCGGCCAAAGACGGGGCAAGGTCGAGCCGGCACTATGGCGGCGAAGGCGTTTCTACCCACCCGTCGTACCAAGGTGTTTGCGAACGGCACGGTACGGAAGATCTGGACGTGACCCCAGGAGGGCTCGTCGTGTTCCCGGGTGGCACCGGGATAACGGACCCTATAAGCCGAGAGGCGAAGTGGGAAAGGACGCGCGGCGAGCAATCGGACAACCGAATAGTACCTCAAGCCCGGCGAAAGCCGGGTGATCGCGCGAGCGGCGGCCGGGTGGGCCGGGGAAGTCGGTTGGCAGAGGTGGTCGGTGCGAGAAGAGGAATGAGTGAGTAAGGGCCATGACGCGGATAAGTTCCTTGAGTGAAAGACCCGGACATCATGGCCCGAGGAGACTTGTTGACTGGATCAATCCGGCGGGCGAGAGGAAGGTCCACTCACTGGTGGACAAAGTGTACAAGCGGAAGAACTTGGAGGTGGCCTGGGAGAAGGTGAAGCGCAACCGAGGTGCCGGTGGCGTTGATGGAGAGGATTTGGCTGCGTTCGAGGCATCGCCCGATGCAAATCTCGATCGTCTGCACCGGGAACTGCGGGACGGAAAGTATGTGCCGCAACCGGTTCTCCAACGCTTGATCCCCAAGGCGGGCCAGCCGGGGAAGTTTCGTCCTCTTGGCATTCCGACGATCTATGATCGGGTGTGTCAGCAGGCGTTGCTGAACCGTTTGGGACCGATCTTCGAGCCGGTATTCGATGACGCCAACTACGGCTACCGGCAGGGGAGGTCCACCCATGGAGCACTACGCAAGATATGGAGGGAACTGGACGAGGGGCATGAGTGGGTTGTAGACGCGGATTTGGCTGATTTTTTCGGGTCCGTAGACCATGAAAAGCTTCTCGAACTCGTCAACCAGCGGGTGTCGGACGGTCGCGTACTGGGTCTGCTCAGACAGATGCTCAGGGCCGGAGTGGTAGCCGACGGTAGGAGGCTGCCGACCGACCAGGGAACTCCACAGGGCGGCATTGTTTCACCGCTGCTCAGCAATATCTTGCTGACCCCGTTCGATTGGGAAATGCGCCGACGCGGCTATCGACTTACTCGATATGCCGATGATTGGCTGATCACGTGCCGCAGCCGCGGGGAAGCCCGCACGGCACTGGAGGAGGCCAGGCGGATACTGGCGAAGCTGGGTGTGACCCTGAACACCGGGAAAACCCGTATTGTCCATGTCAGACACGGGTTTGAGTTTCTCGGCTACAAGATCAAACAGGGCAAGCGGCCTTTAGGACTGCAAGCCTCGAAGATCACGAGCGGGGTTCGCGGGGGAACGCGCTATGCGGTTCCGCGTGTAAAATCCGTCCGGCACTTCAAGGACCAGATCCGCCAGCGTACCCGGCGCAAGGCTCCTGTCAGTACGCAGGAGTTGATCGACCAGATCAACCCGGTCATTCGAGGTTGGGGCCAATATTACTGCAAAGCCCACGTCCGCAAGCTCTTCCACCAGCTTGACGGCTGGATCGTGCGGCGTCTCTGGTCGCATCGTCACAAGCGATGGCGCAACGCTGGCTGGAAACGGCTGCCGGAGCGCAAGCTCGTTGGCGAGTACGAACTTGTACGCCTGATCTCTCTGATTCCTTCCTTGAACCTTCGATGAGACACCTTTGTGAAAGCGGCTTACGGGAAAACTGTACGGGCCGTTTGAGCGGCGGACGGAGGCCAGCCCCAACGGGCGCCTCCTCCGACCCGACAGCTGTGAAGTCGGCGAACAAAGGGGCGTCAGCCCCGGCGGAGCCGATGGAGCCAAGGGCCGAGCCCAAGGGGAATCCGGAAAGCCAAAGCACGCGCCGGACGCAGAGTCGGGAAAGCGTGACACAGGCGGCCGACCGGATACGGCAATTCGTTCAACGGGAGCCACGGGAGCGTCTGACGGCGCTTCTCCACCATGTCACGGTCGATGCGCTGCGCTGGGCGTTCTTCGCGTTGAAGAAGGATGCGGCGGCAGGCGCGGATGGCATGACGTGGCGGATGTACAAGGAAGGGCTGGAAGGCCGGTTGGCCGACCTGCACAACCGCGTGCACTCGGGAGCGTACCGGGCGACGCCATCACGGCGGGTGAACATACCGAAGCCGGATGGCGGCACACGACCGCTCGGCGTCGCGGCCATAGAGGACAAGATCGTCCAGAAGGCGGTGGCGGAGATAATCCTGACGCCGATCTACGAGGCGGAGTTCCTGGGGTTCAGCTACGGGTTCCGGCCCGGGCGTGGGGCGCATGACGCGCTCGACGCGCTCGCGGTCGGGATAACACAGCGCAAGGTCAACTGGGTGGTCGATTGTGACATCCGCAAGTTCTTCGACACCGTTTCGAGGGACTGGCTGGTCCGGTTT
>JAHRAK010000023.1 GCA_020027535.1 Nitrospirales bacterium
CCGTCTCGACCTTTTCGCCAATCTCAAATTGTCGGCCTCGGATCGCCTGTTGATCGGATTGCGACCCCTGGACCGCGAGAACCGGTTTACCAGCGTATTGTTCGAGCCTGATGGAGATTTCCAGGACGAGTTCAACGCGGTGGTCAGGACCTTATTCTTTGAAGGGGACGTGGGAGAGATGTTTTCGAACCTCGACGGTGGGGATACCATGATGCTCGACATTGGGTTTTCGGTCGGCCGGCAAGCGGTGCTCTTTCAGGACGGCATCTTGATCAATAGTGGAGGCCTGGGAAATCCTGACGCCGTTTCCCTGGTCCGGAACAACCTCCAACTGCCGGGCACGTCAAACGTACGGATCAGCGTTTTCTATGCCTGGGACAACGTGTACCGTGACGATAACCGACTCGATCGGGATGCCCAACTCTTCGGCCTGTTTACGGAAACGGACTTTCCCTTGACGACGATCGATCTGGATCTTGTCTATCTCGAAGCGGGGCAGGAGACGGGTGATGCGTTGTTTGCCGGGATCCGAGGGGTTCAACGCATTGGGCCTTTCAATACCACGTTCACCCTCAATACCTCGTTCCCGACAGAGCGCGAAACGCCACAAACCAGTCGCGGCACCCTGTTATTCAATGAAATTTCCTGGACCCCGCCACACACCAAAGACTTCCTCTATCTCAATGCGTTTTGGGGAATCGGTGAGTTTTCCTCGGCCATTCGTGGTCCTGAGACCGCTGGGCCGTTGGGACGAACCGGGATTCTGTTTGACGCAGTGGAATTGGGCCGGTATGGGGCCGCGCTGGGCAATCGGGCCGACAACGCCGCCGGAGGGAGTCTCGGATACCAAACGTTTTTCGATCGGACCCGCAAACAGCTCATTGTCGAGTTGGGCGGTCGGAAAAATACGAACGACCAGGTGGACAATAATGGTGCCTTCGCCGCTGGTCTGCGATATCAACAAGCCATCGGCCGGCACTTTATTGCTCAAGTCGATGCCTTTGGCGCGGTTCGAGAAGGACGCGACCCGGCCTATGGAGCGCGTCTTGAGTGGCTCACGAAATTCTGAGAGGGATCAAAGGTATGGCGCTTGGGGCTGATAGCGACCGAAGGGTTGGCTCAAGACGGGGTCAACGTTCTTAAGTCAACTGAGATCAAGACTGTTTTAGGAGGACAAGTATGGAGTTGGTGATGCAAGGAATCGGCGGCGGCATCGTCGGAGCGGCTCTGATTCGGATACCCCTTTTGCTCGTCGCGTTATGGCGTCAGGCCGGATATAGAAAACAGCAACGCCGGCTTGTCCTTGAAGGGTTCCATCCTCGCGTGCAGGCAGCAAACGCGCAGTATCCCGGGCACGAGCGTCCGGAACCAGCAGTCGCGGCCACGTTCCCCGGCATTGAAGTCGTCTTTGCCAAATCCGGCAGAATGTGTACATGGGACCCGAGCGTAGGCTCATTGTTGGAACTTGCCAAAAGAAACGACATTAACGTGCGTTTCGGATGTCGTGCCGGCAATTGTGGCAGGTGTCTCACGGCCATCAAGTCCGGAGCCGTCTCTCATGTTGCACCCCTTGAAGAGAGACCGGCAGCCGGTTCGTGCTTGATGTGTAGTTCCATTCCAACGGGCAATCTGATTTTGGATGCGTAGGAATCGTTACCTGCATGCACCGTGATGAACGTAAATCCCATGCCTGACCACTTCAAGACGTGACGGACCCATGAACCTTGTGAACGGTGCAATTCGAACGGTTCCGGTATGGCTAAGTATCTTGCTGGGATTCCTGGTCTTCTCTACTAGCGAGGTGAAGCCTGAGGCCAAGGATTTTCCTGAGAATGATCCCTCGAAAATTGTAGGGCCGGATGAATGCGGTGAATGTCACAAAGCGGAAGTGCACGTCTGGCGGGAGACCGGGCACTCCAAAACCTTCAAGGTGCTCACGCGCAAAAAAAAAGGCCAAGGAGATTGCCGGCAACATCGGAATCAAACGCGTGAAAAAGGCCGGTGCCTGTGTGACCTGCCACTTCATCTCCGGCTATAAAAAGAACAAGGTGAAAGCCATCGCCGGCATTTCCTGCGAATCTTGCCATGGTCCGGCAAAGGATTGGCTCAAGGTCCATGGTGATTATGGCGGGCAGAAAGTGCCCCGCGAACGGGAAACGCCTGAACATAAGGCCGAGCGTCTTGCCGCAATCGAGGAATCCGGCATGATTCGGCCCGGGGACCTCTACCGTCTTGCGGCAAACTGCTATCGATGCCACATCGTGTCCGATGAAAAGCTGGTGAACGTCGGAGGGCATCGATCCGCGAGCCACGACTTTGAACTGGTGTCGTGGTCACTGGGTGAAATCCGTCACAAGTTTCTCCGCTCTGAAGGAAAGAAGAATGAAGATGTGCCCCCGGAGCGTCAACGGATGCTCTACGTTGTGGGACAAGCCCTCGATCTGGAGTACGGTCTCCGTGCCCTTGCCAAGGCGACGGAAGCGGGGACGTATGCAACCGCGACGACGACGCGCGTCCAACGTGTCGTGGACACACTGCAGGAGATCGACGCGCTGATCCCTATCCCGGAAGTCAAAGAAATCCTGGAAGTCATCAAGGGCATCGATCTGAAGATTGGGAACGAAGCCGCCTTGGCGGCCGCCGCCGGCACGATTGCCGCGGCGACTCAACAGTTCGCTGACGCCAATGACGGCAGCCGATTGACTGCCCTGGACCAAATTATTCCACAGGTAGAGCAATACAAAGGTAAGCCGGGGAGCCTTCCCGAACGGGTGGCTGTACACGATCTGCCGTCCCTTGCCGGCAGGCTGAACCGGCGATGAAGTTTGCGTTACGACATTGGGGCACCATCACGATTTGGAGCGTGCTCCTACTTCTTCTCATGGGTATCTATGTGGCATCCGTTGTTTCGCCGTACCGGACAACGTACCTCTCAGGATGGCTCCTTTTTGGCTTAATCTTCACCTTGGTCATGTACAATTTTCGTAAGCGATTCCCTTTTTTGCCGTTGGGAACATCCACCGATTGGCTTCAATTTCATGTCTCTGCCGGCCTGCTGGCCATTGGACTTTTTGTCCTGCATATTGGGTTGCGTGTCCCCGACGGTCCCTTGGATGTGACGCTGACGCTGTTGTACGCAGCTGGTGCCGGCAGTGGGCTTGTGGGGTTTATCTTGTCAAGAACGCTGCCCCGGCGACTCGCGACACGAGGAGAAGAGGTGATCTTTGAGCAAATTCCCGTCATGCGGAAGCGTCTTCGTGAAAACGTTGAAGGCATCGTTGAGCGTACCGTTTCGGAGGATCATTCGACGACCCTCGCAGATTTCTATGATCGGCGACTGGCGTCTTTCCTCGATGGACCACGGAACTATTGGGGCCATCTCTTCGCGTCCACCCGTTCCCGTCATGCGCTCCTCACCGATCTTGGAGCCTTGGATCGCGACTTGGGCGAGAGGGAGCGGGAAGACGCAGAAGAATTGCGGGCCCTGATCCGCGTCAAGGATGATCTCGATTATCAGGAAGCACTCCAGGGGACGCTCAAGTATTGGCTGTTTTTTCATATCCCTTTGGCTTACAGCCTGTTGATCCTCTCGTTGGTTCATGCGATCGTCGTATCGGCTTATACAACGGGGGGGCAATAACCCGTGCGCTTGCACGACGATGGGGGGCAAGATGAGCACCCCACCCGTGAGCTCAGCCTTCGGACCACACGACGGAGGATCACGTTTTGGCTCTCCATGCTCACAGTCGGTCTCTCGCTGCTTTTCCTCTCAGGCCCGAAAGGCTCGGCCTTTTTATCTCCAGGAGAACTCACGTTCGGACATGGAGCCTCCGCCGGGGCTTGTACGGACTGTCACACGGCAGCCCATGGCGGTCTCGCGGATTGGGTGTCTGCACTGGGTGCCCCGGGAACGGGGCAGGAGAACAGCAAGCTGTGTTTGACGTGTCATCAACTTGGAGCACATGCGTTTGAGGCTCACGGTCGTCCTTTCAAGGAATTGGCTG
>JAHRAK010000057.1 GCA_020027535.1 Nitrospirales bacterium
AGGTGTCCGCGTGCCCGGAGGGGCAGGAGTATTCCGAGCATTACCGCTGCCCGGTCTGCCAAGGGACGCGGCTGAAGGCGGAGAGTCTGGCCGTGAAGGTCGGTGAAAAGTCGATTGCCGAGGTGACGCAACTGTCGATCCGCGAGGCCGTGCCGTTTTTCGGAGATCTGGACTTGAGTGAACGGGAGCGCATGATCGGCCAGCGGATCCTGAAGGAGATCCGGGAACGGTTGGAGTTTTTGTTGAACGTGGGATTGGATTATCTGACGCTGGACCGGGCGGCGGCGACCTTGTCCGGCGGGGAGGGGCAACGTATCCGGCTGGCGACCCAGATCGGGTCGGGGCTGGTGGGGGTGTTGTATATCCTGGATGAGCCGAGTATCGGTTTGCATCAACGCGATAATCACCGGTTGCTGCAAACCTTGCTGCGGCTGCGCGACCTGGGGAATACCGTGTTGGTGGTGGAGCATGACGCCGCGACCATGCGCGTGGCGGATCATATCGTGGATATGGGGCCCGGCGCCGGCGTGTACGGCGGGTCGATCGTGGCGCAGGGTTCGCCCGCGGAGGTGATGCGTCATCCCGATTCGTTGACCGGGCAGTACCTGCGCGGGGAGAAACGGGTGGCGTTGCCGTCACGCACCCGCCGGCCCAAAAAGTTTCTCACCGTGGTCGGGGCCGACAAACATAATTTGAAATCGGTGACGGCGAAGATCCCGCTGGGGTTGTTGACGTGCGTCACCGGCGTTTCCGGGTCCGGGAAGAGTACCCTGTTGCTGGAGGTGCTGTTCCCGTCGCTGTCGTCGGTGCTGTATCAGAGGAATCCCCGGCTGGAGGGCTGCCGGGCGCTGAACGGGGTCGATGCCCTGGATAAGGTGATCGATATCGATCAGTCGCCGATCGGTCGCACGCCGCGCTCCAATCCCGCCACGTATACGGGCGTGTTCACGTTTATCCGTGACCTGTTCGCCGGGCTGCCGGAGTCGCGTGTGCGTGGCTACCGGGCCGGACGCTACAGTTTTAACGTGAAGGGCGGCCGGTGCGAGGCGTGTCAGGGCGGGGGGCTGCTGAAAATCGAGATGCATTTTTTACCCGACGTGTACGTGACCTGCGAGGCCTGCAAGGGACGGCGGTATAACCGTGAAACGCTGGACGTCCGGCATAAGGGCAAGACGATTGCGGACGTGTTGGACATGACCGTGGCGGAGGCCCTGGACTTTTTCGCGCACATCCCGGCGATTGCCAGGAAATTGCACACGCTGGCGGACGTGGGCTTGCATTACGTCAAGCTGGGGCAGTCCGCCACCACGTTGTCCGGGGGCGAGGCGCAACGCGTGAAATTGAGTCGCGAGTTGTCCAAGCGGGCCACGGGCCGCACCCTGTACCTGTTGGACGAGCCCACGACCGGGTTGCATTTCGCGGACGTGCAACGCCTGCTCGACGTGTTGAACCGGTTGGTGGAACACGGGAATACCGTGCTCGTGATCGAACATAACCTGGACGTGATCCGTAATGCGGATTGGATCGTGGACTTGGGCCCGGATGGCGGGAACGCCGGCGGGCAGATCGTGGAAGAAGGCCCCCCGGCCGAGTTGATCAAATCCGGCAAGTCCTGGACCGCGCAAGTGTTACGCGAAGATGCGTAGCGACCAACGCTCGTTGTCCCCGCCAACTCAGGATTTCTTTTTGTAAATATTCAACCCGATCCTCTCTTCCCGGCCGAGAATCGTCACGTTCCCTTCCGTACTGGCGATAATCGTCGTCTTCCCCGAGGCCGAGGGGCCGAATTCTTTCGACAGATCCACCGTAATGGTCAGGACGTTTCCCATGATCGACAGGTCCACATTTTTCATGATGGTTTCTCCTTTTTTTCCCTTCTGTCATCCTCGCTTTTTTTTCTGTGCCCTGGTTCCCTTCCTTTGTCAGACAACCCCCTCAATCCCCCTTATCAGGGGGACTGCTGAGAGCCCTTCCTGATCAGAAGGACTGCTGTGAGCCGTCCCCTCTGACAAGGGGGCCAGGGGGGTTCATCTCTTACGACACTCCCCCGCCGAACCCCCGCAAATATTTCCCCTCGCCCGATTTCCTGCATTAAGCGGGAAATAGGGAGAGGGCAGGGTGAGGGGGGCTTGCCCCTACCTCAGCCCGGATTGAGAAGGACCAACAGAGCCATGGTGCCGAGTGCGTAGGGAATCATGCACGTGTACACGACCACTCTCAGCGGTGCGGTGCCCGTGATGGCCGCATGCCGGGTTTGATGTTCCTTGTAAATGAATTCATAAACCAGGATGACGACCGCGCCGGTGAGGGTCACGACGCGACTCGACCGGGGCCACGTGTAGATCCCGCTGAGCAGGAAGTCCATCGTGAAAAAGCCGCTCCACGCCGAGAGGAGGACGGCCAGCACGATGTTGACGAGGGCGGACAGGGGCATCTTCCCGAATCCTGTTGCTGGTGCGTCCGGAATGGCGTTCACCGGTCTGGAGGTCTACGGCTGTTCTGCGGATTCTGCGAGCGTGTGCTCGCAGTTGCGACACACGCGGGGCCGCCGTTTGAGGAATGATACTTTGCCGCTGACGAGACACGCATAGTGGACGAATCGATTGCACACGGAACAGCGTTCCCAGCCCCCCTTGAGCATGGTGGTGTTTCGATACAGGCCTTGATTGCAGACCCCGCAGTGCTCAGGCTCGATGCCCAGGAGCAAGGGTTCCCATTCACCCGCGCCTTTCCGGATACTCATGGCCAGGAGTATAGCCAGAGGATCGAGGGAATTACAAATACCGGGGTTTTATGCATTTGTCGCTACGCCATCCCATGGCGCCGTTTTTCTTTCCTTTGTCTTTATCTGTCATGCCTGTATGTGTTCAGTCATTTCCCCGATTAAAAATGTCGGGGACAGGTGTTGACACTGTCCGCTTTTTCCTTCCCCTCCTCGGTGTAGGGACAGGCCTCTGTGCCTGTCCGCCTCTGGTGTAGAGACAGGCTTTTGTGCCTCAGTGCCCCGCCTTGGTCAGACAACCCCCTCAATCCCCCTTATCAGGGGGACTGGAGCGCCTCTCTCCCCCCTGATAAGGGGGGCCAGGGGGGTTCAGCTCTGACGCCACCCACCCACCGCACGACCGCTTCGCCAGCGACGACGCCACGAGAAGAAGAGGCTCAGGGCGGCGGCAGAAACAAGCTGGCCCTTCTGTCCTGGTTCCTTTCTTGTGGTTGTTCCTCCATTCTGTCAACGAATCAGTGAACCTTTACAATCCCCGACCCCGATCGGGGATCCAGGGCTTTTCTCTTTTCTCTCCGTTCGCTATGATACGGACTCGGGATTCCCGTCCCATCACACCCTCTCTCTTGGTGGGAGAGGGCAGGGTGAGGGAGTATTCGGAAAACCGGCACTTGCGAAAGGTACACCATCCCCGTGGATATCAAATCTTACCTCGAGGACAAACGGGACGTCGTTGACCGGTATCTGGCAGCCCATCTTCCTGATCCGCAGACGCCGCCGGCGATCCTGCACGAGGCGATCCGGTATAGCCTGTTGGCCGGGGGGAAATGGGTCCGGCCCATCCTGACGATTGCCACGGCGGAGGCGATCGGGCCGTGCCCGGCGTCGCTGCTTCCCGTGGCCTGCGCGTTCGAGTTTATCCATACGTATTCGCTGATCCATGACGATTTGCCGTCGATGGATAACGATGATTTTCGCCGCGGGCGACCCACGAACCATAAAGTCTATGGAGAGGCGATGGCGATTTTGGCTGGCGACGGGTTGCACGCCATGGCGTTTGAGTGGTGTAGCCGGGCCGATCTCGTGACGGATCTGGACCCGCTGTGCCAGGTCCGGATTATCGCGGAGCTGGCCCTGGGGGCCGGGAACGCGGGCATGGTGGGGGGGCAGGTGCTGGATATTCAAGCCGAGAACCGGCAGGTGGACCTGGCGGACTTGCAACAGATTCACGTGCTGAAGACGGGCAAGCTGATTCGTGCCGCGGTGCGCGCCGGGGCGCTCCTGTCCGGGGCCGGCATGACGCAGTTCGAGTACCTGACCGGATATGCCGAAGATATCGGCTTGGCGTTTCAAATTACGGATGACGTGTTGAACGTGACGGGGACGCGGGAGGAGTTGGGGAAAGACGCCAACACGGATGATGAACGGGGCAAGCAGACGTATCCTGCGATTTATGGGCTCGAGGGCGCGCAAAAGCTCGCGCAGGACTGCGCCGCCCGTGCCATCGGGCGGCTCGACGGGTTTGACGACAAGGCCGACCCGTTGCGCGGGATTGCCCAGTATATCGTGGACCGCAGGAATTGACCATGACAAGTCGCCAAAATGGTGCAAAATAGATCCAAAATGCACCTAAATTGTATCTAAATAGTACATAAATTACTCTATTTAGCATCAAAACAGCATCTTTATGGTTTCACATCGCAGCCTGTGATACCCCAATCCTCTCCATTCGCGTTCGTGCCGGTTCCTTGTTCATCATGAAAGCCTTGGTCACAGGGGTCACGGGATTTGTCGGGTCCGCCGTGGCGCGGGCCTTGGTCCGTGCGGGCACGGAGGTCAGGGGGCTGGTCCGG
>JAHRAK010000124.1 GCA_020027535.1 Nitrospirales bacterium
CCCATATCGCCATAGTCTTGGTAGTTTTTGCACTATTCACCCTGCTGACTAAACTTTATAAATCCGCGTCTGATTGTGCCAGGACTCCCTCGTCATGGCCTAATGAATTTGATGGAGGTACCGGGATTTTGGCAGGGGCGGCCCTGGGGTATCGCATGGGGAGTTTCAGGGTCGAAGGGGAATATTTCTATCGTAGCGCAAACCATGATGCCATGGATGAAATTGCCGATGGTGGTGGCGCTGCGGTGAATGTAGAAAAAGCTCAACAGGAACTCGATCTCCAGGATGGTGGGCTCGATGACGTGCTGTCACACAACTTTTTCGCCAACCTGTACTATGACTACCGTTCCGACTCGAAGTTTACGCCGTACCTGGGGGTTGGAGTCGGGTTTTCGAGAGTGTCGCTGGATTACTTCAATCGATGGAGACGGAATGTTGATCCTCAATATATTTCCACATTCAATGACGTAGCTGGCTTGACCCAACGCGAAAAGGAGGATCTGAACCGAACCGTCGCCGGCACGACCACTATCGGCAGGGGCAAGCTCTCGGATACGCTGTTCGGGTACCAGATAGTCGCCGGGGTAGATTATCAGGTCAGTGAGCCGGTGAGTATCGGGCTCAAGTTCCGGTGGGCGGATTTCGGTGAATTCGAGAGTGATCCAAGAGACTGGGATCAACTGCGCAGTCATGACTCCGCGCTTAGCCCCGGCGGTGGGCGAGTTCAGTACAAAGTGATGACGGACGACATTCAATTCTGGGGCGTGAGCCTCAACATGAAGTATCAGTTCTGACCGGCAACGGGACGACGGTCGGAAGCGTGGTGTTCTCGACGTTTTTTGGTCGACCGAAGTTTTTGTCTTAATCATTGCCGTTGGTTGACGGCCAAAAGTGCCTCGTTATAAAGTATAAGGTGGCCGCGTCATCTACTGTGGCGCGGCCACTTTCTGTTTCAAGCCTTGGGACGTGACAATGCGTCCAGATATGAAATATCAGTTCTGATCATGGAAAGGGTCATTACGGTATGAGACACGTGTTTCTTGCTTTACTGATTGTTTGTGGAACGGCTTCGTTTGCCCAGGCTGAATTGTTTCCGGATTCCGGACCTCCGGGAGTCACGGTGACGATCGGCGGGGCCGCGTTCGGGGAGTTTGTTTCGACTGCGGAGAATCGGGTGGACTTTAACGGCGTGCCCGCGTTGATTCAACTTTGGGAGTCGGATCTGGTGATGGTCAAGGTGCCTCTGGGCGCTAAAAGTGGCGACGTCACGGTAGTAGGACCGCAGGGAACCACGGTCGCAGGCCGGTTTGCCATTCAACGGGTGAAGATTGCCAAGCTCGTTCCGCCGGAGGCGGAACCCGGATCGGTGCTCACGATCGAGGGTGAGCATTTCGGAAATACGGCGGGGTCGCGTGATCCCAATACCATGTTCGGCGTGAACCGGGTGTTGGTCAACGGCATTCTGGCGGAGATTCTGAAATGGCGGCCTGCGAAGATCGAGGTCAAGATCCCGGCCAATGCCGAGTCCGGTGACGTGGTCGTGCAACTCGCCTCCTCCGACCCGTTGCCGGATGGGTCCTGCTGTGCGCCGGTCGCATATACCGAGAGTAATCCCATGCCCATTTCCCTTATTCCCAGTATTTCGTTCTCTCCGAATAAGGGACCCATCGGGACCAAGATCGTGCTGAGCGGACAACGGTTCGGCGAGGCCAAAGGGCCGCAGGACGCGATTTCTATCGGCGGCAAACCGGTGACGATCTCGAAATGGTCTCTGCGCACCATCGTGGTTCACGTGCCGTTAAACGCCGTCAGCGGGCCTGTGACGTTTCAACACAATGGTCGCACGAGAAACTTGGGCCAATTCGAATTAGTCGAACCCCAATTCGAACGATTGTTCCCTGCCGAGGGCCCCATCGGCACCCTGATCTACATTAAAGGGGGAAATTTCGGGGTGTTCTCCGAAGCCGGGAATACGGCGTACGCGTTTGATTTCGATCCGGGTCAGAACCGGGTGGAAATCGGCGGAGTGCCCGCTATCATTCACCGGTGGCAGAATGATGAAATCAACGTGTGGGTGCCCTACAGCGCCAAATCCGGTCCCGTTGTCGTGAAGCGTGGCGCGACGATTCCCAAGCCCGACGGGACCTGTTGCGCCAAGAAGGACGTGATGGCCTTCGAGGTCGGTTCGTTTACCGTGAAGACGCCGAAGGTGACCTCCTATTCGCCGACTGAAGCCGGGATCGATGAAATCGTGACGTTGAAAGGCGAGGGATTCGGCAACTTCCTGAAAATCGCGGAGGCGACGCGTTTGGAATTGAATACCGAAGCCCATGATTGGAAGAACTATCGCCTCGGGCCCGACGTTTCGCGGACGGAAGTGCTGGTGAATGGGGTCGCGGCCGTCGTCGTTTCCTGGACGGATCAGGAAATCAAGATTCAAGTGCCCAGGCGCCACGTGTTCGGGTTCGGGCATCCCGAAGGGTTTTACGTGGATCCCACCAAGGGGGAAATCGTCGTGCGTCGCGGGTCCTGGGATTTACTCAAAAATGGCCGGTGTTGTTCCCGGAAGCAATGGCTGAGCGCCGTAGCGGGCGATTTCAAGATTCTCCCACGGGGATTGCCGCATAAAGAATTTTTCTACGATTACACGCAAGAGAACTGGAGAACTGACCAGACACCGTGAAAATCGTTATTCCTTCTTCTCATTCTCTTTTTCGGTTGATGGTCGTGGGGTTGGTCTGTCTCCTGGGCTTTGCCGGTCAGGTCGAGGCCGGAGAGAACGTGGTCTCGACCATTCAGAACAGTGGAACCAAGTCCACGCTTCTCGGCACTTTTTTCGTGAGCGCGCAACACGGCTGGGCCGTTGGGGCCGGGGGAACGGTCTTGAAAACGGAGGACGCGGGGGCAACGTGGCAGGCGGTGACTCGTCGCACGGCGGCCCTGCTGACGAGCATCTATTTTACGGATGCTCAACACGGCTGGATCGTCGGACAGAACGGGACCATTCTGCATACGAACGATCACGGGAAAACGTGGCGCCGCCAGGTTGCCGGAGTTGGTGTCGCACTTTATGACGTGTATTTCCTGGACCCCTTGCAGGGCTGGATCGTCGGAAACCGGGGGACTATCCTGCGAACCGTGGACGGCGGCGTGACCTGGGAGGATCAAAGCAGTTCGACCTCCGTTGATTTGTTCGGGGTGCAGTTCATCGATGCACAAAACGGGTGGGCGGTCGGCGCGATCGGTACGATCCTCTTCACGCAGGACGGAGGGCAAAACTGGATTCAGCAGGCGACCGGTAGTGCCACGACGTTCTTCGATCTGTACTTTACGGATCCCCAAGGCGGTTGGGTCGTCGGATCCCAGGGTGCGATTTTTCAAACGATTACCAGTGGGGAAAAATGGGTTGACCGCACCCTTCCGTGCGGGTCTCCCTGTATCAGACCGCCGGATTTTTTAAAAGTCCAGTTTACGGGGTTTCGTGCGGGTTGGATCATTGGAGAACGAGGCGCGTTCCTCAAAACCACTGACGCCGGCTTCACGTGGGACGGGCCGGAACTCTCCGAACCGTTCAGCTTTTACGGGTTATCCTTTCCCGTCCCCAACGTCGGATGGGCCGTGGGGCACGGTGGGACCATCCTGAAGATCGCCCCCGCTTCTTCCTGATTTCTCGACTTGATCATCTAAGGTTCCCCAAAGAGCCTCTGATTGATACAAAAATAACCAATCACGTCCAGAATCGGTCATTCCCGCGCACGCGGGAATCCAGTGTCTTTCTCTTCTGCCCTTCCATTCCTGAGGACTTGTCTAGAACAAAAAACTCCTGGATTCCCGATTAAAAATGTCGGGAATGACAGATTGGTGCGAGACATCCCCTTTACAATGCCTGGCGTTCCTACTCGTGTTTCAGATATGTCCCAAACGGTGTTGCAGGATGCTCAGCGCTACCAGTGGGGCGGTTTCGCTTCGAAGGATGCTTTCGCCCAGCGAGACAGATTGAAATCGTTGGTCGAGGAGTTCCTGCATTTCCTCAGGCGTCCATCCCCCCTCGGGGCCGACGGCCAGCACAATGGTGCCTTGGAACGTGTGATCGATGGAAAGGGAACCGAGGCCTTGCTCGGTACCCCGTTCGAATAGGGCACAGTGGAGCCCCGCATGAGGAACGTGCTGGAACAATTCGGGCAAGTCCATGGCTTGGGTGACGCGGGGGAATTCCCATTGTTCCGATTGCTGGGCTGCGTCGACTGCGATCCGTTGCCACCGTTCCCGTACCGTTCGGACTCGACCGGCCGGTGGGCGGGCGATCACCCTCGAGGTGAGTAATGGAATAATGGTGGTGACTCCAAGCTCCGTGGCTTTTTGGATCACCCAGTTCATGCGATCCCCTTTCAGGATGGCTTGGGCCAGGACAACCGGGGCTGGTGGCGTGGGAGGACCGGCCACCGTTTCAATGATGGAGGGGCCTGAAGCGAGTTGGAGTCCAGGTGGTCGACCCGCACGTGGTATCGAACGCGGTGCTCGTCTCCGACCCAAATTTTCTCGCCTTCGCGAATGCGAAGGCTCTTCGAAAGATGGGAGAGGAGTGGATCGTCAATTGTGACGGTCTGGTTGGAAATCCGGGTTGATTGAATGAAAAAGACCGGCATGTGACGGGAGGACGTGAAAAGGGTAGGGAAGGCAAAAGACGATCGCGTTACTCGAAGATGTTTTTGACCTTGTCAAACAGCCCATCCCCCTGATCTTTTGACGAGGTCCCTCTTTCCTCGGCAAAGGCGGCCAGCAACTCCCGTTGTCTGGCCGACAGTTTGGTTGGAATGGTGATTTTGATCCGAACGAGTTGATCACCGGTGGTCCGACCTTTCAAGGCCGGCGCTCCCAGTCCTTTGAGTCGAAGCATCTGATCGTGTTGGGTGCCTTCGGGAATTTTGACGTTGGTTTTTCCCTTGAGGGTCGGCACGTCGACTTTGCCGCCCAGGGTTGCCGTGATCATATCAAGAGGCAAATCAATGACGATGTCATTGTCTTTCCGGGTAAAGACCGGATGTGGTTTGACGGCGACCGTAACGTAGAGATCACCGGGAGGGCCGCCATTCGCGCCGTGCTCGCCTTCGTGGGCCAAGCGAAAGCGCATGCCGGTCTCGATTCCCGCGGGGATGGTCACCGATAAGGTGCGTTCCCGATACACCCGTCTTTGACCGCGGCACGCAGGACAGGGGTCCGTAATAATCTGTCCGGCTCCCTGACATTGCCCGCAGGCCCGGTTGATCGTAAAGAATCCCTGCTGCAGTCGAATTTGTCCGGTGCCTTGGCAGCCGCGACATTGTTGGACGGCATCGGCCGATTTGGCTCCCGTGCCTTTGCAGGAATCACAGCCTTCCCATCTCGGGATTTTGAGCTTGGCGTCTTTTCCCTCGATCGCTTCTTCAAAGGAAAGTTCCAAATTATATTGCAGGTCATTGCCCTGCTCCGGGCGACTTCGGCCTCCTCTCCCTCCTCCGAAGAAGTCTTCAAAAATATCACCGAAGACATCACCGAATCCTCGACCAAAATCGAAACCCTCGGCTCCTCCGAACCCTTGCGGTCCCGCCGAATGCCCGAACGTATCGTACCGCTTTCGCGATTTCGGATTGTTCAGGACTTCATAGGCTTCATTGGCCTCTTTGAATTTTTCTTCGGCTTTTTTCTTGTGTTGCGGGTCGCTCTGCAAATCGGGGTGGTGTTGACGAGCAAGCCGACGAAAAGCCTTCTTGATCTCGTCATCAGAGGCGGCTCGATCGATTCCGAGCACTTCATAATAATCCCGTTTGGTCACTGCAGCCATCTTTTCCGTTCTAAGGATACCTCAGTATTTTCCCTTGTCGAATCCGCACGTTTCAGGAAAACGGTCTGAGGGCAAAGTTATTTTTCCTTATCAACCTCTTCAAATTCGGCATCGACGACTTTTTCGTCTTCTCCTTTTCCGTTCATCTCTTCACCGTTGGAGCCTGTGCCGTCTCCGGTGTTGCCGGCTTCAGCCGACGTCTTTTTGTACATTTCTTCCGCGAGCTTGTGCGAAGCGGTCGTGAGGGTTTGCATGGCCGCTTTCATGGCTTCGACGTCGTCTCCCTCCATGGCTTTTTTCATGCCGTCAATCGCTTCTTGAATGTTGGTTTTCTCTTCCTCGGGAATTTTATCTCCGTGCTCCTGGAGATTTTTTTCCGTTTCATAGATCAAAGAATCGGCCTGATTTCGGATTTCCACGGTTTCGCGGCGTGTTTTATCCTCTTCGGAATGCGCCTCGGCATCTTTCACCAATTGATCGACTTCTTCCTTGCTCAGGCCGCTCGACGCCGTGATCTTGATGGACTGTTCTTTTTGGGTGGCCATGTCTTTGGCCGATACGTGGACGATCCCGTTCGCGTCGATGTCGAATGCGACTTCAATTTGCGGCATCCCTCTCGGGGCGGGAGGAATGCCCACCAGATCGAACTGGCCGAGCAGTTTGTTGTTATCGGCCATTTCCCGTTCGCCCTGGAAGACCCGAATGGTGACGGCGGTCTGACTGTCGGCGGCGGTGGAGAAAATCTGACTCTTTTTGGTCGGAATCGTGGTATTGCGATCGATCAGACGCGTGAAGACCCCTCCCAACGTTTCAATGCCCAGGGACAAGGGGGTGACGTCCAGCAGC
>JAHRAK010000133.1 GCA_020027535.1 Nitrospirales bacterium
GGCATCCGGAGGATACACAAACGCCGAAACGTTTAAGGGCTGCTGAATCATGTGGCGGAACTCACCCATTCGCCGGGCCGCGTTTACGCCCGCCACCCCGCCTTGGATCACAACATGTGTTTCTTGCGTTGCCAGAATACTCATCGAACTCTCCTACGTCTCAATATGTTGAAAAAGATCTCTCTTGAGGACCGCTATTTTTTGGCCAGGGCCATGTCCACGATATCCGTCAGTGGGGTCCGGCGATCAAAGACTTCGATGTCAAAGCCTTCCTCCTTCAACGCCTTCATGGCCGCGAGCCCCTGCTTTTCGTTGGGCCCGCCTCGTCGCACCCAAATTCTCACACCATCCAGTTTCCCGTTCGTCTTGGCTTTCCGAAACGCATTGATAATGCCGCCGAACGTCTTCTTGACGTCGGTGAAATTCGCAATGGCACCGCCCACGATGATGTTTTTGATGCCGGGCAGGGAACAGACCTTGTCGGTCAGGACTTCGACGGCCCAATCCGGAGGATCGCCGGAATATTCGGCGTAATTGGCCAACTTGCCGCCTCGGGCCACGACCGCATCCGAGTAATACACGCTTGCTCCACCGCCCGCCGGCAGCATCGCCGTGTCTCCACCCGGAATTTCGATCAGCTTCACGGAACCTTTCACCTTCGAATCCACGGCCATGACCTCTTCTTCATTCGTCGTATAGGCTCGCCCGAATTCGGCGGCAAAAGGAAAGGTCCAATCCGGATGACGGAACTTGGCGTCCCCGTCCAACAGGGTCACGGCATCGAGCGCGACCAACTCGCCGGCGGCGTTGCGTACCACCGGATTGATTTCCAGATACTGCGCATCTTCATTGTCGAAGCAGAGAAACAGTTTCCTGGCGAAGTCGGCCACTTGGGCGATCAGTGCACCGGCAAACCCGGCTTCTTTCGCAAGAGCTTCAAGGGCCTTGTCGGACGGAGCCTCGCCCACGGCAACGGAGCAGCGTTTCACGCGATCCCAATTGGACTCCACTTCAACCCCGCCACAGTTGGCGACCATCACGTCCGCGCCGTCACGGGTGGACTTCACGGCAACGTAATACTCCTCGCTGTGGTCCACGGCTTCGGACACGATCACTTCCCGAATGGTCAACGTTCCGACGGTCCGTCCGAGCATCTCTTTCGCGGCCGCCTTGGCCCCCTTGAGATCCAGGCCCACTTTCACGAGGCCGAGTTTAAAGCGCGAGCCCAATGCCTCATGCGCCTTGACCACCAACGGACTGTTTTTCAACCAATCATTGGCCTGCGCCAACTGTTCCAGTTCTTCGGAAGAACCGACCACGGCATAATTCGGGGTTTGCAAACCCCACTTTCTCAGCAAGCCCATTCCCGGGCCTTCAAGTACCTTTGCCATAATTCAACCTTTAGTTAGTCTGAATGATAAGCGGAGTTCAGGACATCAAACCGGCAATTGTAAAGAGAATGCACGACAGCCGCAATCAATCGAAAGACCCATATCAGGGAGTCACGAAAGACCCAGGGTTCGACCCGGCCGTCAAAACACTTCCTTCCAGGTCCTTACCCGAGTCGGGACGGCGAGCAGCGCGGCCTGAAGGCGACAACTATCGTACTGGACGGTCAATGGTCCCGTCTGCTGGTCGATCCGGCCGGCCCAGACCCCTCCGCGAATCACGATGCCGCTTCCATGGCCGTTGAGAAACAACGTGCCGGTCACCAGGATCATGCCATCCCACTGGACCTCGCCTTCCAAGGTGGCGTTCCCTTCCACCAATAAGATGCCGGATCCTCTGGTCTGCTGAATGCGGATGCCTTGTGGTTGCACAAAGGACCCGCCTTTCGCGAGAAACGTCATGGGCACCTGCACCGTACCCAGGTGCTGATTGACTTGATCCCCGTTCAAGACCGCCGCTTCTGCATTGAGCGTGACAAGGGCCGCATCGAGGGCGGAAACCCGGTAACCGTGCTGAGGACTCGCAGGGTTTCCGTTGAATTGAATCGCCGGGGTACTCGTGAATATTCCTCCATACACGACCGGTGGCAAGCTGCCGACCCTGCCACAGGCGTCATGGCCATTGATCGCGACTGACACGCCTGCGAGGCCGACGTCTCCTGACGCATGGAGAGCCCCGAGATGGTTCGGGCCGGGCGGGTGAACCACTTCTTCCTCCAGGACCACGGTGCCGCTCGTAGCAGTCCCACGAGCGACGATCTTCTCGATAGGTAACCACAGCGTGGGTGTAATTGTCGTGAAAGAGGCCGGAACGGTACTCGTGGTCGAGGGGTAGCCGAAATAGACGATGTTGCCCCGGTTGTTTTTGCTATGACGGGAGGTGCTGCCGTCAAGGTCAATGTAGTGCGGCGTGGCTGGCTTATGCCCTGCCCGCTCGGCATCGTATTCGGTTTTGTGCCGAACCTTCACCCAGTACGGCAGGTCCGTCTGCACGCTGTTCGGTTGCACCACCGTATTGTTTGGATTGCCCGGGACAGGAAGGACATTGGTCTCGTGCGGAGAATATTCGGGATCGACGGATGGAGTCCACTCCGCAGATTCCGCGATGTAGGCCGTCCACAACGGATCCGGCGATATCGCCGGATCACCGATGAAATAGACCTCAGTTCCCCCGGTCTTCCGCAGACGCGACCGGGCTTCCGCCAATCCGGCCTCGGCGGCGTAAAACTCCTGAACCGCCTGCTTGTGGTTCTCGCTGATTTGGATTTCCGTCGAAGTTGTCTGGAGCACCGTCGCCGTCACGAGACTCACGACGGCCACCAGCAACAGGACCGCCACCAATGCAAAACCGCTGGGGTTCGCGTTCGGGCTTGCGATCATCGTGTGACTCGAGTACCGAACCATATCTGTCATTCCTGTATGTGTTCAGTCATTCGTTGACAGAATGAAGGGCTGACCACACCAGAATTGTCATGCTGAGCCGGAGGCGAAGAATCTCGTCGTTTCCACAACAACGCCTATAAAAACAGATCCTTCGCGTTGCTCAGGATAACCATTTTGATCATTTGGTATTGTGTGCCATACAAAAAGAGACTTTCAAACCGAAACATGTTCCCCTTATCCGCCAGACTGGACTCGATCGCTCCGCCGGGCTATAATGTCCCGTTAGGTTTCCTGCCATGGCTGTCTGAGCGTCGCGGCCCTGCCCGTTGGCAGCCGCGTGGGGCAAAACGTTCCTCCAACACGTCTAGGGACATAATCTCGGATGAGACTGACCGAAGAAATCATACTTCTCTTGCTCAACGAAGACAGCGGCTATCTCGAACAGGTCGCAGGTTGGAATCTGTCGTGTGTTCTTGCCGGCGCCGTGCTGGCAGACCTTGACCTCGAATCCCGTATCGACACCGCTTTCGACTCGCTTGTGGTGGAGGATACAACACCAGTGGGAGACGATCTCCTCGACCCTGTCCTGGCAACCATTGTCGGTGATCCCGAACCACGTACCGTCAATTACTGGGTCGAGAAGATCGCCAACACGTCGGACGAGATCCTGGATCAGTCTCTTGACCGGTTGGTAAAACATGGAATTCTCGACTATGCGAATGGCGGCTTCTGGTCTCTTTCGCGAAACGCGGCCAATGTCGGCTACAGTATGTCGTCCGACAACGAGTCCAGGGCGATCGTACGCCGGCGAATCGTCGAGACGATCCTCATGGACGGCATACCCGACCCCCGTGACGCCATCCTCATCGGTCTTGCCAATACCTGCGACGCATTCAGGTTTCTCTGCAACCGGAAGATTATGAGGCTACACGGAACCGTATCGAGCTGCTGAGCAGGCTGGACCGCACGAGTCGATCCGTCGCCACCGCCGTCGCGGCGACCTCGGTCCATCGCTCCATTCCGATAGCGACAAAACCCATTCCCAACATCAGCTTCCTGAAAGTGCTCCGCAACGATGCACTTTGGCAAGGCAATATGGCCAGACTGCTGGCCGACCTTTACCGCGAGTATGGCCCGGTCTTTGCGGTCAAGTTCCCTTTTTACAGGAAAAGAGTTTTCGTCCTCGCCGGGAACAAGGCGAACATCTGGTTCAACCGGCATGCTCGGACGAACCTGCGATCGAAGGACACCATGATGGGGATGGAGACGGTGCTTGGCGCATCGAGAAGCCTGTCGGGCATGGATGGGGCCGAACACTACCGCATGCGCAAGGCGCAACACATGGCCTTCACCCGAACCCGCATGAACGAACATCTCGGAGATATGTTTCAAGCGATCCGGCTGGAACTGGATTCGTGGAACGAAGGCGACGAGCTCGTCGCGCGTAACGCCTGTCGCCGAATTATGTCCGGCCAGGTGTCTGAGCTCATGGTCAGCCTGAACCTGGCGGACTATATGGACGACATCCTCGCATTCAAGAACCGCATGTTAATCACCCACGTGCAGAAGGCCTTGCCGAAGTTTTTCCTGCGAACGCCGCGAATGGCCGCCGCCGCACGACGCATAGACCATGTCTATTCCATGATCCGGAACTCGCACACGCTGGCTCAGCGCGAAAACAAGCCCCGCGACCTGGCCGACGACCTGCTCAGTCTGCACGCCGGCGACCCCCAGTACTTTCCGGAGACCGATATCAAGTTTGCGACGATCATCCCGTTCGTGGCGGCCATGTATGCGGGTACGGCCATGGCGTTCGCGGTTTTTGCGATGTTTTCCAATCCGGACATTTATCAGCGCGTGCGCCGGGAAGCCAAGGTGCTGTTCGCGAACGGAGATCCCGACCCGGAAGCCTTCAGGGAGGAAACGATCGACAACGCCCACCGGCTGGTTCTCGAAACCCTTCGACTCTACCCCAGCGTTCCATTGCAGCTGAGAACCGTCATGAACAATTGCATCGTGGAGGGCTTTGAACTACCCGTCGGGTCACGAGTCGTGCTCGCCTCCACCGCGGTTCATTACCTGGAAGAGAATTATCCGGATCCACAGACATTCGATATTGACCGATATCTGCCCGGGCGCGAGGAGAACAAGAAACACGGAGCTTATGGGGCCTTCGGTTTCGGTACGCATGCCTGCCTGGCCCCAAGAGTAGCCGAATATCAAATGGCGATCAGCCTTTTGATGATTGCCTACTACTTCGAACTTGAAATACTCCCATCAAGCTACCCGCTCAAAATCAATCCGTTTCCGACTTGTACCCCTCGCAAAAGCCTCAAGTTCCGAGTCAAGTCGAAGCGCCCGATCACTTCAGGTCAACAGGCGGTTGCCAGCAACGCCTGCCGTCGTTTCCGGCGATCTGAGGCCACGTCATAACCGGAAGATAGTAAGGGGCGTGAAGCCGAGCAAGGTGATCACGAAGGTGAGCGGGGTGCAACGGCTTGAAACTACTAAAATAATGCAATATATGTTATAGTTTGCTCCAATCGTTTATCGAACTTGTGCCGGTTATGTCTATTCGTCCATTTCGAAACACCTGTGTGCTTCCATGCGAGTCAGCATTCCCGGCCAATTGAACTGATCCAGAAATCAACGGAGCAGCAGCCCTGTGGATGACCAAATCAATTTCCCGCTGCTTGCAGGCCTGATCGGCGTCTATTTCTTCTCCGTGATATTCACCGTCCTACAGACACGGGCGGCAAGTTCCGAACGATACAAGCAGTATCGGCTCTACACGCCGGTTAACGATCCTCTGGCAAACACCAGCAAGGTCCCGCGAACCTTCTCTCATCATCCTTTTTATCGCGTGTATTTGGACCGCGTACCTCACGCAAGGATACGATTGGGTCATTCATGACGAACCGTCCGCCTTCGCCGTGCTGCCGGTTCAGATTTTAGCCGTCCTTCTGATCTATGATTTCATGTTCTATTGGGTGTACCGCGTCTTTCATCTCCCGTTGCTCATGAGGTACGTCCATTACGTTCATCACAGGGTCCGGTTCCCGACTGCCACAGACGACTACTACCTGCATCCCATTGACACGCTATGGGTCACCACACTGTTTTTCGTGAGCGTCGCCATCGTCGGCCCCTTCAACACGACGACCTTTATCGCGACGCTATTCGTTTGGGTGTTTATGAACAATTCCATACAGGCGGCCTGAACTTGCCCAATCCTGTCTTCAGGCTGACGAACTACTTGGCACGAATGCACAATGTTCACCACGGGAAAAACATGAGTTCAAACTTCGGTTCGTTTTTCCTGTTTTGGGACATGCTGTTCGGGACCCATTATAGGAGTAAGAAAGAGCACTACGGTCAGGTCAACTGATCCGGTTTCCTGGATAAAGAAATCCGTTCCCGCATTAAATGCGGCGGAATCAGGAGGGTGCTTTGCCCGTAAACTATTCTCTTTGGCGAGAAGAACGCCGGGGGACCTAAAGGGGTTTGCGAGCCAGGAAACAGTACAACGGCGTGAAGATCCCCGTCTTACCGCCCGCGACGTAGGCGTCTGCGGTTCGATCCAGGAGGCGGACGACTTCCGCGGAGCCCTTCGGAAAGAGCCGCAGCACCTCGGCCAGCTTCGATCCCGCGATAAACACTCTGCGGCCCCATGGAAGCCTGCACACGAGGTTACCCAGCGTCCCGTGCCGCGTCTCCATGGGTTGATACCAGGGTGTGGACGGCCCCTCCTTGACGTCGCGGTCCTTCCCCTCGATGACCTGGAATCCCGCCGCTTCGAGCGCACGATTCACTTCCCCGAACGTCGCGATGTCCTTCAGCGCAATGCCACGCATGAGTTCCCGCTTGATGGCCAGGTGCCGGCTGTCGTTCGGATCGTACTTATCCGTCAGACACATGTCCTGACCCCAGAACAGGGCTCCGGGTTTCAGCACACGGAATATCTCCGCAAACGCGCGTTGCTTGTCCGGCGCATGGCACGTTGACTCGATGGCATAACCCCGGTCGAACGTCTCGTCTTTGATGACGCTCATATCCATGAAGCTGCACGTCTCGTAATCGACCATGTGGTCGAGCCCCGCCTCGGCGTTCAACCTTTTCGCATTTGCCAACTGAATTTGATTGATGTTGATCCCGACAACCCGGACACCGGCCTCACGAACGACCCGGCGCATCGGGCCGCCGATCCCACAGCCGACATCGACCACCGTCATGCCCGGATGCAACTCCAGCTTGGCGATCATCAACCGCTGATGCCGGACTTTGGAGTCCTCCAGACTCTCCTGAGGCGTGAGGGGTGCGAAGTGCAGGGATTCGCCCCAACCGTACACCATAAACTCGCTGCAAAGATCGTAGTAGTCTTTCACCGTTTGGGTGTGGTCGTACCCGTTCACGCCGGCAGCCTCCGGCGTCGCCCGGTCGATCCAGCCGTCGAAGTGCTCCACGCGACGGGTGACGTCCCCCTCCCGGTATGCTTCCTTGAGCGCGTGCGGCAGTTTGCCTAGTTGCATGGCGTGGGTTCTCCTTTCACTTCTATGTCCACCGCGAAAACCGTGTCAGCAGTCGAGAGGACGGCGCTCCCGGCGGCCTCGTCCGTCTGCACTCACTCCGGACGATCCGGATAGAATTGCCGACAATACCGTCGATACGTTCCAATCTCCCCGTCCGAGCGACACAGCAAGGGGCGGGGCCGATAATGTTTTCGGCCCCAGATGACGACGTCCTGCAACACGTCCCGCTCCTGGGCAGACATGATGATTTTGTTCATGAGCCTGGAGCGCAGGCGCAACGGCAAGAAACGCATGCCCACGATCGGCCGCTTCGGTTTCAGAATGTGTCGTACCTGGCTGACCAACACCAGTTCGACGAGTCTGCCGTCGATGGGCGCGGCGAGCACCCACAAACGCGTATGCATGTCGATCGCATGCTCGTGAACCTCGACGAACGAATAGCCCAACCCGTGCACGTGGGTGACGGCGGAAACATCGTACGTGAAGACCTTGATCCCGGCGAAGGTCTGGGTTCGTTTGAAGTCGAAGCAACTCTTGAGGTAAGCGCCGTCTATTGAGACCGGTCCGATCCGGTTCACACTGTCGTAACCGTGCACGTAGCGCAGATGTCCGAGGTCCACAGAGTTCTCGGTCGTTTCCTGAGGATGCCCCGGAAATCGGAAGCTCCGGAATTCCAAATCGGTCCAGTCGGTACCGGTGAGCGGCGCTTCCGGAAGCTCCCATTGCGGCGGCCGGCCGCCGCTGCCCCACCAGGCAAAGACCAGACCCAGAATTTCGCGTGTCGGGAAGACCTTCAGCTTGGCAGTTCCTGGAGGCAACGCGTACGGTGTGGCCACACATTGGCCGGTGACATCGTACTCGAAGCCGTGGAACGGGCAGACAAGACAACCGTTGCGCACGCGGCCTCCGGCTTCCGGCCCCAGTTCGGAGCCCATATGCGGACAGATCGCCTCGGCCACACAGATGTCCCCGTCCTCGTCGCACCATACGACAATTTGTTCCCCCAGCCAGATTTTTTGGAACAATTTCACTTTCTCTATTGTTTTGCGGCCGGCGATGAAGTACCAGCCTTCCGGAAAGGGAGAAAGCAAGGAGAGGCGCTCGTCTCGACTGGCTGTCATGGATATCCGCCATCTGCCGGTTCGAAAGCTGAGGCTCTGCCTACCGGAAAAGCGTTGCGCGAGGTTGCCAGACATCATAGCCCGGCCCGCACCTGCTTGAGGATCACGCCATTGCATGCTTTGTCCCGGCCGGACATCATGACTCGCGTGACGCCTAGAAGCGATAGCGTACGCCGATCTCGAAGAGATGAACTTGCATCTCGGTCGTCGCCGTGGCCATTGCGCTGGCATTCCTGCCGGTGAACTCCAACTGGTTGGCTTTTAACAGGCGGTAGCCCAATTGGACGGTAATGGCATTGGTCACCTCATAGCCCATCCCTGCTCCGACCTGATAGGCAAACACCGTATCGGTGCCGGAAAGTTCGGGCACAGTCCCCGGGGGCAGTTTGGCCCGTGCTCGGGCACCTTGTCGGATTTGTTCTTGGGCCGCTGGAGGCAGGGAGGCGAAGCCAGGTGTCATTGCTTGCGCTTGGAGGACCGCAAGCTCGTTCGCAGCCCCTTGCGCGACCTCGTTACGATTATACTCCACGTCGCCCCAATCGACCTGGACGAGACCGAGGCCACCGCCGATGTAGGGTCTCCAACGGGAACCGGCATTGAAGTCGTACCAGACATTCACCATGCCGCCCAGTTGGTTTGCCGAGCCGGACACGGGAATGCAATGGTCGCCCGGAATATCAATAGTGCCTAGTTGCGGCACGGTAGTCGTCCGTCCCTTGTAGGTCAGGTCGCCGATTGCGGCCCTGGCGAAGAACACTTCGCCATCGACACGGAACCCTGTGCCGAATTCATAGCCCAGCATGCCACTGACCCTGAACCCCGTCTTGTAGGAGTTGACGGCGTTCGCCCTGTACGGGATCATTTGCGCTTCCCCACGCTCGACGCTCTCCGAGTCGTCAATGAACATGACCGGTACGTTCAAGCCGACGTACCATCTCGAATCTGCAGCGCGCGCATTGGGCGCGATTACCGGCATGAAAAACATGGCAAGAGCGCCCGCCGCAACGATCATTCGATTAAGAGCGCTTGTACAATGTGAAATCAGTCTCATGGCATCTCCTCGCTTTCAGTTCAACTCCTGTTTTCCCGAATCGTGCCTCAAGGTGCGGGGCAGAAGCATTTTGGGCCACGCGGCTGCCGTACGGTAAGGCACGACCGTGACAATCGGGTTGGCTGAGCCGTTCCCGATCGACGTTTCTGAACGCCCTCAACCCGTTCAACTACATCAGCATGGGGACGGTTCTGAATCTGGCCGGTTTTTCCGGGGATTTCAGGTACAAGGTCCTGAAACCCATGTTCGTCAACTTTCTGATGGCGACAAACGTGTTCGATATGCCTGCGGCTCTCTTTACGAGATATCTCGAATTCTTCGATATCGAAACCGCCACGCCCATGCAGACGTGGGACCAGGGAACACGACGCATCTACGAGAACCTGTCCGCCAATTTCCGGGACCGGATTTGCCTCAACCGGCCCGTTAGAAAGGTGCACCGCCGGTCGTCGCACGTCGTGGTTGAGGACGAGGACGGCGTGAAGGAGACGTTCGACGAGGTGATCTTTGCATGCAATGCGAACCAGACACTGATGATGCTCGACGAACCCACGATGCTGGAGCGTTACATCCTCTCGTCGATACGTTACGAGAGCGAACTTCACAACCATACGATCGTCCACTTTGACTCCTCAGTCCTTCCGGATAACGAAGCAAAGCCCCTGACAACGCGAAGCAATCACATCGAACAATACGGGTCCAGACCGGACAATTATGAAATCACGTACATCATGCACAACCAGCAGCCGTGGGCTCATCGCTCCGACAAGCCCTGTCTGGTGACCTACAACCCGATCAGCCAAATCGATGGACAAAAGATTGTCGGAAGATGGTGGTTTCAGCATATCGTCCATGACGTACGCCACGTTGCATGGCTCGTGCCCTTGTTCCGCTTCATTCAGGGCAAGAAACGAACCTGGCACTGCGGCGCCCATACGCTGATCAACAGCCAGGAAACCTGTTTTGTCAGCGGACTCGCCGCCGCGACACAGATCGGTGCGGATTATCCCTTCGACGACCCCGAGGCAAGGCGGTCGTTCAATCATTACGGGAGTATCCTGTATGGTGGGGGGTTCAGGAAAGCGAAGGGCTGAATGCTTCAGCCGGTCACGGCGGCGGTAAGGGGAGCGGGGGTCGTCAGATCCAGCCGGGCCCGGCGCCGCTGCTCGTAGAGACCCAGCGCGTGCAGGGGGAAATACTGCCGATACAGGACGTAGTCCAACAGTGCCGTACGGAAAAAGATACCGGCCATGTCTTGCTTGGGCCATGTTCCATCCGCCTCCTGGGTGTCGAGCAAGAACCGGGCGCCCCGGGAAATCGCGTTCCAGTTCGAATCGCCCGTCTCGAGAAGTGCCATCATCGCCCACGAGGTTTGGATGACCTGACTTTCCTCATGTGCGACGTATCGGCCGGTCAAGCACCCGCTGTAGTGCTCACCCCATCCCCCGTCTTTCCGCTACCGGTCCAGCAGCCACCGGCAGGCCAAACGCAGCGCCGGATCACCGGGACGGGCCCCGCCGGCAAGCAGACCCCTGATCCCGAAGAAGGTGCCATAGATGAACTGAACGCCCCAGACGCCGCGCCACGACCTATCGCTGGCCTGGGTCCGGCGAAGCCAGGCGTCAGCCCGTGAGACGGCGCTCACCACCGCCCGATTCGTGATTTGTGGGAAGTGCTCCTGACAGGCGGCGAGCGCCGCGAGGCAGGACGCGGTGCACTCGACATAGGAATGTTCGGTCATCGAGTCGCCGAACATCTCGGCCGGATTCAGCCACTCGAGACCAACCACGGAGCGTTGTGCCTCATAGCTCCCAAAACCGCCATCGCGGTTCTGACCACGCAACATAAACCGGACCGCTTCGCCGAGCACTGTCGCGCTCGTAGCTTCGCGATCGGCGGCGATGATCCCAAGCACCGCTTCCGCCGTGCAGTCGGTCACCGGCCAGCCGTGCCATCCTCCGGGAAAACACCAGCCGTCTTTGGGGTCGTTTCGATAAGCCTCGCGAAATCCTTCGAAGCTGACACCGATTTGTTCCCTGCGCAGGAAATCGGCTCCGCGCCGGAGGGCGGTTCGAACCCCGTCGAACTCGAGCGCCGTCGCCAGCGCTTGCAGGGCGAATCCGGTATCCCACGAGGAGCTTCTCGCTCCGGTCACTCGCGCTCCACCCTCTTCGTCCTCCCAGATCCAGCCGTCCAGCTTCGCGAGCGCCTGGCGGCAGTCGGAATCGTTTGGATCATGCAGCCATAAGGCAAGAATGTTGAGGAAGCCGCTGACCGGAGAGATGCTCGTATGGTTGGTGGTTTTCAACTCCCATTTGATGTGCCGGATGATCGCTTCCATGCATCGGGCGCACAGACGTTTGCCATGAAACCGTTCGACTGCCCGCGCCAACCCATATCCGGCTCGGAGCCACACACCGGGTCGCGCGTAGAGGTCGGCGCCCCGCAAGCGATTGCGGCCCGAGGCAAAATCGACGTCGGCAAACCCTTGGGGGAACAGTTCCTCTCGTAACGACGCGATCGAGGACGTGACGGGTGCCCGAAACCGATGCGGATAAATCGCCGCCATCGCCATGTAGATGAGCCGGGTATGGCAGTACCAATTCGAGGGGTGTAACGGTATCCACCGCGGCAAGATCCATAACTCCGGCAGAATGGCGTTGACCCCGCGCCAGTCGTAGAGATTGAGGAGCGCCAGCCAGAACTTGCCCCAACTCGGGATATTGAGAACCCCCTCTGCTTGCAGGAATTGCCGGGCCGGCTCGATGAACGGATCATCTCGTTCGATACCGAGTAATCTCGCCGCGACGTACACCAGGGTGGTGACAAACAGGTTGGGTGGCGAGTGCTCGTGCAAACCCCATAAACCTCCTTCGAGACGGGTCCGTTCGAAGGAGCGCAGGACACGCCGGCGCCGGCCGGGATCGAGCGGCAGTTCCATAAGGTGGTGCAACAGCACATATTGCGCGGTGAGCATGGGACACCACACCATCTCACCTTCCCAGGCGCCATTCTCACCCTGGAGACGTAACAGGCGCGCGCTCGCGCTCCTCAATGCCGATTCTGCATCGGGTGACGCCACCTCCCTCGGGCCGATGGGCTGGGGATCACTCATGCTCGGTGGTATAGAAACCAGAAGCGCGTGGGCCAAGATGTCCCGAATTCGCTCGCCTTTTTCTCCGCCGCCGCTTCTCGCCTTGCGCAGATGTATGACGCCACGCAGGAGCCACAAGAGACGAACAAAGAGCGCATAAACCATGTCGCGGGCCCGGCGCCAGGCGAACTGGTCGTAGGATCGTGGAATCGCCACGGCAACCGCCCGGAACACCATCGCGCAACCCGCGAAACTCATACGGGATACCGATATGTCTTCACAGACGAGCAAACGCATGGTCTGGTTGCGGAACGCGGAACTTGCCCGCCAACGCCGGTAGATCGCGTGTCTGACCGCCACCGCCTCGGCCCGGTGATCGGCAAAGATCTCATAGAGCTCCATGGCAAGAAGTTCCGGAGTGTGGGTCGCCCGGAAACGCTTCGTGGTGAAGTCGTGAAAGTCCCCGCCTTCGGCCAGCGTCAGCGCATCGCCGAAACCGAGGGTCATTCCCACCGCCGTCATGGGATGGTAGTGCCCGGCTGCATCGCCGATAAGCACTCGATGCGGGCTCCCGTACGTGACGCGCGGGCTCAACTCATTGGCCGCGGCGTGAAATTGTCCCGCCCGTAGCGCTTCGACAAATGCAGGCCTGAGTGTTTCGGGCAACAAACCGGCATACGAATCCGACAGGAAGCCAATCCGGTCCCCGGGTGTCCAGCCGTCCGATGGGACATCGACAATGACCCGAACGCAATGCTCTCCCAAACGGTACATGAAAATTGGACCCGGTCCACCACACAACACATGCCCATACCCTTCCAGCGGTAAACTCACCCCCCTTAATGTGACCCCCACCATCCGCGAGCAGGTCTTCGGTTTTATCGATAAGTCCAACGATCGACGCACGATTGAGGCCCGGCCGTCGGCGCCGACAATCCGCGCGGCGGTTATGGATTTATCGGCGCCGT
>JAHRAK010000002.1 GCA_020027535.1 Nitrospirales bacterium
GTCCGTAGAAAACTAGACAAGCATTTTCACCACAAAATACAGAACGACGGTCAGCACGAATCCTGCGCCTATCGTTCCGGGGATCGAGTCGAGTGGATTCATGGTGTCCTCCTTTATATTGGGCGATTTGTTGTCTGAAGGGAGGGGCATGACTCGCCGCACAGGCGAGAGCCGACGCCGCCTTGGCTGACAAATACCCTATCCTATTCCACGGGCCGACTGCAAGAGATCATGCTTGTCCAGTGCTTCATGGCACATCTGTTTTCCCATCCTGTCATCCCCGACCCGATTGGGGATCCAGGGTTTTTCACTTCACGGACGAAGAAAAAAACAAAAGCCCTGGATTCCCGCTTACAACTTGCGGGAATGACAGAAGGAGACAAAACAGATACGACGAGATTCCTTGCTTCGCCCGGAATGACACTCATGGTGTGATCAGCGGGATAGGGGGTAGCGTCGCGTCAGTTAGCTCCTCCGGCCCTCGCTCCGTTCGCCGTAGGGCGGCAGGGTGGTGAGGCGATGATCCTCTACGGCGCCGCCGACGGTGAAGTGGTACAAGGATTGAAATCGCGTGTCGGGATACCACCCCAGCACGCGATGCACGGGATCATCAAAAAAACATCCGATGCCGGTTGAACGGATACCGGCCGCTTCCGCTTCCAGGTACAGCACCTGCCCGATGAGCCCGGTTTCCCAAAACAGGCGTTTGTAAAACCACGGTCCATGTTTTTCCAAGGAGGCGTCGAACTCCGCGATCATCCCCAATGAAAACGCACCGGCGCCCGCGATCTCCTGGTGGCAGCTTACCTGCGTGGCGATCCGTTGGGCGTTTCCGTCCTCCAACAAATACAAGGGAAGCGATGCCGGACACTGCTCGGGAACGGTCCAGACGAATTGCTCATGCATGGCTTGTTGAAAGGTTGTCTTGAGAGCCGGGTCGGCGTTTCGCAGGAGCATGTACATGCCGGGCAGGAGGCCGTCGACGCGGTGTACGAACAGGGCCAGGTGGATGGTGGGGTTCCACGGTAACGAATCCCACGGCATGGGCCGTTGTGTGACCGCTCGATTCGAGTGAGGCATGACGCGCTCCAGCATCGCGAAAAATTGTTGCGCGGAGATCGACGTTGTGCCGTCAAGGGCCACCGCGCTCCGGCGTTGGTGAATGATCCGGTGCGCGGAGATCATGTGTGGCCTGGGTTCGGAAGGAGACGCCGGTTCCGCTCCGCCCTGTTCCGGGAGCGGGGTGGATTTGTAGGGGACGCCCACCGTGGCGTCCCATCGAGTCTGCCCCGTCGAGCTTTTCCAGGATGCCTTGGTCACGTCATCGATGATTTCCCAGGGAACGGGGTTGTCCCGGCTCAACCGGTTCGCCTTGCCTCGCCAGTCTCCCTGTTCCCAATGCCGGAGCACGGCCTGATCAACGGCGAGTGAAAGGGATGCTTCTTGTCCCCCTCCTTTAGCCGAAGGGTCAAGAGGGGCGAAGGGGAGGTTCTCCTCAATTTCCCCTCCTTTGTAAGGGGGGGATAGGGGGAGTAGAGGAGTTGAGTTAGGACAGACCACGCACAGCAGTTCGGGCAATTCGGGTTCGGCCTGTTCAAATTCATGCAACCTGTTCAAGCCGAGAAGGACGCCGATCGTTCGGTCATCGAGCCCGGCAAGAAGAAAGATTCGCCAGCCGAGGGCGGCTCCCGCAATCCGAAGCGTGCCCAAGGCATGGCCGACGTCGTGCTGGCAGTAGCGAAACGCGCGTTCCCCATACTTCCACGCTTCCCGCCAATGGATCGAACTCAGCCCGATGAAAAAGGATTGTGTGGGAAAGGGTTGAAGGAGGGTTTTGATCGCTTCGTTCGACCCATGCCACCGGTGCTCCAAGCCGTGTTCTTTGGGGGCATAGTGATAGAGCCCCGGTTTCAGCGGGAGACCGGGTGTTTCCCTGACCAGCAGATAGCCTTCCGTGGGATGCAGATTGCCGCTGGACGGATTGCTGCGTAACGCCCAGCGGTTCCCCCCGTATTCTTTCCAGGCCGTGATGGAGAGGCTGTATTCGAAGAATCGGGACAGACTGTTCAGGGTCAAGGGTTCAGGAGAAACCGGTTGTGCGGCAAAGAGCGCTTCATAAGAAGGCGCAACAGGCTCGTCGTTGGCCGTGAGCAGCGGCAATGCGTAGAGCGGAGCGCCTTCATAGCGCCGGAAAGGATCGGGCTGGTTGGCCCAGTCCATGTACCCCAGGGCGCGGGCATACCGGTTGAATTCGTGCTTTGTCTGTTCATGGTATTGCTTTACGATAGCGAGGGGATTCATCGGACGTGGATTCTACCGCCCCGCGCACCTCAGGACAAAGCCCGGTATACGCCCGGTACGCATGAGACGATGGAGGTGGTGATCTCACTGGATTATCGTCTTGCCTTCTGCTACATTCATCCAGCATTCTATATGGAGGTTGATGGATTTACGATGCGCTCAACCATCCACATTCACACTCAAGCTTGATCGATCGATCTTTTTTGTTTTCTTTTGGCAAATCACGTAATTCCATATCTTCTATTCACTGCTCACTATGGGAGGCGTTACGCTATGCCGTCAACAGAAGAACGTGTCAAAACGCTCATTAACGACAACCTCAAAGTAGATGGGCAGCCGTTGAATCTGCCGGATGACCTGAATACCCGCCTCACTGAACTCGGCGTGTCCTCTTTGGATGTCGTCGCGTTCGGGAAAGTGGTGGCTCGGGAGTTCAACATTACGTTTTACGCCCGAAGATTGTCCGAAGGCTGACACCGTACGGAAATTGATCGACGTTATCGATAGCCGTACCGGTTGAACATCGTCGGGTCCGCCGGCGCTGTTCTGCGGGCTTGGTGAAGGGTCCCGACACGTGTACTTGATGTTTCCATGACTTCAGAAATCGTGTGGGAGATACCCGAGCCGCTGTCGGTGTGCGAAGTCCGCCTCGACGAGGACACGGTCACGACCCTGAGGCGACACGGGAATCCGGACGGTCCCCGGCTCATGCTGAGCCATGGGAACGGGCTGGCGATCGATCTCTATTATCCGTTCTGGTCATTGCTCGCCGATGACTTCGACCTCATTGTCTATGACCTCAGGAACCACGGCTGGAATACCGTCGGCGCCCGTGAGAAGCATAACGTTCCGACCTTAATCCGCGACCAGGAACATATTTTTGAAGCCATTGACCGGCATTACGGGAACAAACCCAAAATTGGGATTTTTCATTCCGCTTCGGCGCTGGTCACCCTCTTTTTATCCGCTGAAAGCCACAGCTTGGCGGCGCAGATCCTGTTTGATCCCCCGCTGTGCAAACCCGGCAGAAGCCAGATAGAATTTGACGATGCCGCCGAACGCGCCGCCGCCATGACCCGGCGACGCGCGTATCGGTTCCCAAGGCAAGAGGACTTTGTCGAACTCCTCAGCTACTTGCCGGCTTTCACCAGGGTCGTACCCGGCGTGTTGGAACTCATGGCAAGGACGACGCTTCGACGGTCCGCGAACGGGCAGGATTATGAACTCCGGTGCCCTCGCGAATACGAGGCCCAGATCATGGATTACGTCAGGAGCTTTTCTCCGTTGGTGGACTTGGGCAAGTTGCCATGCCCGACAAAAATCGTCGGAGCCGACCCCACCCTGCCGTATGCCTATTTGCCGACGGTTGACTTCGTGCACGTGATGACCGTGGAGTATGACTTCCTGCCGGAAACGACGCACTACCTGCAACTCGAAGCCCCGAAGGAGTGCGTGGCGGAGGTCCGGGAATTTCTGGAACAGAACGGCCTGTTGTAGAACTTCTCCTTTTTTTGTAGCCGCGCCATCTCATGGCGCCGTTTTTCCCCTTTGTCTTCTTCTGTCATCCTCGACATTTTTAATCGAGGATCTAGGATCTTTTCTTTTCTCCGTCTTTGCGAGGCGAAAGACACTGGATCCCCGATCGAGTCGGGGATGACAACTGAAATGCGTTGTACACATGGCGGGAATGCGTTTCATCTTCCGGCCCTGTAAGTCGGCGGAAAGTCACCGTTTCGGTATCTCGATCCAGTAACGCCGGCGCTGGAACGGATAGCCCGGCAGTGAAATCCGGCGACGGGTTTCTCCCGCGAACAAACCGGCAAAGGAAACCGGGAGTCCCGCCGCGTACGCTTCCGCAACCGCCTCCACGAACGCCCTGTCCGCGGTCATCGCTTCCGTATCGTCGGACGGTTCTCGCAAAGTCGGCACGACCGGCGCCTTGCCATCCCCAGCCGACTCCGGCCAAGCCGAAGCTGGCGTCGCACATGGACCAATTTCCACCACGGTCTCCACTCCCAAATTCGCCAATGTCTCCGCGCTACGGTCTGGCCCCCCCGGCTCGTTTGCCTGTCGGCACCAGTACGCCGCGTCAAGCGTTTCACCCGGCTCCACCACCCGGCCCGTCACGTTGCTCACCAGGGTGAGCGACGGCGAAGCAATCGCGATGTCTTCCAGCGCCGCTTGCAGATCGTCGAGAGCCGCCGCCTGCGCCCCCACTTCCGGCAGCCCCCCGAGCAGCGCACCCCTTGCCGTGGCAAATCGCAACCCGTCCTCCAGGCCGAACACTCCGGCCGCCTGGCCCGCAGCCAGTTCTCCGAGGCCGTGTCCCACCACCACGCTGGGCCGGATCCCGATGCTTGCCCACAGTGCCGTGAGCGCACATTCCAGCGCATAGAGTGCCGGCTGCATCCTTGCCGCGTCGTTCGGATGACCCGGCGCTTGACCGAACAGCACGTCCAGCAACGAGGCGCCCTGTGCTTCCCGCAGGACCGAGTCGCAGCGGTCCAAGACCGCCCGTACCACCGGCTCGCTCGCGTAGAGCGCTTCTCCCATTCCAATCCACTGGCCCACTTGGCCCGTATAGACGAACGCCACCTTGGTTGGTGCCCGTGGCTCCGTCCGTGTCCTGTTCTCCAGCTTTCTCAACCCGTCCCGCAAGGACTCGGCGTCGCGGAAGACCACGCCCGCGCGGTGCGCGAAATGACTCCGCCCCACGCCCGCGGTCCATGCCATGTCCGCAAGCAGGGAATCGACGGTGTCCTCGGACGAGAACTCGTATTCGTCGAGCCACGACAGGTACCGGCCCGCCAGTTCCCGCAGGGCATTGTCCGACTTTCCCGACAGGGGCAGGACACGCGTCTGGCGCGCGGCGAGCCCTTCCTTTGCCAAGGGCAGGTCCGCCACCGGCTCCGGCAGGGCAATGGCCACGGGTTGCGCGGCACCGGCAGGCTGACGCTGTGTACCGACGCCGGCGCCTGCCCCGTATCCTTCCACGACCACGTGCGCATTCGTCCCCGAGATGCCGAACGCACTGACCGCCGCAAACGGCGGCCGATCGGGGTGCACGGGCCAGTGCGTCGCATCGGAAGTCACGCGTACGGGTAACCGGTCCCACTCCAGGTTCGGGTTGGGGTTACGGAAGTGCAGGTGCCTGGGAATCACGCCCTGGTTCATCGCCAGGATGACTTTGATCAGGCCCGCAACCCCTGCAGCCGGCTCCAGGTGCCCGATGTTGGTCTTCACCGAGCCGATCAACAGCGGGTGCTCCGCTTCGCGTCCCTTGCCGTACACCGCCGCCGCCGACTGCACTTCGATCGTGTCACCCAACTCCGATGCGGATCCGTGGGCTTCCAAATAGTCCACGTCCGCCGGGGACACGCCTGCCCGGGACAGTGCCTCTTCAATCACCCGCTCCTGCACCGGACCATTGGGCACTGTCGGCCCTGCGCTTGCCCCATTCTGGTTGACCGCCGAACCACGAATCACCCCCCAGATCCGGTCGCCGTCGGCCTTCGCCTCGTGGAGCCGTTTCAGGACGACCATGCCGCAGCCCTCGCCCCGCACGAAGCCGTCCGCAGAGGCCTCGAAGGTTTTGCATTCACCCGTCCGCGACAACATTCTCAAATCCGCCATCTCTCTGATTATCCCGGATGACAGGATTGCGCTCACGCCTCCGACGAGTGCCATGTTCACTTCGCCTCGTTGCAAAGCCGCGACCGCGTGATGCAGGGTGACCAGTGACGACGCACAGTTGAGTTCCACCGGCATCGTCGGCCCCTCCAAACCCAGATGAAAGGCGACCCGCCCGACCGCCATGCTCGCGGCGGTGCCCAGATAGTTGACGCCGTCATCGCCCATTGTCATCAGGTCCCGGTACTCACTGGCGCCGATCCCGGCGTACACCCCCGTGCGGCTGCCCCTCAACCGTTCCGGATCTATCCCGGCATCCTCGATCGCCTGCCAGCTCGTCTCCAGCATCGTGCGTTGCCGAGGATCCATCAGGCGCGCCTCGATCGGCGTAATCCGGAAGAAGCCTGCGTCGAATTTGTCGATCTCTTCCACAAATGCGCCCCGGCAGTAAGAGGCGTACCCGGTCGGAAGGCCTCCGGCGAGATCGCTCCAGGCATCGGTCCCCGGCCGCCTGTCGGTCACCGCGTTCGCGCCCGCTTCGAGCAGACGCCAGAAGGCCGGGAGATCCGGAGCGCCGGGGACCGGCAGGCCATGCCCACGATGGCAATCGGGTCGTCCTCGCGCGCTATTGCCGGACGTACCTCCGGCTCGGGTTGCGCTCGTGGGACGGGTTCGGTGGCGACCTCGCCGAGTTCGCCAACCAGATGACCAGCGAGACCGGCGATGTTCGGGTAGTCGAACACCAGCGTGTTGGGCGCCGTGTACGTCCCGGAAAACGCCCGGTTCAACCGGTTCCGCAACTCCACGGCCATGAGCGAGTCCATCCCCAGATCGAAGAACCCTACCGTCGGCGCCGGTGCCGACGGCAGACGAAGCACCGACTGCACTTCCCGTTGCAGAAACGACACCAACAGGTTTTCGCGCTCCGCTGCCGGCGTGCCCCGCAAACGGGACAGCACGTCGTCAGAAGAGGCCGAAGCATCGTCCTCGGAGGTCACGGAAAGCAATTCATCGAGCAGGGGCGGACGGTTTTCGAGCGCCTCTCCAAACACCGACCAGTCCATCGCCATCACGACGGAGGTTGTGGCGTCCTGGCGCACAGCCTGTCGAACGCCTTGAGTCCCTGCTGCGGGGTGAACCAACCCCCGCCGAATGCCGCCCGTTGCCGGTCGATCCGCTCCCGTTGTTCTTCCGCTTCGCCGAGCCCAGACCAGGCCCCCCAGGCAATGGCCTGTCCGGGCAGTCCCAGCGCGCGGCGGTGACCGGCGAGTTGGTCCAGGAATGCATTGGCCGCGGCGTGGTTCGCCTGGCCCGGATTGCCCATCACGCCGACGATGCTGGAAAAGAGGATGAAGAAATCCAGGTCACGGTCCATGGTTGCCCGGTGCAAGTGCCAGGCCCCGAGCACCTTCGGCCACAGCACCGTCTCGAACTTCTCCCAAGTCTGATTCCCGATCGCCCCGTCCGACAACACGCCCACGCTGTGGATCACACCTCCGAGCGGCGGCAGGTCACGATCAATCCGCTCCAGCATGCGGTCCATGGCTTCCGCGTCCGTCACGTCCGCCAATTCCACCCGGACCGTCACCCCGCGTTTCCTGAGCGCGTCGATTGTTTCTTCGGCTGCCTCGTCAGGTGCGCGACGCCCGTTCAGCACGATCGTTCCCGCTCCCCGGTCGGCGAGCCAGTTGGCCATGACGCACCCGATTCCGCCCAGACCGCCGGTCACGAGGTAGGTCCGGTCCTGTCGCAACCGGCCGCTCTCCAGTGGCGATGTTGCGAGGACGATCTTGCCGATGTGCCGGGCCGCGCGCATGAACTTCATGGCCGGCCCCGCTTCGGTCAGGGGCCACCGGCTGTGGATGATCGGTGTCAGTTCTCCCGCTTCCAGCCGTTTCATCACGCGCCTCAGGGCGTCTCCCGGCTCCGCCGGAAAGTCTTCCTTGAGCACGTCCAGCTTCAAAATCCAGTAGGCCAGGTCAGGCCGCGCTGCCGCCATCTGCTCCTCACTGTAGATGTCCACCCTGGCCAACTCCACGAACCGACCTCCCTGCTTCAGGCAGGACAGGCTCGCGTCGATGAAGCCTTCTCCGGTCAGGCTGTTCAGCACCACGTCCACACCCGCACCGTCCGTAGCTTCGAGGATCTCCTTGCCGAACGCGGTCGTGCGGCTGTCGAACACGTGCGTCACGCCCAGTGACCGGAGATAAGCCTGCTTGCGCGCGCTTGCGGTGGCGAAGACCTCCGCTCCCGCGGCCTGTGCCATCTGGATGGCTGCCAGGCCGACGCCGCCCGCGCCCGCGTGAATCAGCACTCGCTCACCGGCCTCCAGCCCCGAGAGATCGAACGACAGCACGGCCGACACGCATGCGGTCGGCATCGTGGCCAGCGCCGTGACCGGGTATGCCTGCCGGCGCGCGCGCCACCATCTCCTCCCGCGTCACGGTCTCCGATCCGAAGGTGCCGAACGCCAATCCCACCACGAGGTCCCCTGCCGAGACGGTCGTCACGTCGGCTCCCGTTTCGAGGACCCCGCCGCAGAATTCCCCGTCCAACAATCCGACGTCGATCAGGCCGATTGCGCGGAACACGTCCCAGAAGTTGAGCCCGGTCGCCTCGATGGCCACGCGCACGTCACGTGGTTTCAGGGAACGCGCCGGCAAGGGCTCTGCCCGCATTCTCTCGAGCGACCCGCCGGCATCGGGCTCCAGCAGCCAACCCGACTCTTCAGGCAACATGAGCCGTTCCGTCACTGATCCGGCCCGAACCAGGCGGGCGGCCTGACGGCGTCCGAAACGATAGGCGACGTGGGTTTCGGGGTCGGGGTACAGTAACTCATTGGCGAGGTCGGCCCGGGGCGCCGTCAGTTCGGGGTCGAGATCGATCATCCTCGGCTGCAAGTGGATTGCTTCCCGGGCCACCACCTTGCCGAACCCCCACAGCGTGGCGCCGGCCAGTTCTCCGCCACGTTCCCGCTCCAATACCTGCGCCCCGCGTGTGACCAGCCACAGGCCTTTCGCCGGCGTCGCGTCCGAGTCGAGCAGGGCCTGCACCAGCGCCAGTGCGCTCGCCCCGGCTTGTGTCACGTCCTCCGCCATGTCCCCGGTCGTGGCCTGCGCCCCGTGACCGTCCAGCGCCGTGAAATGGACCACGCCGTGGAGCGGCACGTCCCGGGGCAGTTTCTCCAAGAACGATTGCCAGGACTCGCGACGCCCCGGTTCCACGGTGGTCTCGAAGACACCGGCTCCGGTCGGTGCCGGTCTTCCGTTTTCCGGCGCTTCGCTGCTCGCCAGCACGACGGTCTGGTTCCGCGCAGCCAATTCTTTTGACAGTTCCGTTGCGACGCCGCTGCGGTCCGTCGCCATCACCCACACGCCGGGAGCCTCGGTGACCTCCGCCGGCCCCTGCGCCACGATCACACCCCGGTCCGGGTTCGCGTTGGGGTCCGACTCGTCGACTCCCAGGACCGCGACTTCGCCGAACCCCGCGTCTCCGAGCGCTCGCCGCCACACCGCGGGACTTGCCAAGGCGTGGTGCGGACGGTAGGCGTCGGCAAACCGCCACCAGCCGTCCAACTGTCCGAACGTCAGGTCCAGCCAACCCTGATCTCGCAGGTTTTCCAGCGCCACCAACTGACCCGACGGCGCGAGCAGCGCCAGGCAGTGGGCCAGCGTCTCGTTGAGATACCTCGTGGCGTGCAGCACGTTGGATGCAATGATCAAGTCATACCCGTGCGCGTCGAAGCCCTGTGCCATTGGATCTGCTTCGATATCCAACACTCGGTATTCGATCGACGCCTCCTTGCTTCCGAATCGCGACTCCGCTTCCGAAAAGAAGCCGGCCGAGATGTCCGTATAGATGTAGTCGAACCGCCCGTCCGGGAGTTCCGGCAGCACCGACGCTGTCCCCGACCCGGTGCCGGCGCCGACCTCCAATACCCGCAGCCTCCTTCCGTCCGGCGCCTCCAGCACACCGTTCTTGGCCAGCATTTCCAGCATGCGGCGGAACAGGCGCTCGTGTTCCGCTCCGACCTTGAAGCGCTGACGCAATTCCCCGGAGTCCACGGTCTCGCCTACGGTGCGCTTCCAGCCCAGCTTGTCCAGGGTCATGAGCGCATAGGACCACGACAGGCGTTCCAGGTCTTCCAGCAAGGCGGCTCGGTCTCCGGCTTCGACGCTTTCGGCCGCCAGGTACTCGGTGAACGGACCCAAGCGGGCCGCGATGGTTGCCGGACTCGTGAGGAAATCCGCGGACGGCATGCCCGGCGCAAGTGCACGGTCGCGCCACACGACTTCATACAGCAACTCGTTAATTTCTTCGGTTGCCGAGAGCAGGGCAGCCCGCGTCGCCCGCTTCACCGTGTATCCGGTGAACTCGCCCAGCAAGGTCCCGCTTGCGTCGTAGATATGAAGGTCAGCGGCCAGGACTTCCGGCAACTCGCTCGTATCCTCGGCCGGCTTCCGGGTCGCCTCATGCATGCGCACGTGACAGACCACCCGGTCCGGGAGCCGCCCTGCCAGCCACAGCCGTTCCCAACCGAACGGCAGATAGGTGATTCCGTCTTCGGCTCCGGCCGGATTGCGCGCCGCCCCTATGACCTGGAAGCAACCGTCCAGCAGGAGCGGGTGGACGTCGAGTCCGTTTTGGCCGAGCGCTTCCGGGAACGTCACCTCCCCCAATGCTTCGCCGGGCCGTGACCAGACCCTCCCCAGAGTCCGGAACGACGGACCGAGATCGATCCCGACTCCGGCCTTGGCGCGGTAGAAGGCCGGTACGTTCATCGGCGACAGCTCGGCCTTCAGGCTTTCCAGGTCCACTCTCGTTCCGGCTTCCGGCGTGCGGGACCCGGACGAGATCCGGCCTTCCGCGTGCAACGTCCATCCCTCGTCGCTGCCCCCTTTGCTGAGGATCTGGACACGGCGTCCCTGTCCATCCCCGGAATCATCGAGCAGTACCTGCACGGTCCGGCCCTTTTCACCGGCTCTGTCTTCGGAGTCGTCCTCCGGGAAGACCAGCGCGCTCTGCATCAGGAAATCCTCGACCATCACCGATCCGCTCCCTTCGAGAAGGGAAGCTGCTGTCGCCATGGCGCCATAGAGCGCCCCGGGTGCAATCACCCGGTCGAACACCCGGTGGTCATTCATCCACGCCGGATCCGACGAAAACAGTTCCGTCTCGAACGTGATCTCGCCCCGAGCGGATTCGTGCCGGATGCCCAGCAGCGCATGACCCGTGCTCTGGCGCCGCCGCTTTGGCGCCTCGATCCAGTGGCGTTCGCGCTGGAACGGATAGCCCGGCAGCGAGATCCGGCGACGCGCTTCTCCCGCGAATAGCCCTGCGAAACGAATCGGGAGTCCCGCGGCGTACGCCCCGGCGACCGCTTTCACGAACGTGGAGTCGCCTGCAGGGGCATTGTCGGATGGTTGACGCAGACTCCACAGTACCACCGGTGACGGTGTCTGCTCCGACTCCGGCCAACTCAGGGACACCATCGGCCCGAGCACGGAATGCGGCCCGATTTCCATCACGAGGTCGACCCCGAGGTCCGCCAACGTCCTGACACCGGAGGCGAACGCCACCGGCTGTCGGGCATGTCGCTTCCAGTAGGCCCCGTTCAGCACCTCGCCGGGCTCGATCGCACGGCCCGTCAGATTGCTGACCAGAGCCAGGGAGGGAGGTTGGATCGCCACACCGTCCAAGGACGCTTCCAGATCGTCCAGCGCCGGCTCCACCAAGGCGCTGTGCGCTCCCAGCGTCGTGTTCAACCGGTTGACCAGGAGGCCCTCGGCTTGAAAGCGCTCCGATATTGCCTCAACTGCCTCGATTGAGCCGCTGACCACCTGATGCGATCCATTGTCCGCCGCAATGCTCACACCTGCGCCTCCAACTGTCGCGTTTTGCTCACGCACGGCCGTTGCCACCTGCGGCGCCGGCGCAAACACCGCTGCCATCGCGCCTGCTTCCGGCAGAGTCGCCATCAGCGCACCCCGCGTCGAGGCAAACCGCAGCCCATCCTCCAGGCTGAACACTCCGGCGGCCTGCGCTGCGGCCAATTCACCCAGGCTGTGACCCATCACCACGTCCGGTCGAATTCCCACGCTCGCCCACAGCGCTGTGAGCGCACACTCCAGCGCATAGATCGCCGGCTGCGTCCACGCCATGTCGTGCAGGCTGGCCCCCGAGGCCCCGGCCCGCCCGAACATCACGTCCAGTAACGAGGCGCCCCGCGTTTCCCGTAATACCTCGTCGCAACGGTCCAGCACCGCCCGCACCACCGGCTCGCTTGCGTAGAGCGCCTCTCCCATCCCGACCCATTGGCTGGCTTGGCCGGTGTATGCGAACGCCACCTTGGTCGCCGCCCCTGGCCCCGGTCCTTCGTTCGCTTCCGCCAACTGTTTCAGTTGATCCCGCAGCGATGCGGCGTTGTGAAACACCACGCCCGCGCGGTGACTGAAATGACTCCGCCCGGTGCCGGCGGTCCACGCCATATCCGCCAGCAATGGATCGACGGCGTTCCCTGATGACAGTTCGTGTTCGTCGAGCCACGACAGGTATTGCTTTGCCAGATCCCGGAGAGCCCTGGCCGATTTCCCCGACAGGGGCAGGACCCGCGTCGTTCGCGCGGAGAACTCTTCCGTTTTCACCGGCAGGTCCACCGCAGCCTCCGATCGTGCCACGGCCACGGGTTGCGCGGCGCCGGTGGGCCACTGTTGTTCATCGGCTCCGGGGGCGTCCGGAGCAGGATACCCTTCCACGATCACGTGCGCGTTCGTGCCCGACCATCCGAACCCGCTCACGCCCGCGAGCGGGGGACGGGCGAAATGGCGCGGCCACGGCGTCGGCGCTGCCGTGACTTGCAATGGCATCCGGCTCCAGTCCACTTGCGGCGTCGGCTCTCGGAAATGCAGGTGTTTCGGAATTACGCCCCGCTGCATCGCCAGGATTACCTTGATGAGACCCGCGACCCCCGCGGCCGACTCCAGGTGGCCGAAGTTGGTCTTCACGGAACCGATGAGCAGCGGCCGGTCCGCTTCGCGTCCCTTGGCGTAGGCCGTTCCCATGGCCTGCAACTCGATCGGGTCGCCCACGATCGTGCCGGTGCCGTGCGCCTCCACGTAGTCCACGTGCGAGGGCAGGACTCCGGCGCTGCGCAACGCCTCCTCGATGCACCGTTCCTGCGCCGTCCCGTTCGGGACCGTCAGGCCCGGGCTTGCCCCGTCCTGGTTCAATGCCGTACTCCGGATCACCCCCCAGATCCGGTCGCCGTCCGCTTCCGCCTCGCTCAGTCGTTTGAGGACCACGATGCCGCAGCCTTCGCCCCGCACGTACCCGTTCGCCGCGGCGTCGAACGTCGCGCACCGCCCGTCCGGCGACAACATCCCGGCGTTCGCGCGCAGTTCCAGCAGCCGGCCGGACAGGATCGTGTGGACGCCTCCGGCAAGCGCAAGATCCGTCTCACCTCGCTGCAGGCCCGTCACCGCCTGGTGGATCGCCACCAGTGAGGATGAGCAGGCGGTGTCCACGGCCATCGCCGCTCCCTCCAGACCCAGCGCGAAGGCCACCCGGCCGATGGCCGTGTTATAGGACGTGCCGGTGACCGTATACAGGCTGGCGGCAGGGTCGGCCGAATCGACGGAGGCCAAAATCAGCCGCCGGTATTCGTTGTTGCTGATTCCCGCGTACACCCCGGTACGGCTGCCCCTCAGCCGCTCAGGGTCTATCCCCGCGTCTTCGAGCGCGAGCCAACTCGTTTCCAGCATCAGTCGCTGCTGCGGGTCCAGCAATTGCGCCTCGACCGGCGAAATGCGGAAGAACGCGGCGTCGAACAGGTCGAGCCCGTCGAGATAGGCGCCGAACCGGCATGCTTTGCTCTGAACCGCATTGGGGAACAACTGGCCCACGCGTCCGACGCCGGAACCCGGCACGCCTTCCGACACCGCGTTCACTCCGGCTTCGAGCAGACGCCAGAAGGCCTGGAGGTCCGGGGCGCCGGGAAACCGGCACGCCATCCCCACGATTGCTATCGGCTGGTCGAATCCCTTTCGTGTTCGACCTTCAGGTTTCCTGCGTTGTTTTTTGGAAGGCTCTGAAGATTTTTTCATCATCGAAACACGCTGTTTTCGTCAGGAGGGTACTAGTGCAGTTCCTTTCTCTAGCGACCGTCCCGGCATTATCGTGCGACTTCCTCTGACAGTCAATCGTGAACGTGGAGAGGGGCATGCTGAGTCATGGCTCGGGGCGAGGGAGTGAATAGAATTTACTCTCCCTTGATGGGAGAGGATGAAGGTGAGGGTGGTAAAAGCCTTTGACTTTGTTGTCATTCCTGTATGTGTTCAGTCATTCGTTGACACGTTTCGGTTTTTCTTTCCCTCGCCTTTGAAAGACAACCCCCTCAATCCCCCTTCTCAGGGGGACGGCAGAACTCCGCTCCCCCCTGACAAGGGGGGCCGGGGGGTTCAGGAGGGGCGGACCGGCGTGTCCGCCCTCCCTTCTTTCGTTCTGCTACACGTCCAGATTGTCGGCGAGGGCGGCGTTGGCCATGAGAAACTCGTACCGGGCTTCGGTGCGCTTGCCCATGAGTTCGGTGAAGGTGCGGTCGGTGTCGAGTTCATCCTGCAGCTCGACTTTGAGGAGCCGGCGCGTGGCGGGATCCAGCGTCGTCTCCTTGAGTTGTTGGGGAAACATTTCGCCGAGACCCTTGAACCGGCTGATGACCGGCGGGAGCCGCACCAGGCAGAGCAGGCGTCCACAGTGTCACAACTGGATTTGGGCTGAGCGCAAGAACTTTCCGTTTGTCTTCTGTCAGAGAGTGACTTACTTTTTGATCATATTTCAGTATGCCTTTTCTCCTTGATGAAAGGGTCGAGAGGGGCACCGAACCACGCCGGGGAGATATCAGAAAGTCGCGAATCATCTCAAGCGGCTCGTCCACCAAATGAACCTGTGGGGGAAAGAGGTGAGGATGTTCTTTCACGTGTCGCGAGTCGTTGAGTGTGATGGCGAGGTTTTATTCATGCATCGTCGAGAGGTCCCGTCATGCTGACACCGGAAGACGAACACGCCATTCTCGCAGAAGTCCGTCTCTTACCCGACGAAATCCAACGTCAGTTCGTCTCATGGGTGCGGCTGTTGAATCGGTATTACGATCGACGGGCTGTGCCGCGTGGCCCCCACTAAATCCGACCAGCCGTTAGGACCTTTTTGACAGAAGGGATGACGGCAAAGGAAGCGTGGGAAAGGAGTTGCCCCATGGACTCTCACGTACATTTTTTACCCGTACAAGGCCCGGAGCTTGCCCTTGAAGTTCCCGGCGGTGTCATGGATGTCTCGGTCCGGGTGACGGTCCTCAATGCCGAAGACAGCGACAGACTGTTACACGCGTTAGCCGTCACCAGTGAGTGGGCCCTGAATTAACCGGCCATGGCGGGCGGCCACAGAGGGGGTGAGGGAAGGAGAGAACGGCCTCACTTGAATGTCTCACCCTCCCCACCACGCCGTCGGCGTAAAGGAGGATTGGTGAATGAAACGGTACTACGTCTGTATGCACGCGCAAGACCACGGAGAGCATGAAGTCCACACGGCGGTTTGCCGGTGGATGCCGAAGACGGAGAGTCGCATTTATCTGGGCATCTTTAGTCACTGTTCCGCTGCCGTGGCGAACGCGCGTGTGCATTATGCGCACGTGACGGGGTGTCCGCATTGTTCGCCGGACGCGGCCACCCCACCGACCGAGTTTCCCCTTCCCCACCCGAGCCCGGGGCTGACGGAAGCCGAAGGCTTGGCCCAACTCCTCTGGACGTTGCAGGGCCGCGTCACCGTCCTGCGGGAGATCATGAATGTCCTGCTGGACGCCTCACCCCAGAAAGACGCCGCGTTGACCACCCTGACGCATCTGCGCACGCTGGCCGAAGACCACCTCGCCAGCAAGGAACACCACCCTGCCGCGACCGAGGCCGACACGTACTTCACCCTCGGGGAGCTTCAGATGATCACCGAACTCACAGACGTGGCCACCCGTGAGTGACGGCGACGAATGGCTGGTCTTGAGAAGTCAGTCTCCAGACAAATTGTGACTAAAGCATATAAATCCCAAGAGTAGCCATCTCATCAGGAACACGTCGCGGGCCGCATGCTCACGGCCACGGCACAAGAGAAAGGCAGCCATGGGGCTGCCTTTCTCTTGTCACGCCACATTCCCGCAGCAGGTCGGATTCGTAGGTCGGGTTAGCGCAGCGTAACCCGACAGCGGGCCTACACGTCCAGATTGTCGGCGAGGGCGGCGTTAGCCATGAGAAACTCGTACCGGGCTTCGGTGCGCTTGCCCATGAGTTCGGTGAAAGTGCGGTCGGTGTCGAGTTCATCCTGCAGCTCGACTTTGAGGAGCCGCCGCGTGGCGGGATCCAGCGTCGTCTCCTTGAGTTGTTGGGGAAACATTTCGCCGAGACCCTTGAACCGGCTGATGACCGGCGTGGTCCTGCCGTCGGCTGCGGCCAGAATGCGTTCTTTCTCTTCATCCGTTCCCGCCCAATGCACGGTCTTGCCCGCGTCGATGCGGTAGAGCGGCGGTTGGGCAATGTAGACGTGCCCGTGTGTGATCAAGTCCGGGACATGCCGGAAAAAGAAGGTGAGCAGCAACGTGCTGATGTGGTAGCCGTCCACGTCCGCGTCCATGAGCAGAATGACTTTGTGGTAGCGCAATTTCTTCAGATCGAACTCCCGCCCGATTCCGCAGCCCAGGACTTTGACCAGGTCCGCCAACTCCTTGTTCTCGACCACCTTGCCGAGGGTGAGTTCCTCGGTGTTCAGCACCTTGCCCCGGATGGGGAAAATCGCCTGGGTTTTCAGATCGCGGCCCTGCTTCGCGGTGCCTCCGGCGGAATCACCCTCCACCACGAACAACTCGCTGAGTTCGGGGTCCGTGCTTTGGCAGTCGGCCAGTTTGCCCGGCAGGTTCAGGCGATGGCTGACCGCGGATTTGCGGATGACGGCTTTCGACGCCTCACGGGACGCTTCCCGCGCGCGCGCCGCCAGAATCATGCGGCCGACCAGGGTTTCGGCGATGCTTTGATTTTCGTGCAGAAAGTTTTCCACGGCCGGGCGCAGGGCGTTGTCCACGAGCCCTTGCACCTCGGGATTGTTGAGCCGTTCCTTGGTCTGCCCCTGAAATTGTGGGTTCAGGATGAGCACGCTCAGGACGCAGGCCATGCCTTCGCGGATGTCTTCGGCCTGGACGCTGAGCCCTTTCGGCGTGAGGTTGTGCGTCTCCATGTACTGACGCATGGCTTTCACGATGCCGTTCCGCAGGCCTGACTCATGCGTGCCGCCGTTCGGCGTGGGCACGCCGTTCACGTAACTCCGGACGAATTCCGCGGGTTCGTCCGTCCATTGCAGGGCGATTTCCATGGCGAAGCCGTCGTCGGTCGTCGCGGGTTTGCCGTTGTCGCTCAACCGGCGTTCGCAATAAAACACGAAGTCCGCGGTGGATTTGTGGCCGCGATCCCTGACGAGCTTGGTGAGGTATTCTTCAATGCCCTGTTCATGGACGAAGTTGTGCGTGTGCTGCGAAGGACCGTCCTTGAAGGTGATCTTGAGTCCTTTGTGAAGATAGGATTTGGCCTCCAGGGTGTCCTGCAACAGGGTGGAGTCGAAGGTCGTCTGCTTTCCGAAAATGCCCGGGTCCGGGCGAAAATACACCGACGTGCCCGTGCCCCGCACCGCGTTTCCCTTGGTGACCGGCCCCAGGGGTTTGCCGGCCCGGTACCGTTGCTGCCACTCGTGCCCGTGCCGTTTGACCGTGACCTCCAGATGATCGGATAAGGCATTGACCACCGAGGCGCCGACCCCGTGCAAGCCGCCCGAGTGGATGTAGCTGCCGGTTTCGAATTTCCCGCCGGCGTGGAGTGTCGTCATGATGATTTCCAGCGCCGACTTTTTGTATTTCTTGTGCTGATCCACCGGAATGCCGCGGCCGTTGTCGGTGACGCGGATGCCGCCGCCGTTCCTGTCGAGTTCGACCGTGATCGTCGTGGCATACCCGTTCATGACCTCGTCGATGGCATTATCCAGAATTTCCCACACGAGATGGTGCAACCCGGTCTTGTCCGTCCCCCCGATATACATCGCCGGCCTCCGCCGAACCGGATCAATCCCCTCCAGAACCAGAATCTCACTCGCGTCGTATTTCTTGGTCATGTGTTTCGTCGGCGCTCTTGCACTGCCGTTCTGACGTCTGCCGGTGTTGGGGTGCCGGGAGCGCATTTCTCGTCTTCGGCCATGGCGAGGCGAATGGCTTCGATGCCGGCATCGCGTTGTTGTTGCTCACGGATCAGGTCGCTGATGACTTCACTTTCGGAACGATATTGCCCGCTGGCAACCTGGGCTTTCAGCCATTCGTCGTGCGTGTCTGTGATGGAGATGCTGCGTCTTGGCATCATTTTACCTCCATTTGTGGTCAATTATGTATCACAAATGTATCTAAACTTCTCGTATTTGATGCAAATATGCACCATAATTGCGACTTATTCAATAGGTCAGGCAGCGCACTGAATCAATACACCGCTCCTTCGAAATCAGACAGAATCGCTTTCGGCAGGGACCTGTCGCTGCCGCGTCTCATGCTGCAAGGAAGGTAGCTGGATAAGATCCTGCTGGAACAACTACAGAGCGAGGCCGTACCATAGACGTTTATAAAGACACTGGATTCCCGATTAAGAATGTCGGGAATGACGGATAGGAGACTATGGTCAGGATGAGAACTCATGGTGGTCGTGAAGCCGGAGGATGTCAATTGCCGTTTTTGTGATTCTCCGTCTCGAGGACCGGCAGTTCGACGGGTAGGGCTTCGGCGCCTTTCAGGGTTCCGCGTTTGAACAGCGCGTGACCTTTTCCCCCGCGGGTGACGGGTTGATACTTCCTCATAGAAATGGTGAACGGGCCGCCGTCCTGTTTCAGGACGACCAGTTGGTCCTGCTTTCGGGACAACAGACGCATGGCCAGGACCTTGTCCTTGGGGTCGAGTTTGATGACCGTCACCCCGCGTCCCGGACCGGAGAGGACGCCCACTTCCCCGGCGTTGCACAGGAGCACGCGGCCTCGTTGAGAGGCGACTGCCAGGACGGGTGTTGCCGCGGACGGGTCCAGGGTTTCGACGCTGATGACTTCTTCCTGGTCCCGGAGTTTCATGAATTTTCGACCGAGCCGGGTCGAGGGCTCCTTGAACGGACCCAGATCAAACCGCACGCCCATGCCGGCCGTTGACACGGCGATCCCTTGCCCGAGGGAAACGGGATCGGCTCCATCCCCCGTTGATGTGTCGAAGAGCGGGAGCGCCGGGGTCTTGGGTTGTGCGGCCGAGGCAGATGATCGGGGGGCCGGAGGGCCGCCACGTAGGGCGGCCCCTACAAGGGCCGCGATGATGCGCTCTCCGTCTTTGAATTTGAACAGCTTTTGGGCGGGATCTCCATAGCCGCTTCGAGCCGGCGGCAGATCGCCGATGCGCATGGTGTAGGCACTACCGAAATTCGAAAAGCACACGATGGTGTCCACCGTGCTGCCGATCAGGGCGGTCAGCAGGGTGTCGCCTTCCCGGAGCCGTGTTTTCGACAGGTCCTTGACCATCCCGACGCGGCGAATCCACCCGTCCGTTGAAATCGTGACTACGGCGTCTTCTTTGACGATGTAGGCCTCCGGGTCGAATTCGACTTCTTCGCCCTGGCGACGCCCGACCCTGGTCCGTCGTCTGTTGCCGTAAGCCTTGGCGAGGTCCTGGAGTTCTTTTTTGACGGTGTTCCATAATCGCGTCTTCGAGGCGAGGAGGGTCTTGAGGTCGCGAGCCTGCTTCTTCTTGTCGGCAAGTTCGTCCAGCATTTTCTTGATTTCGGTGCGGGACAGTTTATAGATGGGCGTTTCCAGGATCGCGTTGGTTTGGGCGTCGTCGAGCCGGAACTCGCGTTTCAGCTTTTCGGCGGAGTCCGCCTTGCCGTCGCTTTGGCGGATGATGGTGAGCACCCGGTCCAGTGCGTCAAAAATGATTTGAAAGCCCGAAAGGGTATGGATGCGTTGCTCCAGGATCCTCAGGTCGTAGGAGAATCGGCGCGTGACCGTTTCAAAGCGAAAGTCGATGAACTGTTCGAGGATTTCTTTCAGGCTCAGGCACCGGGGTCGCGTGGTCGTGGTGCCCGAAACCGGAATCAGACTCGTCAGGTTGACGGAAAAATTATTCTGGAGCGGGGTGTTTTTGAACAGGTAAGCCATGGCCAGGTCGGCGTCGGCATCCTTCTGAAGCTCCAACACGATTTGGACGTCGGTCATGGATTCGTCGCGGACGTCGACCAACTGCGGCACTTTTTTGGCAGCGATGAGTTCGCCGATGCGTTCGACAACCGTGGCTTTGTCCACGGCAAAGGGTATCGAGGTGATGATGATTTGGGATTTGCCGTGCGAGGGCGGGACCACGGTGAACTCCCCGCGCAAGCGTACCAACCCCTGGCCGGTTTCATAGATCTCACGAAGCTCGGTCCGGGTGTTCAGAATTTCCCCGCCGGTGGGGAAATCAGGACCTTTAATCGACTTCATGAGATCGGAAATCGTGCACGCCCGGTCGTCGATCAGGGCCACGGCTCCGTTGATGACTTCCCCGAGATTGTGTGGCGGTATGTTGGTGGCCATGCCCACGGCAATGCCGGTGGACCCGTTGACCAACAGGTTGGGAAACGGGGCGGGCAGGACCAGCGGCTCTTCATCCTTGCCGTCGTAATTGGGCTGGAAGTCAACCGTGTCCTTGTTCAGTTCTTTCAGCAGTTCGATAGCGACCGGGGTGAGTTTGGCTTCGGTGTACCGGTAGGCCGCAGGCGGGTCGCCGTCCAGGCTGCCGAAGTTGCCGTGGCCGTCGACGAGGGGCGCGCGAAGGGACCACCATTGCGCCATGCGAGCCATGGCGTCATAGACCGCGGAGTCGCCGTGGGGGTGCCATTCCCCAATCACCGACCCGACGACTTTTGCGCTTTTGATGGGTGGCCGGTCCGGCGACAACCGGTGGTTGTGAAACATGGAAAACAAAATGCGCCGATGGACCGGTTTCAGCCCGTCCCGCACGTCGGGCAGGGCGCGTGCGGTAATGACGGACAGTGCGTAGTTCAGGTACCGCTGGCGCGTGGTTTGGTCCAGCGGCACCGTGGTGATGGGTGCCGGGTTCTTGCTCGGCGTGCGTGTTTGCGATCGTGCCATCAATCGTCTTCCGGGCTCACGTCGGGTTGCTACGGCTATGCCCCCTCACCCCAACCCTCTCCCTCCAGGGGAGAGGGAGAGAACGGCTTGCGGGCTGCGTCCTCAAGGGGGTGGTGGCGGGCCCATACGGTTTGGAGGAGCCGGCGTTTGCGGACCCCGCATCCGGCCGGCGTCGTTCTTGCGAAGGGGATCATCAAGAGGGTCGGTGATGCGGGATTGCACCCACCGGGGATCCCACCATTCCACGGGATTGATCTGGACTCCCTGAAGAAGCAGGCTGAAATGCAAATGATCGCCCGCGGCCAAACCCGTCATGCCCGACCTTCCGATGATTTGCCCTTTGCTGACAACCTCCCCCTTTTCCGCGGCGAACGAGGAGAGATGGGCGTACAACGATTGGAGCCCATAGCCGTGATCGATCACGATGGTATTTCCGTAAATGCCGAAATACTCCGCCATGACGACGGTTCCATCATTGGCTGCTTCCACGGGGTAGTGTTTGGTGACGGCCAGGTCGAACCCCAAATGATATTGCGTGTCCACGACGTTTTCGCCATAGCGGTATTCGCGGTGATCGGCAAACGCCGCTTCCACCTGGGAGTTGGATAATTGGATGAAAGCCCCGTTCCACTGGAATTCGGGTTGGCTGCTCGTGGCCAGGGCCGTCAGGCGGTCAGCCGTCCGTTTGCGCAACACGTTGTTGATTTGCAGAAAATTTCGGAGCGGATCGTCCAGGTCTTCAAGCTCAGGGGTCTGGGCTATGATGGGACGAATGGTCTGCTCGATGAAGCGATCGGAAATTGTGATGGTTCGGGATCGCCATTGTCTGGGAAGGACGGTGACGTCGAGCCGCTGTTCCGCGTGATTGCCCAAGCCGTCGTCCGCCACGAGTATCACCGGAGTCGAGGCCGGGTCGTCATGAGGAAAGGCAAAGAGTGAGAACGCGCTGAAGGCCCGGTCGGGGTTGGGGTATCCCGGGAAAAAGGTTTCGCCGATCCGGACTCCGTATCGCCGGCCATCGTCGGAAACACGGTACACCACGATCCCCGCTCCTCCCTGCGAAACGGGCAGGGGGGACGACAAGACTTCCAGCCGTGGAGGAGTAAATTTCACGGCGACGTTCTGTTCGATCCTCGCCCAATTCCCTTCGAAGAATCCTCGCCAGGAATTATCCCGTGCCGTAATGACCAAGCTGACCTGTCCTCGACGTTTGGGGATGGTGTCGTCGCCAAAGGGGAGGATGTTAAGGTCGAAGGTGTCTTGGGCCCCGCCTCCAATGGAAAGGGGCGACTGTGCGGAAAACTGTTCTTGCGCCAGGGTATAACTCTCGAGGTTCTGGACAAGGCGGACGGTCACTTCCTGGAGACCCGTTCCCGTATCCTCGACGTGGAGGATCAACGGGGTCGTGGGCCCGGCATGGGTGAAGGGCTCGACCAGCGTGATTTGAGGCGGAGTCCCGTCTCCCCATCGATAAAAGGCCGTCATGACCAGGTAAAAGGCCACGACGGCGAGTGCAATCGCGTAAAAGAGGGATTTTTTATTCACGGCTGACACGTCGAAGGGGGATAAACAAGATATAAGGGGAATAACAAGTTACCATGATTCCGTCAACTAAACAAAGAAGAGGCAGGCGGGAATGGCAGGTGCGGCGGAGTTACCCAATATGTGTAGCTGCGCCATGTATTCGGAACGGCACGGGGGCCGTCCCCTACGGGCTGGCCGGGGTGATTGTGTAGATGCCTCCCCCGTGATCCACGACGTACAGTTCGCCTTCTTCATCCTCACCGAAGGAAGAAATCCTGAATCCCGAGGCCAGAAGGTCGTGCGGTTGTCCGTCGATCAGGCCCATGATCCGGCCGCTGCAGTAATCTCCGAACACGTAGGTTCCCAGTAAGAAGTCCACGTGTGTCCCACGATACACGTATCCGCCCGTGACGGCGCAATGGGGCGATTGATTCCGGTATTCCGCCACGGGGAGCGTCAGGCCGGTCGTGACGCAGCCTTGTGAAGGCTGAAAACAATGGGTTCCTTCCATGACGCGCCAGCCATAGTTGTTCCCGGCTTCCACCACGTCGATTTCTTCCCAACGGTTTTGTCCCACGTCCGCGGCCCACAATTCGCCGGTCTGCCGGTCAAAAGAAAATCTCCAGGGATTCCGGAAACCCAGGGCAAAGATTTCCCGCCCACTTTGTTGCCCGGCAAAGGGGTTGTCGGGAGGGATGCCATACGGATCGCCCTGGTCAACGTCGATGCGTAACATCTTGCCAAGCAGGGTGTCCGGGTTTTGCCCCCGATTCCCCGGATCACCGCCTGCTCCGCCGTCTCCCGTGGCAATATACAGATACCCGTCAGGGCCGAAGGCCAGCATCCCGCCGTTATGATTCGAATAGGGTTGGGGAATGACCACCAGGGTTTTTTCGTTTCGGAGGGCGTGGTCGGGATTTGGTGAAACGTGAAATTCAGCAACAATCGTGGCCCCATCCGGTCTTCTTGTATAATTGACGAAGAACCGGCCGTTTTTCGCAAAGCCGGGGTGAAACGCCAATCCCAGCAGTCCCATTTCGCCGCCGAAGCTGACCCGGTCGGAGATGTCCAGAAATGCCGAGGCTTGCAGGGCGCCGTTCCGGAGAATTCGGATTCTGCCCGGCTGTTCCACGATGAAGAGCCTGTGGCTCTGGTCACCCGCATGTCCGATGAATACCGGTTGGATGAGCCCCTGCGTGAGGACGGGCGCGAGGGCGATTGGTTCAGCGGAAGGCCGAGGGACTTGAGCCAACGCCCATGCCTGGTGCGCCGATAGACAGAATAAGAGGCTAACCACAAGAAGGGAACCAGGGGAAAAAAGCTGTCTTGTTCCTCCCCTTTGTAAGGGGAGGGAAGGTGGGGTAGAGCCAACCGTCGATGGATCAACGGGTTTCGTCGTGCCGGTCATAGTCTCTACCTCCCCTCGCCCCTCCTTACAAAGGAGGGGATCAGAAGTGCAGTGCTCTACGCGTCTCGAGGATTGCACACCGTTTGCTGTCCTTGTTATAACTGAAGCGTACTTTTACGGGGCAAACCATGATTCTCAAATTTGAAAATGATCCGTTGGATTCCGAACATGCCGGTGGGCATTATTATCACGTTTGTCAGGGACAGATCCAGGAGAAGGAATTGTCGATCCCTCCACCGGATCAACCATACGAATGCCCGGAATGTGGCATCGATCTTGAGACGGAAGATTTTTTTCTGGCCCAACAACGCGGCTGGTCCTGACGGCTTGTGCGGTTGGGCGTTTCGTGCATTGAGGAAGGCGGCTGCCGTGATCGATATGATCATGACAGACTATGGAATCCTGCGAAGAGGTGTCGTATGACTGGGAGCAGCGGTCGAAAAACCGTGTCGGTGATGCGTGGGGTCATGATGTTATGTGATATCTGTTACCAGGACGTGCTCGATGAAAAATTGACCGACAACCGGAACTACGTCGAGAACCATGAGGCGCTGTTCGATGTCTTATGTCCGGGTTGTGAAGATATCAACCGCCCGTTGGTGGATGATATGTTAGGCAGTTCCGAGTAAGAATTTTCTCGACCGGCTATGTATTGTGTGAATGAGGATTGCGACAGAGGAGAATCCGTGGGACGTATGAGTTGACCGTCATGGATATGGAAATAGCCAGCGCCACCCCGAATCTGTCATTCCCGCGCATGCGGGAATCCAGAATCCGTATCCTCGCGAATGGAGGAAAAAGAAAAGACCCTGGATTCTATAGATCGCCTGGATCTCCGATCGAGTCGGGGACAAGCGTCGGGAATGACAGATTGGTGCTTTCATGCCCTGGTCTGCAGATGGCCCTCCTCCTGTGCGTCCTGGGATTCCCGTCGGCCCTTCTGGCCGAACCCATGATTCCGCCCGGGGCTCAGGCTTCTCCACCGGTCGTTTCCGCACAGCCGGCATATCCGATGGAAGAGGCTGCCACTCAATCTGCCGTGCCGCATTCGTCGGATACTCTGATCGCCCTGCCGTATTTTTCACCCGATGGTGATCCCGGCCGCCCGAGCGAGAAAAAGCCTTTCGGCAAATTCGACAAAGACGACGAAAAAATTCTCCTCATGGACGAAACCATCGTCGAGGGCACGTACGAAGATCCGTTTGCGACCGAGAGTGAACCGGTGCAGGATCCCTGGGAGCCGTTCAATTCGAGCACCTTTACACTCAACTATAATATCGACCGCTATGCACTGAAGCCGGTGGCCAGGGTTTACTCGGTCGTCGTGGCGCCCGACGTTCAAGATTCTCTGGCTAATGCGTTTGATAATCTGGGGTTTGTCTCACGATTTCTCAATAGCATCTTCCAGGGGAAACTCGATCGGGCCGGCATAGAAATGCAACGGTTTCTTCTGAATTCGACTCTCGGCGTGGGAGGGCTCTTCGACGTCGCCAAGTACATGTTCGGCATTGAAGCCCCGCCGGCGGAAGATACTGGTCAGACTTTTGCGACATATGGGATGGCTTCAGGGCCCTATCTGGTCCTGCCGTTGCTTCCTCCGATGACGGTTCGGGATGCGGTGGGATACGCCGGCGATATTTTTATGAACCCCGTCAATTATTTTATCCCGTTCGGCCCGAACCTGGGTCTCAATGCCGGGGACCGTCTGAATGATCGCGCCATCAACCTCGAAACGTTCGAGGGGCTTGAAGAGTCCACGATCGATCTGTACGGGGCCGTCCGGTCGGGGTATATGGATCGTCGGGCCAAAGACATTCAGGAGTAGCCTCTCATTGTCATTGGCATGAAAATAGCCAACGGCTGTCATCCCGAGCCTTCCCCTTTCTGTCATCCTTGCGAACGCGAGGATCCAGGGTTGTTCTCTTCGCAAAGCAGAGGAAAAAGCAAAAGCCCTGGATCCTCGATTAAAAATGTCGAGGATGACAGGAGAGGAGTCGGGGATGACAGAAGGAACTGCGGGGATGACACGCAGGGAGTACAATGCGTATAGGCTAACCGGAGATGTTTGAAGAAGAAAAAACGTTTACGCTTCGGTTTAATCTCGTAGCCGGGTTTCCGGAAGACTACGATGGCGACGACGATGGCTATGCCTGGCTTCATGATTGGGAAGCCCGGGTCAAACCCGAATTGCTCAAGACCGTGATCACGTCCCTGCGAGCCCATCCTTCATGGTCCGTGCACGTTCGCAATCGGGGAATGGCGGCGACGGATGAAGTGGAAATTGTTTTGGAAAAAACGTTTCCAACGGATGGGCGGTCGTTGCCGGAGTGAACGGGCGGGTAGAGGAGCCTGTCCTGAGCGTAGCAGAGCGAAGTCGAAGGGAGCCTGTCGAAGGAAACGTCATGATCGGGTGCATCAGCCGCGTGTTCACACCATGGGCGTTCTGCGGTGCGGTGGTGTTGGTCGTTGCCAATCCCGTCCTGGCACAAAACCTCGTCTTTACGCCGGTCTTGTCGGCACCCGTCGGTGCGCATCCGGAGGGGCTCACGGTCGGCGATTTCAATGAGGACGGGCACTTGGATATTGCGACGGCGAACAGTGATTCTGATGACGTCTCGGTGTTGTTGGGAAACGGAAACGGCACGTTTCGATCAGGCTATTCCTTCGGCGTGGGAGAGAGTCCGATGTTTCTGACCACGGGAGATCTGAACCTGGATGGAAAGTCGGATTTAGCCGTGGCCGAGACCGGAGCCGATCGTGTCGTGGTCCTGTTCGGCAAGGGGAACGGGTTCTTCGAGGAATCCGTTCCGTATCCTTCGGGGAAAGGCCCGACGTTTCTCGCGTTGGGTGACGTGGACGGAGATGAAGCCCCGGATATGGTCGTCATCAACAGCGGGCGATTCGGACATTATCCCCCGTTCAGTTGGTCGGTCCTGTTGAACAACGGGCAGGGCGAGTTCGTGGTGACCCAACACGTCGAAGAGCAGGACCGGCGCGGCTTGTTCCCCACCGGCGCTTCGCTGGCGGATCTCGACGAGGATGGGTTGCCTGATGTCACGTTGACGTGGAGCCAGCCGAGTTGGCGGACGCCGAATGGTTACGTGTCCGTGTTTCGGAACCGGGGACAGGGAACCTTTTCTTCCTGGAAAACAATTCAAGCGGGGTTCACGCTGAGTGCCGTCACTCAAACGGATTTGGATGCCGATGGGAACCTGGATCTCATGGTCACCAGTTTGTTTACCGACAGTATCAAGCTGCTCCTGCAGCTCAGTCCCGGCCGATACACCAAACCCGCAAACATGGAGGTGGGATTCAGCCCCGTGGCGGTGGACTACAGAGATTTGGACGGTGACGGCTATCGTGACCTGATTTCCACCAATCGTGCCTCGGATAGTACCTCCATCCTTTTGGGACAGGGAGACGGGTCGTTCCGGCCCGCCGGGCATTATGCCGTAGGTAAGGTGCCCACCGCCATGGGGATCGAAGATTTTGACAATGACGGATTGCCGGACATTGTGACGGCCAACAGTGGTTCCGATGACGTGTCGATTCTGTTGAGCGGGAAGGCGGTCATTCCTTCCATCAGCTTGAGTTCCGATACTATCCGGTTTTCGGAGGACGTGGATGCGTTGGCCCGACGGACGCTGCAATTGACCGTCGCCAACGTGGGGCTCGGCTCCTTGAGCATCGACGATATCGTGCTGGAAGGGTCCCGCGCCTTTTCCATAGACCGGGAATCCTGTGCCGGGGCCACACTGACCACGGGTAAATTCTGTGCGTTGCCTATCCATTTCACGGGTACGGCGCCCGGCATGCACCAGGCGTTGCTGCGTATTTTCGACAATGCGCCGGGCGGCCCGAGAATCGTGACCCTCAGCGGACAAGTCAAAGGCTGACGCGCCGCGCCATCTCCTTCCCCTCCTTTGTAAGGACGGGGACTTTTTCCGAAGAGGGAAAAGTCGGGAGGTAGAGGCTGAGTCGCAGTGGGCAGGTCGCGTGTGGGGGTCGGTATCGGTGCCCTCTAGGCATGCGACTCTACCCCACCTGACCTCCCCTTACAAAGGGGAGGGAAAGAATAGGGTGCCTCCGCTCAGGCCAACTATTCTGTCAACGAATCACTGAGCATACCGGGATGGCGCGGATACGCATCCCCAAAAATACAAGAGGGCAAAGTGCGCGATGAGTCCGGACAACGAACGATCCCCCCTTTCAATCGGCATTGATATCGGCGGCACGTTCACCGATTTTGTGGTGTATGACCACGTCGCCGGTCGCGTGAAGACCTTCAAGTTGCTCTCGACTCCTGCCGATCCCGCCCAGGCGGTCCTGGAAGGGTTGCGGAGACTGTCCCCGTCCGCCGGCCATACCGTCGTGCATGGCTCGACCGTGGCCACCAACGCGTTGCTCGAACGAAAAGGGGCGTGCACGGCGTTCGTCACGACGCAAGGGTTTCGGGACGTGTTGCAGATTGGCCGGCAGACTCGTCGAAACCTCTATGATTGGTTCAGTGGCGGAGTGCCGGCGCTCGTGCCTCCGGACCGGTGCCTGGAGGTTCAGGAACGGCTCGATCATCGCGGGCGCGTGTTGCGGCCCCTGACAAAAAAATCCTTGTCGTCCCTCATCGAGACCCTGCGGGAACAACGGGTCGAGGCCGTCGCGCTCTCCTTGCTGTTTTCCTTTGTGAATCCCGATCATGAACGTCAAATCGGGCAACGCCTTCGGGAGGCGGGCTTCTTCGTGACCGCCTCGCATGAACTGATCCCGGAGTTCAGGGAATTCGAGCGGGCCTCCACCACGGTGGTGAACGCGTACGTCTCCCCGGTTCTCAACCGATATTTGGAAACCCTCGAACAATCGTGCGCAGGCGGCTCCTTCCACGTCATGCAATCGAACGGCGGACGGATTCAAGCGGCACAGGTGCGGCAGGAGGGTGTCCGTTCGATCTTGTCCGGACCGGCGGGTGGGGTGATCGGCGCCGAGTATCTTGCGCGGCTGGCCGGGTTTTCGCAGCTCATCACGTTTGATATGGGCGGCACGTCTACGGACGTGTCCGTCGTCGATGGCGCGATTCACACGACGTCGGAAGCGGAAATCGCCAGCATGCCCATTCGCGTCCCGGTGCTCGACATTCATACGGTCGGTGCCGGAGGCGGGTCCCTGGCGCGAGTCGATGCGGGAGGTGCCCTGCGCGTCGGACCGGAAAGCGCCGGGGCCGATCCGGGGCCCGCGTGCTACGGACGAGGCGGACGGACGGCGACTGTCACGGATGCCAATGCCTTCCTGGGGCGGTTGCCTGCCACGGGTCTGTTGGGCGGTGAATTGCCTTTGGATCTGGATGCCACCCACGAGGCCCTGGCTGGGCTCTCACGGGAATTGGTCCCGTACGCTGCCGGTCCTGACGTTGACCTGGAGGAGACTGCCTTGGGCATTCTCCAGGTGGTCAATGCCGAGATGGAGCGGGCGATTCGCGTGATCTCGGTCGAACGCGGGCACGATCCCAGGGAGTACGTGTTGCTCACATTCGGCGGAGCCGGAGGCGTGCATGCCTGCGAACTTGCGCGATCCCTCAACGTCGGACGGGTCCTGATTCCCTTGGCCGCTTCGACTTTGTCCGCCCTGGGCATGTTGACGGCAAACGTGTTTCTGGATTACGTCCAAACGGTGATGTGTTCCGGTAAGACCTCGTTTGAAGAGTTGGAACGCCGGTTCGTTCCCATGGTGGAGCAGGCGGGGGCAGACCTCGCGACCCAAAAGGTTCCTCTTCCGGCCCGGCACGTTCATTGTGAATTGGATCTCCGGTATCTAGGCCAATCCTTTGAATTGACCGTGCCGTTTTCTCCTGCCTTTCAAGCGGCTTTTCATGAACAGCACGTTCAACGCTATGGGCATAAGGACGAGGCCGCGGGGCTCGAGATCGTCAATCTTCGGGTTCGTGCGATCGGCGACGTCGATCCCCCGCCGATGGAGACGCAGGCAACGGGGCCTGCCGATTCCTCCGGAGCCCTGTGCCATGAACGCCGACTCGTGTTCGTCTCCGGGCCCCGACCCGTTCCGTTCTATGATCGCCGTCGATTACGGCCGGGGCATCACGTTCCCGGGCCTGCGGTCATCTTCCAGGATGACACCACCATTCTGTTGTCGGAAATCGATCATGCGCGCGTCGACGCCTGGCAAAACGTGCTGATCACCGTAGGAGAGGCTCGTGCAGAAAGCCGTTGAACGGGAAGTCTTTAAACATTTGTACGGTTCGGTGGCCGAAGAAATGGGGGTGCGCCTGCAACGATCGGCGTTTTCCCCGAATATCAAGGAGCGCTGTGATTTTTCCTGCGCCGTGTTCGACGAAGCGGGACACCTGGTGGCGCAGGCCGCGCATATCCCTGTCCATCTCGGGGCCATGCCGCTCTCCGTGGAAGCCTGCCGCCGGCACCTGACCCTTGAGCCGGGTGACATGGCGATCCTGAATGACCCGTTTCACGGTGGAACGCACCTGCCCGACATCACGGTCGTCTCGCCGGTCTTCGTCGAGCACGACAGGCTTCTGGGATTCGTCGCCAACCGCGCGCACCATGCCGACGTCGGGGGGATGTCGCCGGGGTCCATGCCGTTGTCCCGGGAATTGTATCAGGAAGGAGTGATTATTCCGCCCGTGAAACTCGTGGAAGCCGGCAGGACGAACCAGGCCCTGTGGGATTTCTTTCTGGCGAACGTGCGGACTCCACGGGAACGTGCCGGTGATTTGCAGGCCCAACTGGCGGCCAACCGGATAGGGGCGCAACGACTTCAGGAATTGGTGTCACGCTATGGGATGGAGCGCGTTCGGGAAAATATGTCCGAATTGTTGGCCTATAGTGAAAAACTGACCCGGCACGGCATTCGGCAGTTGCCGGATGGCACGTATCGGTATGAAGACGTGCTCGATGACGACGGCATTGATGACAAACCGATCCCGATCGCCGTGGTCATGACGATCGATGGAGAAGAGGTGGTGGTCGATTTTGAGGGGAGTGCGCCCCAGTGCGAAGGAAGCGTCAACGCGGTCTATGCGATTACGGTCTCGGCGACGGCGTACGTGTTTCGATGTTTGCTGGGGCTGGATATTCCCGGCAACAGCGGGTGTATGGTGCCTATCCACGTCCGGGCGCCTGAAGGGTCGGTGGTCAATGCCCGGTTTCCCGCGGCGGTGGCTGCGGGAAACGTCGAGACGGCCCAGCGAATCGTGGACGTCCTGCTGGGGGCCTTGGCGCAGGCCTGCCCCGACCGGGTGCCGGCCGCGAGCCAGGGCACCATGAATAATGTTACGATCGGGGGGTGGGATTGCGAAAAACAACGGCCGTTTGCGTATTATGAAACGTTGGGCGGGGGCATGGGCGCCGGGGTGGAATGTCCGGGAGCCAGCGGTATCCATTCCCATATGACGAATACGATGAATACGCCGGTCGAAGCCCTGGAGTATGCGTATCCGTTTCGCATATCCCGTTACGTCCTTCGAGAAGGGACAGGCGGCGCGGGAGTCCATGCGGGGGGCAATGGCGTCACGCGCGAAATCGAATTTTTGCAGGACGCTCACGTGACGATCGTCTCCGATCGACGGGAATCGAAACCGTTCGGGTTGGCCGGGGGAGGGGCCGGACAATCCGGTCGGAACGTGTTGATTCGCAAGGGGCGTGAAAAGAAACTCCCCGGGAAAACGACGCTGGCCGTAAGCCAGGGAGATCGTTTGCGGATTGAAACCCCGGGCGGTGGCGGCTATGGTGCCTTGAAGAAAAAAAAAGACGTGATCAGGCAGGATCATGCCTTAAGTTCCCCTCCTTTGTAAGGAGGGGCGAAGGGGAGGTAGAGTCTGTGGTCAGGACGGCGCAACCTGATCCTCCATGGGCGGTCGGCTCTACCCCACCCCCGCTTTCGCGGGGGCAAGCCTAGCTCAGCCTCCCCTTACAAAGGGGAGGAAAAGCGGGGGGCGCAGGGCGGACCTTGCCCGATCTATCATCCTGTCAACGAATGAAAGAATACATACGGGAGTCCTGAAACATGAAAGAAACTGATCCTGAACGGTTGGAAATGTTGTTTGAACGTTTTTGCGACGTCTGTTTGGTTGAAAAAGAAGTGTGGATGGAAATTCTCCTGCCCCGGCCGGTTGAAAAAGGGGTGATCCTGACCAACGTGCAAGAGAAGTACGAAGTAGTCATCGACGACCCCGAGGTTGAGGATACGCTCGATGCCAACATCCCCCTCGGCAAATCCTCGCTACGAGCGGCCATTCAGGAATACAAGAATCATATCAGTTTTCATAAAATCTAGGCCGGGCAGGTCGGGACGGCACCCTTCGACTACGCTCAGGGCAGGCGGGGGCCGTCCCCTACAATGACCATGATGTAGGGACAACCCCCCGTGGTTGTCCGTAGAATTTCAGATTGAGAAGAACGATGACGGCTCCCGACGCGTTTATCAAGGCCCTTCAGCATGAACCCATCACCTGTCTTCGGGCGGCTTGCCCCGGACACGTGGACTGTACCGAGGTCTCTCACCCTCAAGAGCGAGTGAAGGCGTACCATCTCCGGTGTGAGGCATGCGGATGGGAAGATCACGTCCGTGGCCGTGAGGACGGCGCCGCGCAGTGGGAGGATGCCGAATTGCAGGCGATTATCGATGAGCATCTCCTGCACCTCCAGCCCGTGTGCCCGTATGATCAGGCCCCCGTGGTGTTTACCTCTCTCCCCAATCCTCGCCGAAAGGCCAGGTATCGAATTTCCTGCTTTTATTGTGGACGGCAAGTCGAACTGGATTGGCCTCCGCGGTTCTGAACGCGTGTATCGCCCCCCGCCGGAGCGTTACATCTCCCAATTGCCTTCCACCCCGAATCGCACCCATGTCCCCGGCGCGCTGAACCCGAGAAAATCGTCGTACGTCACGTTGGTCAGATTATCCACGGCCCCGAAGATTTTCCATGCGTCGTTCAGGGCATAGGTGGCGGCGAGGTCGATTCGATAATATCCGGGCGCCCTGGTTTGCGTCGTGGGAATTTGCAGGTCGAAGCGGGTGCCCACGGCTTGGAGTTGGCTGCGTATGGTCAACGCGGGAGTGGCCTGCACCCGGACCGCGAAGCCCCCCGATGCCTTGGGCCGATTCCGAAGCGGGGCGTTCGTCCCCAAGATTCTGGCGTCCAGGTAGGTGAACCAGCCTTTGAGAGACACGTTCGGGAATGGGATGGCGACCACGTTCAATTCGATCCCTTGTGTCCTGACTTTGTTCAGGTTGACCAGGAGGAAGGTCTGTTGCCGGGCAAGAACGGGGTCCAGATCGATTTGATTGAAATAGGTGTTGTGGAACCAAGTCAACCGGATTTCACTATCCCAGACGGGATTCGACCGGATGATGCCCACTTCCCACGCCGCGCTGGATTCCGGAGACAGGTGAGGATTTCCGATAATGGGATCGCCCAGGGCATTCAGGCTCGGCAATTTGAACCCTTCGCCATACTGCCCACGGATGGTCGTTCTCGGAAACGGTTGGACGCTGACGGCGAGACGCGGGGTTACCTGGACCGGAGCGTTCTCCGGGCCGTCCACACGGATGCCCGCACTGATCCGGACCTGCTCGTTCGGGGTAACGATCGTTTCCAGTATTCCTGCCGGCGTCGTGCGTGATTGCTCGAAATTCGAGGCAACTGGTGACGGAAATCCCAACACGGTCAGGTCCTGGGTTCCGGTTCGTGTTCCGTTCTCGTGCACCAGTTGAAGCCCGCCCGCCATCTGCAAGAATTCTTTCAGAGAAGCCCGAAGCGTCCAATGGAGCCGCATCCGGGTGAAGTCCGTCTCGAAGACGGTCGGAGGGATTCGAAACCTCCCGGGTGCGGACAGCACTCCAGGGTTGTCAACGTTATGTTGCCGGTGGAGCACGTTGGCGGTCAGTTGATGCTCCCAGTTCGGAGCAAGCGGGAACGTCAGGTTGAATCCGGAAACGATTTCGTGGGTACGTCGCCGCTCCGGCGTACGGAGAATGGCCAGGCGTGTACCGCCACTGCCTTCCGGAAAGGAACGGGTGTCGGTGTTTGTGTATTGTCCCGTCAGTTCAAACTTGAGCGAGTCCCGAAGCGACCAGTTCACGTGGCCGCCGATCGTTCCGGATGCAAACCGGTTTCCCGTGACTTGACCATCGTTTCGGGTAAAGGCGGCCGAACCGGCATATCGGAAACGGTCGGCGGACCCCGACGTTTGGAGGATCCCGCGGGTATAGCCCCATTGCCCCCCTTCCGTACGGGCCACCAGTCGATCCGCCGCGGTTCCCTTTTGCGTAATGACGTTCACCACGCCTGCCATCGCGTCGGACCCATAGAACACGGAGGCCGGTCCCTTGACGATTTCGATCCGTTCGATACGCTCGGGAGTCAGGGACGACAGATCAACCGATCCCCCGCGCTGGTTTGTCGGATCGTTCAACGGAACGCCGTCCAACAACACCATCGTAAAATTCGGATCGCCCCCGCGAATATAGAGTGAACTGATGCCGCTCCGGCCTCCCATCTCGTCGACGAAAATCCCGGGGGTTTGTTGCAAGAGAGTCCCGAGCCTGTTGGGTTGTTGAGAGTCAAAGCCTGTTCGCGTGAACACCGTGGTTTGGATAGGTGTCCGCGATTGGCTCGTCGGCAGGGCCGTGGCCGTGACTACCACGGGATCGAGCGTTTCAACGGGCAGGGGTTCCGCCAGCCCGGCTGATGGAAAGAGACAGAACGTGAACCCCAGGATCCCAGTGCCGGTTACAAAATATTGTTTAGAAAAACCTTGAGGGAATCGCTTCATGAGTCCCATGGACAACCACGGGGGGTTGTCCCTACATCATAGTCATTGTAGGGGACGGCCTGCGCCTGCCCTGAGCGAAGCCGAAGGTGCCGTCCCGCTGACCTTCTCAGCAACAGTCGATCTGTGTTATACACCCGTTGGTTTCTTCCGGGACAGCCTTCATATCGGAATAGCATTTGTCCGGAGTAGTCGTGAGCCGCGTGAGAGTCGAGTGTTCGTCGTGAGCAACCTTCCATACTGTACCGAGCCCGAACGTTCGGACGGGATGCCGTCCTGCCTCCCGTTCCTGATCGTGAACGAAGCTGCCGAGCGATTCAGTTTCTACGGCATGCGAACGATCCTGGTCATTTTTATGACCCAATATCTCCTGAACGCGGACGGCGCCCTGGACGTGATGAGTGAACCCGAAGCGCGCTCCTATTATCATCTGTTTACGTCCGCGGTGTATTTTTTTCCGGTCATTGGGGCACTGATCGCGGATATCTGGTTGGGGAAGTACCGAACGATCATGTCGTTGTCGCTGGTGTATTGCCTGGGGCATTTGGCCCTCGCAATGGATCAGACCAGGGTCGGCTTGGCCGTAGGGCTCACGCTGATCGCCGTGGGTTCCGGAGGCATCAAACCCTGTGTCTCCGCCAACCTCGGGGACCAGTTCAGTTCGACCAACCGTCATCTGCTCAGCAAAGCCTTTTACTGGTTTTATTTTGCGATCAATTTCGGCGCGGGGCTGTCCACGCTCCTGACCCCGTGGTTGCTCAACCATATCGGGCCTCACCTGGCCTTCGGCGTGCCCGGGCTGTTGATGCTGCTCGCCACGTGGGTGTTCTGGCTGGGGCGGCGGGACTACGCGCATATCCCCGCCAGGGGAAAAACGTTTCTTCGGGAATTGCTGACGCGCGACAGCCTGCTGGCCATGTGGCGGCTTACGCCGATTTACCTGTTTGTGGCCGTGTTCTGGGCGCTCTACGACCAAACCGGGTCGGCTTGGGTCCTCCAGGCAAGAAATATGGATTTATACTGGATGGGGGTGGAATGGCTCCCTTCACAAATTCAGTTCGTCAATCCTTTTTTGATCATGCTCCTCATCCCGGTGTTTGCCTACGGCGTCTATCCCGCCATTGACAAGGTGTTTCCCTTGACGCCCTTACGGAAGATCAGCATCGGGTTTTTTATGACGGTCATCGCCTTTGTGATTTCCGCGGTGATCGAGATGCAGATTGTCTCGGGACTGCGGCCGAATATCGTGTGGCAAATCGCGGCGTTCGTGGTGATCACCGCGGCGGAGGTCATGGTCTCGATCACGTGTTTGGAATTTTCCTACACCCAGGCGCCCAAGGCCTTGAAATCGTTTGTCATGGCGCTCTTTCTCCTGTCGGTGTCCCTGGGAAACGCCTTTACTTCGTTGGTGAATGTCTTCATTCAGAACGACGACGGCAGCGTGTGGCTTGAAGGCCCGGATTATTATTGGTTTTTCACGCTGGTCATGCTTGGCGTCTCGATTCTCTTTATTGCGGTGGCCAAACGCTACAAAGGCCAGACGTATCTTCAAGGCGGTGAGGAATGACAGAGGGAGACGGCAGATCCTGTCAACGAATAACTGAACAGGGACATGCCTGACATGACGATCAGGGTTTGGGCTTCTGACTGAGATACAAGACTTGGTTGACCCGGAAGGCCTGGGTGTACTGGTCGGCCGTGATGTGCTGTGAATGAAAACAGCGCCCGTCGAAAATGATCAGGCGATTGGGTTTCATGCGGATGAGGAAGAGGAGCTCCCAATAGGCGTTCCCGTCGTTGATATAGGCATTGTCCCGGTTGGCAAACAAGGGGTTGAAGATCATGCTGTTCTGAAAATTTTCATACCCTTCCGCACTGCTGAGAAATTCATCACTGAGTTCCAGCCTGTCGGCCAGTTCGCGGATCTCCCGGTCCGGCACGATGGGCACCCGTTCCAAGCCAGTGGGCACATGGCGGTACAAGCCGGTCCCGCCCATACAGGATTCGGCGGGGTTCAGGTAGATCATGGCGGTCACGTCCTGGTCAATATGGGGTTGACGCTGCCCCACGTTGAGGCGGTACTGATGGTTGGTGATGCCTTGAAACACGACCGGCTGGGGTTCGAAAAACGTGTGCAACCTCGTGCCCCAGAAGTCACTGATCGCATTCACGATCGGCCCGGTCTCGACGTTGACTGAAGCCCGAACGCCGGGAAAGTTGCCGACAATCTCGAATCGATCGGTATACGGAAGCTCCAAGGCCAGTTGCAGCACCTGGTCGGGATACTGGTAGAACCCGTCGACCATGACGACCTTATGACCGCCCAAGCCGATATGTTCGACGGAAACTTGGCAGTCGGGATTGATCGCGAAGGTTTCAGGAGAGGGTGGCACGAGCGATTCCCTGTTTCCCGTCATGGGCTAATGCTAATGGTCGCTCAACAGTTCGAGAAAACGCGGCGCCAGGATACGGCTCTGAATAGTCAGCAATCCACGTTCTCCCAGTTCCCGGTAACTCAGGCTGATTTCGGTGTCCTCGAGACGCCAGGAGTATTCCTGGTTCAGCCCCCGGATCATCGAGCCGGGGCTGTGTCGAATTTTCCCGAATTCCGATTCCAGAGTCTGCTTGATACGGTTGTGCGTTTTTTCGTTTCGGTATCGGATCATCACACGGGCAAATTGGGCGTCGATGGCGTAGAGCTTGATGAAATCGACCGGTTCGTTCGCAAACTTCGGCGGGCCTTCCTTATACGCATAAATGTCGACCCGACCGTCGGGCTCGACGAGGACGAGCTGAGAAAATTCAGCCAGCGCACTTCCCCAGGGAATCCCCTGAAAGCCCGGTTTGGGCGAGGGAGTCGTATTCGCGGCGATGAGGAGTTCAGGCAACCAGAGGAAGAAGACCAAAAGCAGAACGGGGTACGGAACGCGACGTGCCATTATCCCGCCACACTAGCACCCTGATATGAAAATAGCCAGGAATAGCCCGAATTGTCATTGGTATGAAAATAGCTAACACCCCCCGAATCCGTCATTCCCGACGTTTGTAATCGGGAATCCAGCCTTGTTTTTTGGGGAGTAGACCGGGTGCAAGGGAAAGACCGAAGATTCTGGATCCCCGATGAAGGATGTCGGGGATGACAGAAGGGGAAGGGAGTCAATAAAAAGAGGGGAGTCAGAACGCCGCGTTTGCTGGGACTGGCATGGCATGAAGCGAATCTTCAAGATCGGCCAAATCGGGTACAGGCTTCTCAGCGGGTCCCACAATCGTCCATGCCTCGGGGTTGTCCAGGATCGCCTGGACGAGTTGGGTGTGGAGATGATGGCCTGAACATTTGCCGATAATATGACCGATGACGTTGATGCCGAGGAGAGACAGATCTCCAATCAGGTCCAACACCTTATGGCGAACACATTCATCCGGGAACCGGAGCGTTTCTTCATTCATCATTCCGGTCTCCGTAAACACGATGGTGTTGTCCAGGGAACCACCTTTTCCCAAGCCGCGAGCCCGTAAGGCTTCCGCTTCATGCGAAAACCCAAAGGTCCGGGCGTGCGCGATATTGGCCTCGAACTCCACCGCCGACCACTCATGTTCATAGGTTTGCTGTTGGATCAACTGATGATCGTAGTTGATCGTATAGGTGATCTTGGGAAAGGGGGAGGGAAGAATGGAAATCCCTCGATTGTCATCACCGATATGAATGGGTTCTACAATTTTGAGATAGGTTCGAGGACGTTCCTGGGGCAGAATCCCGGCGAGTTGAATGAGTTTGGCAAAGGGCGCCGCACTGCCGTCCATCGCCGGAACCTCTTCCGAATCGATATCGATGAAGGCATTATCGATTCCCAAACCCCAGAGGGCGGAAAGCACGTGTTCGGTCGTTTGGATTTGGAATCCATTGGAGCCGACCGCCGTGCACAACTCCATGGGCCTGAGATTGCGAATCGACGCCTGGCACGTCTCGACGTGACTGTTGACTTTCCGCCGGAACACAATGCCGTTGTCCACGGGTGCCGGGGAAAGACTGACCTTCGAAAAACGACCCGAATGGAGCCCGACTCCGGAGACCGAGATGGTTTGCTCAATGGTCTGTTGCAGTTGTCCGAACATGGTTATCTGTTTCTCTGAATTGGAACAAATATTCCATAAACTTGTAACGCTAATCACGCTGCAAATTTCGGGCCATATTCATCATGGCATAAGATTTCATAACATATTGAAATATAATGATAAATAAAAACTCGTTTTGCAAGTTAATGAAATTGATGTGAAAAGTCAATAGTGGTGTTGCAAAAAAAACATCATAGCAGGGCGAGACATGGTCAGGATCGAAAGGGCTCCAATAAATATCGCAAGGACTCGGGGAACTGATCGATGGCATCGGTGCGTGCGAGTCCGGTGATGATGCCCCGATGTTTTTTGTGTAATCCGGAGTCGATAAAGGCCTGGACGTGGAGTTTCCATCTCAAGGAATCATCGCCGAGGAGTTGTGCCTGCTCCTCGGCGGTTTTGGTTTCGAACAGGGTGGAGAGATCCCGTATGGTCTTTTCGACGCTATCATAGGGTGGAGCGAGCTTCAACGCAGCATAAAATGCTTCCAGGTTCTGACGGAATTCGTTGAGGAGGGCCTGGCAATCGTGCTGTGACATACCGGGGGCGCTTTGCAACCGTTTTCTGTGTAGGGGCGGGCCCCCGTGCCCGCCCGCCGTAACCCGGGATGCGCCTTACTCGGAATTACTGAATCCGTCCAGGTCATGCTCTTTCCCGATCATGACCAGGACGTCGCCTTTTTCGATCATATCGTCGGGGGAGGGAGTGAAATTAAAGGTATCTTCCTTCTTTAATTTTCCCTTGATCATGCGATTCACCTGTTTCTTGATGCCGATAATGTTGAGATTGTGAAGCTCACGGATTTTGGTTTCCTCGATGCTCATGCCGGAAAACCGATCCGGCACCGCGACTTCTTCGACACTGTACCCGGGCGCCAATTCGAGATAGTCCAACACCTCGGGGGAAACCAGTCGATGCACGAGCCGGATGGCGGCGTCCCGTTCGGGGTAGATCACTTCGGTTACCCCGAGATTGCTGAGGATTTTCCCGTGAGCGTTGGTTACGGCCTTGGCGATGATGGACGTGATCCCCATTTCGGTCAGCGTTTGGACGATGAGGATGCTGGCTTCGATGTTTTCGCCGATGCTCACCACCGCCACGTCGACGTTTTGGGTACTGACGGCTTTCAGCGCGCGTTCATCCGTCGCGTCGCACTGGACCGCAAAGGTCGCAATGTCACTGATTGATTGAATTTTCGCCTCTTCACTGTCGATAGCGAGGACTTCACATCCCTTTTGCACCAAGGATTCCGCGACGCTATATCCGAATCGGCCCAAGCCGATAACCGCAAACAGACGCTTCATGGTTGTATGCCACTCATCTGATGATGTGGGTCGTGGTGGAAGCCGTCCTGCCTATGCTGAAGAGGGGTCTTCAGGCGGGGGTGGCGCCGCCGGTTCCGTGTTTTTCAGAAACGGGCTCAACAAGTCAATGGGCACGGGAAACAAAATCGTGGAATTTTTGTCCCCGGCCACGTTCATGATGGTTTCGAGATACCGTAATTGCAGGGCGGCCGGATTCCGACTCAGGATGTTGGCGGCGTCGGAGAGGCGTTGGGAGGCCTGAAATTCTCCTTCGGCATGGATGACTTTCGACCGTCGCTCCCGTTCAGCTTCCGCCTGTCTCGCAATCGCCCGTTGCATTTCTTGCGGGAGGTCCACGTTTTTGACTTCGACGGCGGACACCTTGATGCCCCAGGGTTCGGTGGCCTGGTCGATAATCCGCTGCAAGTCCGCGTTGATTTCATCCCGTTTCGAGAGCAGGTCGTCCAACTGGCTCTGGCCCAGGACGCTCCGCAAGGTCGTTTGGGCGATCATGGAGGTGGCATAATAATAGTCCTCCACCCCGACAATGGCTTTTTCCGACTCCACCACGCGAAAATAGATCACCGCATTGACCTTGACCGACACATTGTCTTTCGTGATGACGTCCTGGGGAGGGACGTCCATGGTCACGGTTCGGAGGCTTACGCGAACCAGTTTATCGATCAACGGGATGATGATCACAATGCCGGGTCCATTCTTCCCGATGAGGCCTTTGGCCAGACGGCCTACGCGAAAAATGACGGCTCGCTCATATTCCCGCAGGATATACAACCCTTTCGAGATCAGGATGACGAAACCCAGGAACAGGATAAACAGCATGGTGGAATTCAAGGGTGACTCCATTGTTTATTGGCTTTCGCTTTGAGGTTCCAGTGGTTTGACGTGGACCGTGAGCCCCTCGACTTGCGTGATTTGAATAGGCTGTCCTTCGGTCACCGGCGCCGAGCTGACGGCGTCCCAGATTTCACCCTGGAAAAAAATTTTCCCGGTCGGCGTCAGATTCGTTTTCGCGGATCCGATGCGGCCGATCATCCCTTCGCTGCCGGTGGACGTTTGCCTGCGTAAGGCACGGACGCCGAAATTGACCACGAGAAACGTAAACCCGACCGCCAGGGCGATGACGGGAAGCATAACAGACCAGGAGATCTGATAATAGGGGAAATCCTCGTTGAAGAGAAACAGCGACCCCAGCACCATGGCGGTGACCCCGCCGATGGCCAACAACCCGTAACTGGTGACGGTGACCTCCAGGATCAACATGACGATGCCCAGAATGAACAACAGCACCCCCGCGTAGTTTACGGGAAGGGACTGGAGGGAATAGAAGGCCAGGATCAGGCTGATGGCGCCGACCACGCCGGGCAGAATCGCGCCCGGGCTATAGAGTTCCGCGATCAACCCGATGGTGCCGATGGTCATGAGCACGTAGGCGATATTCGGATCGCTGATGGCTTTCATGGTTTCGAGTCGCCAACTCATGGGGAAATCTTGAGTACGCATATCCTGCGTCTCAAGAGTCACGGTCTGTTCACCAAGGGAGAGGTCCCATCCGTCGAGTTGTTGGAACAAGTCATCGAGGTCCGACGCAATCAGATCGATCACGCCCAACTCCCGGGCTTCCGTGGCAGTGGCCGAGACGCTTTTCTTGACGGCGTTTTCCGCCCATTCGACGTTCCGGCCCCGGCGTTCGGCAATGGAACGGATATAGGCGACCGCGTCATTCTCCACTTTTTCCTTCATCACCTCGTCCATTTCCCCGCCTCCCATGGCCACGGGGTGGGCCGCACCGATATTGGTGCCCGGCGCCATGGCCGACACGTGCGCCGCCAGGGTCAGGAAGACCCCGGCCGACGCGGCGCGCCCGCCGGTCGGGGCGACGTAAACGACAATGGGCAGTTGGGCGCCCGTGATGTCCTTGATCATCAAACGCATCGACGTGTCCAGTCCTCCGGGTGTATCGAGTTGAAACACGAGAAACCGGGCGCGTTCCTGCTCCGCATGGGCGATGGCTTCGTGGAGATATTCGGCGGCGACGGGATTGATCACACCTTCATAGGCGGCGGTGACCACCAGGGAAGGTTCGGCCCGGGAAAGGCCGATCTGACAGGAGAAAAGCAGAACGCTCAGCGCGATGACCGCGCGTCCTTTTCGATTGTGCCACACTGAAGCAGAAACGGACCAAAATCGGGAAGGCGTTGTGCGAGAGATAGTCAATGCGGAGGAAACCTCCTACAGAAACCATCTTACGACCCTCTCCCAAGGGTGTCAAGAAAACGCACCCGTTCGGCAGATCTACAACCTTTCTCTCCCTTCGCCCCTGACGGGAGCATGCCGGGTGAGGGGGAAAGACCCTGGATCCCCGATCGGGTCGGGGATGACAGAAGAAAAAAGCAGGTTCCTCGCTTTGCCCAGAAAGACAAGCGTTGTGCCTTCTTTCTGTCATCCTCGACACTTGTCCCCGACATCCTTAATCGGGGATCTAGGCGATTTATAAGGATCCAGGGTCTTTATCTTCGCATTCGTGGCCGTGACCTTCCCCGATTAAGAACGTCGAGGACAGGCCTTGCTCGGAGACAGGGATGTGCCGGATGCCGGATCATGGTGTGAGTCAAACGAAGGCAGCCCTAAGACTGCCTTTCGTTTGACCTGCAGTGAGCATGCGGCCGGCTGCGTGGGGCTATGAATGAGATGCCACTGTTTATGCGCGTGGAATACCCCCAAAGAACTAGAGTCTCTGCTAGTGGTTGCACTCCCGAACATAACGCATTCATCGAGACATTCAATGGCGGCTGCGTGAAGGGTGTGTGAATGTCTCCTGGTTTTTATCGTTGAACGACGCCAGAGACCGGATCGAAAGTTGGAGACACGACTGCAAAACCACTCGGGTAAGCGCAGGGCATATTTATTGAGAGATAACCTTGGGGGCGAAGAAATTCCCGATGAACTCACCATGACTGCCGTCCGGATGGCTAAATTGTGCACCGGTCGTTCCGGCAACGAGGCGAGGATCACCAGACCCATCAAAAGCAGGACGGTTTGAAAACCTGCCGCCCCAAGACCCCTGGACGTCGGAAACGGGTATGCTGATTGGAACGGCTCGCCCGCCTATGATGATTTCTACGTCTTCGCCTGTGAACGTGCCGTCGGATTTAATTGGCGACGATCCAAACTTGATCGAGGCAAGACTTAGCGCGGTATAGATTTCGCTTCTGGTTCCATCGGTATTTACGAAGACCTCTGTCGTTTCAAAGTTTTCGTCGCAGCCGATGCATCCGCTGATGGTGTCGGCTCCAAAATCGGCAGTGAGCGTCATCACACCGGAGTACTCCCCTGTTGCTTTGTCTCCGGCCTCAAGCCGAGGGTCAACTGGTTCCCACATGGGGCCGTAGTAATACGTGTACAAGCCCGCCGCACGGCCTCTGTAAGTAGCAGTTCCAACTGGCGGCATCACTGGAGCGCTGGAAAATTCAGAACCATCAATGAACGCTCCAATGTCTGCGTCAGTAATCGAATCCGTGGCAAGATCGCCTTTCAGATGTATCCAGTAGCCCCCTGCCAGGTAATCCGTGGGATCATCCCTGTGCCAGCTGACCGAAACGTACGCAGCCGAGGTGGCGGTGTCCTGATAGTCGAACAGTGTCCAATCGCTTAAGAAATGACGGCGAATCGGAGAAGGTGGAAGCGCGCGTTTTTCTACCATGCTGGGCACTGAATGAGTCGCTGAGTCCAAGGCCTCATTGCTGCCATCCTGGGAAGTGGTTGTCAACGTCACATTGGCCTCAATGCGGTTGCTGTCATCCAACTCAAGGGGGAAAGGGCGGTTAAACATTATGGAAACAGTATCGGTTGCCCTACCCGAGGAGTCAGTATTTGACGATCGTAGGACACCTCTGTCGGTGAAGCGTGGAGTACTGTTTGCAGTCTGTGATGCCGCCACTTCTAAGGCGTCATGAGGCACGATCCAGGCATCGCTGAGAGTAGGAAGAGGAGAGACTCCCCCTCCGCCCCCGCATCCGGCCAAGGCCAAAGTGACAATCATAGCCAAAGTACAGACCAAGCGTTGCCTGTTCATGCTGTGCCTCCTGAAAGAGCTTATCAATGAAGTAGATAAATAGATGGCCATTAAGTAAAATAACGACATTCAATTTGGTATTATTAATCAATTATTGTTTTGTCAGGACGGCTAGCGGCAGAAGTGGTGGCGTTGGGATATGGCCCTACGGAACGGGACAGCGAATCACACAGGACAAGTTGCAACCCCAAGGGCAGGTTCCTAGAATGCGAGAGATGTCCACGTTTCAATCAGGTCAACGCGTCCATCTGGTCGACAAAAAAGGGCGGCAGTATGCCCTCACGCTCAAAGCCGGCGATCGGTTTCAACACAGCGGGGAGACCGTTCCGCATGACGACCTCATCGGGCAGCCCGACGGGACCATGGTTCGTCTTTCAGGGGGCAAGACCATGATGGCCCTGAGCCCCACCTTGGCGGAATACACGCTGAAGATGCCTCGGGGGGCGCAAGTCCTGTACCCCAAGGACATCGCCATGATCCTCATGTGGGCCGACGTGTATCCGGGTGCCTCCGTGTTTGAAGCGGGGGTCGGCTCCGCGGCGTTGACGCTGGGGTTGCTGCGTGCGGTCGGCGACCGCGGGCAAGTCGTGAGCTATGAAAGACGGGAGGACTTCGCGCGAACCGCGATGAAAAATATCGAGCGATTCCTGGGCCCCGTGGCCAACTTTCATTTGGTGCAACGCGATGCCCATGACGGCATTGGTTGGGAGGTGGAGGGCACTCCCCACGTCTTCGACCGGGTGATTCTGGACTTGCCGGAGCCCTGGAACGTGGTGCCGCACGTGCCGGCTGTGCTCAGAACCGGTGGCATTTATCTGAGTTTTGTCCCGACGGTGCCCCAGGTGGTCCGGACGGTGGAGGCCCTGCAACGGACCAGGGCCTTCGGACTGATCGAAACCTTCGAGACCCTCGTGCGCCATTGGAATATCGACGGGCGTAGCGTACGGCCGGACCTGCGGATGATCGCCCATTCGGGATTCCTTACCGTGGCCCGGCGCATGGAAAAGGGCGAGGCCCCTGCGACCGTTCCTGGTGATGAAAGCGAATCCGAAGTTCCGGTGTTTGATGGCGGCTGAACCTGTTTTCCTCCTATGGGGATCTGCTGGGGCAGGCCGTAGGGGCGGTGTCCGCGCTGTGAGCCGATGAAAACACTTCTCATTGCGGACGATGACCCCGATCTGAGGTTGTTGCTTCAAACCACCCTGGAAGATCCGGCCTATCGCATCCTTGAAGCCTCGGACGGGGAATCGGCCTTGCACCTGGTCCGGCTGGAACGGCCGGACGTAGTGATCCTGGATCGGATGATGCCCAAACTCGATGGCTTTGAAGTCGCCCGGGCCGTGCTGGCCGATCAGGCCACCCGGCCTATCCCCCTAATCCTCCTGACGGCTCTGGAACAGCCTGCGGCCGGCGACGGTGCGCCGGAGGTCTTTGCCTATCTGGTCAAACCCTTCAGCCCTTTGCAACTGCTTGAAACCGTCCGGCAGGCGCTCGGTCGTACGAGTACAGCTTAGGCCCTGTTAGCCGATGAAACTCTCTCAGGAATTCGTCCCGGATGATGATCTCAATAAACAACTGCGCTCGGCCAAGTCGCAACTGGCCCTGTATGCCAAAGATCTGAAAGCTCTGTTGTCCCGTGAACGAACAAAATCATGCAAGCTGGAAACGACGAATCAGCAGTTGCAGGCCTATGCGGCCGAACAACACAAAACACGGGAACTCGAAAAAGCCTATGCCGATACCGTGATCCGCCTGACCTTGGCCTCGCGGTACAAGGACGAAGAGACCGGCGCGCACATTCAGCGCCTGAGTCACTACAGCAAAATCCTGGCGCGGGTCATCGGCCTCGACGAACGGGACGCCCAACTGATTTTCGACGCGGCGCCCATGCATGACGTGGGGAAGGTGGGGATCCCCGACAGGATCATGCACAAGCAGGGGCCGTTGGATGAACAGGAATGGGAAATCGTCAAACGTCACCCGATCCTGGGAGCCAATCTGTTGGCCGGGTCCCCGTCGTTGCTCCTGCAGACCGCGCGGGACATTGCCCTCACGCATCACGAACGGTGGGACGGGAGCGGCTACCCGCAAGGGTTGAAAGGCGAGGCCATTCCCTTGGGCGGGCGGATGGTCATGTTGGGAGATACCTATGACGCGCTTCGGAGCGTGCGCGCGTATAAACCGGCCTTTTCCCATGAGAAGGCGTGCGACATCATCCTGAATGGTAATGCGCGGACCCAACCCGGACATTTCGATCCGACGCTTCTCGAAGCCTTTCGGGACAGGCACCTGGAGTTCGATGGGATTTTTTCGGAAATCAGGGAGGAAGAGTCCACGCCGTAGCCTTGTCTTGAACCCTCGCCCCTAGTCCGAAATGAGGCGAAGCCCCCGACATTTTTAATCGGGGGGCAGGGTGAGGGGGGTAAAGCATAGTTTCCCCTCCTTTGTAAGAAGGGGTTAGGGGAGGTAGAGGCAATTATGGGCTGGCATCATGCCACCGGAAACACTCGCGGAATGCAACGCTCAGCGTTGCGGGGAATCGACCGGATATCCGGCTTCGGCCCAGGCGTTCATGCTTCCTATGACGTTATACACGTATTGGTACCCGAGGCCGGCCAGCGTTTCGGCGGCGATGTTGCTCCGGTGCCCGGATTGACAATACACGACAATATGATCGTCGAGCCTTGCACCGATTTCCGTGTGGCGGCGGCCAATCTCCCGAAAATCGATATTGCCGTCGGTGCCGGGAATGAAGCCCGTCATATGTTCATCGCCGGTGCGGACGTCAATCAGAAAAAACCCTTTCTGCTGGAGGCTCGGAGCTTTTTGCAGGCCCCGGTTCAACTCCTGGACGGTCAGCACGTACGTTTGTTGAGCCGAGACGGAATCGCCCAGCACCATCAATGCGAGTAAGAGACCCATGAGGCTACTGAGAATTGTCCGGATCTTCATATATAACCTCCCTGTCGAAATAGTGTGGAGGAGAATCAGGAACGACATGCACTTCCTGCGTATGGAATATCCTATGCCCACTTTCGGAATTTGGTCAAGAGCAGGCGTGGGTGCACTACTCTCCGATTTCAACGGTCGGGGACAGGCGTTGGCACGCGGGTTGATGTATGAGGCTTTCCCTCCCCTTTGTAAGGGGAGGATAGGTGGGGTAGAGCCGACCGACCGGGGAGCACTGGTGGGGGGCGTCCTGTACACAGACTCTACCTCCCGACTTTTCCCTCTTCGGAAAAAGTTCCCGTCCTTACAAAGGAGGGGAATCAGACGAGCACGCGAAAGGTTTCTGAACGTATATAAAGCAGGGGGGACGTTCATCGTGGCGATGGGGTTCGTGATGGGGGGGTGTGGCGGCGGCGTTCAGGTCATTCGCGAGAGCCCGGATTCCGGCGTCGTCCGGTATCTGTACAAAGGAAACGAGGGACACCTGTCCACATTCAAGCGCGGCGAGGCGTTTGACAAGATTCGCGAGTTCTGTCGCGGCCCGTACGATGTGCTCAAAGAAGGAAAAACCAAAGGCCGGCAACGGGTGGTCGAGGGCATGGGGGGCACGGAAGTCGTGACCGAAGACTGGTGGGGCATCCGGTTTCAATGCCTGCCCTGAGCCAAGTCGAAGGGCACGGAGTAAACGAAGGGTGCGATTGTCTCCCTGTCACGATAATGATGGAGGCCGAATGATGATTGAGCAGCGTTTCTTGCCGGACGACGTAGAGCCCTATGGTAAAACCCCTCTGTTCACGAATGAAACCGTGCCCGACAAGATCCTGAACCATCATGACTTACAAGCCGGAACATGGGGACTGCTAACGGTTGAAGCCGGCACGGTGAGTTTTTTTCGGCAAGGCGCCGAGGCGCCGCTTGCGGTCATTCCAGCGGGAGAGACGTTCGTTATCCTGCCGGAAGAAGTTCATCATGTGCGTTTGTCCGAGGACGCCGAATTTTTCGTGACGTTCTACAAACGTCCTAAGAAGTAGCAACAAAGTGTAGGTGTGTCCATCAAATCATTCCTTGCGTCGTCACCAATTCCTGCCCTGCCTGTCCTGAGCGAAGTCGAAGGAAGCGAAGTCGAAGGGTTCCTCGAAATGAAGAGCCCTTGCATCCATGACGCCAAAAGGAGGTGCGAGGATGTTTGGTAATCCATCGTTGACCACACGCATCGCCATCGGAAAGGCCATCGGCTTCTTGATCGGCCTCGCCGGGTTTGTTTTCCTTCCCTGGTTTATGCCCGAAGCGGGTTGGTTGATCCGATGGGGAATCTTGCTTTGGTATACGACGCTGGGAGCGATCATCGGGATGTTCGGTGTGTTCACCTGGCACCCCGTTTTGAAGTTGCCTATGCCTTGGTGGGTTCGCGACCCGTTTATTGGAGCCTGGATGAATTTCGTCCTGACATTTTTTGCCTATGACATGTTGAAACAGGCAATGGAGACCATATTCGGTCTTGATGGCGTCCTCAACTCGCCCTTTTGGTTTGTGGCCGAGGGCGCTGTCGTTGGGCTCATCATCGGCTATTGCGCGACACGCTTCGGCGGCGAGGGCGTAGAGACCGCTGGCCGGTGAAGACGCCGGTGAACGGTCGGTTCCTGCCCCAGTACCGGGTGCTCAAGGAAGGAAAAACAAAATCATTCGCCTGATCCGCGGTCCATACAGTTTCACGCTTCAGGCTCCCATCGCCTCACGTCGTCAAATTGCTCAAAGTCCTTGTCAAAGGTCGCCACGTGGTCGTTGGAGGCCGCAGCCAGGGAAGCCAGATAGCAATCCAGAAAGTCGCATTTTGTTGAGGCAAATCGATTCAAGGCATCAAGCATTTCGTCACGCTTCATGCAGCGGACGCCGGCACTCAGGATGACCTTGCTCAGCCATTCTGTAATCGGGTTCCGCTTGATGTTGTAGAAAGAGTGCAGGACCCACACCGCCTCGGCCACAGCCACTTCGGTCAGGATCAACGTGCATTTTCCATCACAAGCCTCGCCAAACAGCTTCCGGGCTGCCGGGGAGTGTGTGTCATGGTCGCCGAGGATGAAGCGGATCAGGACGTTGGTGTCCAGGAGATACTTGGTCATCTATATCTCGAAACCCTTGTTTTGCGTGCTGCCGCTCGCTCTTCGGATTTGGAGGCAGGCGGCCGGTCGCTTGCAAGACAGCCATACAGATCCTTGAGCGTTTCGGGTTGGGGCTTCACCACAACGGCGCCGTCAACCACCTCATAGATGAGCTGCTGCCGAGGCTTGAGGTGGAGCGCCTTGCGTACTTCGGCCGGGATGGTGGTTTGCCATTTATCGGTTAACGTTGACTTGATCACAGACCAACCTCCTTCCATTGTTTTTATAGATTCATTGCTTAAATATAACAATGAAAAGCAGATTGCGCAAGCATGGTTCCACAACGGCGTCTCGATCTCGGATTATCGCAGATGAAAGGAATACACGGATCAAATCCATGCAGCCTGCGTCATTCTGTGGTTCAGATGTTTTCCACCGCCGTGAGTTCCGTCGGCGTCAGGTCGTAAAGCTGATAAACGAGGCGGTCAATCTTCGCTTCTTGTTCGGTGGTGTCTGCTTTCGGGTTGGCGGATTTGGCCTTCAGGATGCTGTCGACCAAGTTGATGAATGGACGTTGCTCTGTTAGGTCAATCCGAAGCAGCTTTTCTTTGGTGAATTCCTCACGGTAGGCGCAGTTGCGGAGGTTATACTGTGTCTTGCCTTTGTCCTCCCGCTTTTCTCTGCTTGGTCTTGGCACGCTCCAGCGATGTTTCTTGCTGTAGATGGATGACGAGAATATCAAAGAGCTTCTCGTCCGAGCCTTTATACTTGCCTATGCGTTCGACCAGTTTGATTGAGTCTCGAAAATCGTCAAAGATGTACTGGCCTTTGTAGGTGAACGGCGCTTCCTCAACGTGATTGAGTAGATTTTTGATCAAAGACACAAAACGTTCCTTGTTAAAGGAACTTTGGAGCGTTTCCCGCACCAGTCTTTGAGCGGCGGCTTGGTCCATTTATTCACTGATGAGATATTCGGATAAAATGACTTCCCTTGGACCGGAGGTGTGCGCGGACAATACCCTTATTGCCATCCTTATTTAGGCGTTACTACCCTTATTCTTGCAGAAACGCCAGCAGGCCCCCGCCCCCTCGCGCCGTCGCGATGCGCCAGTCACCCCCTGAAGGGGGCACACCCCCTTCAAAACCCCCGTTCGATTCCCACCCTCTTTGACGGCTGGTGGATAGCGTTTTGGCTCCACTTTGTATGGCACGGTCCTTGACATTTTGGCGGAGAGGGTGGGATTCGAACCCACGGTGCCGTTGCCAGCACACGTGCTCTCCAGGCACGCCGATTCGGCCACTCTCGCACCTCTCCACATTGCAGGGATTACGGCAAATTTTGTCATTTTAGCATGGGGCCTTCGGAGCAACAAGACAGCTCGTTGGGGAGTACGGATCTCGTTGACGCGAACGTCGCTTCCGTTCCTCAGGAAATAGTGTGTTTGTCCTCTCCATTCCCCTCACCCCGCCCTCTCCCTCAAGCGGGGGAGAGGGAGTCGAATGACTCAGGTCCCCAATGACTGGCGTCGTTGAAATAATCTTTGCCGTCGGGACGATCCCGTCAGAGCCTTATAGAGATGGCCGCGAAACAGCATCATCAGTACCGCCCCGACAGGCGTCAGACAAAGAACCAGGATTACGGCCATCGACGAGGAAAGCCCGAGATATTGGAACCACTGACTCAACACGGCAAAGGGCAATCCCAATAATTGAAAAAAGTCCAACCCGATCAGCCGGCCGCTTCGGCTCGAAATCGAAAAGAAAAAGGACAGACCAAAAGGCGCGAAGACCACGGCAAGGGGCAAAAACCATTCAATCCAATTTTCCAGGACAAATTCGTAACTGTCTTTGAGGATTTCAAGTGAGGCACCCGAACGCCCCTGGTAAATCAGTTCAGGGACGGGGTTGAGCAAAATAAATAACAGCAGAAAGACGGCCGAGACAATCGCCGGCCCATAGGGATTGGCTTGCATGCCGAGTTCGAGAATTTGCAAGGGCACCCATACGATAAAGCCAACCGTGATCACATCCCAAAAATAGCTGCCTGCCACGTCCCACAAATCGCGCCAGACCATTGGCCGTGCGCCCACCACGGCTTGTTCGAGTAAGCCCAGAAAGACACCAACCACAAAGGCATTGGCCACGCCAAGTAATAAGCCTCCGAGCATGCCGAAGGCCATGGCCACCCCGGTGACCACGTACATGAGAACGGCCAGGATCATGACCGCCGGCACGAGCAACCAGTTTCGGGTCAACGACCGCCACGTTGCAAGCAACGCGTGACGATAGAGTTGAAGGGTCGCTGGGACGAACTCCGACATGCGTCGTCGTGGCAAAAGGGATGTGGGAGACGATTAGCCTGACGATTTCTGCTTGAGGGCAAGAATGTCTTGTTGTTGCCGGTCTCGTTCCTGTTCGATCTGCTTTAACCGGTTGGGCCGGTCAAGGGTCCACCACTTCACGCGATCTTTAAACGAAACCATTTTGGGCGCCACGCTTTTGAGTGTCTCCTCCTGAAAATGAAACCCTTTGTGCGTCTCGCGCGTTTGGATGAATTGCTCGTAAATATTCAGGTACAGTTTTTTGAGATCCATGCTGAACACCATAGCCTACGGCATTGGATTCTGGCAAGAACCCGTTGCGTGGAAGGTCTCGGATCGTCCACTCAGCTTTCAGGAAGACGGGCCGGGCGTTGACACCCTACGCACCGTATGAGTAAATAGAAAAAACAGTTAAGCCTGTTGCCTTTTGGGCTCCAGCCGTACCGTTTCGAATGATCCTCAGAAAAGGAATAGATTCTTAGACGCGAGAGTGGCGGAACTGGCAGACGCGCGAGATTTAGGATCTCGTGGGAGACCGTGGGGGTTCAAGTCCCCCCTCTCGCACCATTCACCGCCATCTTTCATCAAAGAACGATCTCACCATGAAATTGGAAGTCACAGAATTAGGGCCGGTTAAACGTGCGATTAAAATTGAAGTGCCGGAAGACGTCGTCAACCAGGAATTTGACCGGGTGTATACCGACCTGAAACGCCAGGTGCGGGTCCCGGGCTTCCGGCCCGGTAAGGCGCCGGTCGCCATGTTGGAAAAACGCTACGCGAAGGCCGCCGAACAGGATGTCATTCAGCGCTTGGTCCCAACCTATTACCAGAAGGCGATTCAAGAAGCCGGCGTGACCCCCGTTCTGGTTGAAATTCCTCTTTTGGAGCGATTGAAAGTCACCCGCAACACGTCGCTGACCTTCACCGCCACCGTTGAAATCAAGCCTTCTATTGAATTACGTGATTATCGTCCACCCAATCCGATTTCCTTGAAGCCCGATTCCCGGACCATTGCCGACCAGGACGTGGGGACGACCCTGGAACGATTTCGAGAACAACAGTCCCGGCTTGATGCCGCCCCTTCCGACACCCTCCTGGCTGAGGGCCTGTATGCGGTCGTGACGCTTGAAGGCTTTTTGGATGGCGAGCCGGTGGAAGGATCGAAAAAGGAAGGCCTGCTCCACAAAGTGGGGTCCCAGGAACCCGTGCTAGGTCTCACCATCGACGAGGTGCTGGTGGGGAAGAAGGAAGGAGAGCACGCGGAGATTCGCCAGGAATATTCCGCCACGCATCCGGATGCCCGTCTGGCCGGCAAGATCATCACGTTTCACGTCTCAATCCTGGGGGTGAAGAAAAAAATTCTCCCGGAGTTAGATGATGAATTTGCCAAAGATTGCGGGGCCTATGACACCCTCGAGGCGCTTAAAGACAAGATTCGATCCGAATTGGAATCGGTACTCAAACGGAGCATGGAGGAAGGCTATAAGGATCAAATTCTTGAGCGTCTTTTGGAAATGCATCATTTTGATCTCCCTGAAGCCCTGATCGAACGTGAAATTCGCACGATGGTGCGACAACGCCTCATGGAAGAGCAACGGAAAAAGGATGGTAAGCTCTCGATGCATGATCAAATCCACATGGAAGAGGAGGCGAAACGCATCCAACAAGAGGTCGCTCCGGGGGCGCAAAAACGCGTCAAGCTCGGGTTGGTGTTGGAAGCCATTGCGGACAAGGAAGGGATCTCCGTGAGTGAGCAGGACATTCAGGAGGAATTCTCCAAACTCGCCCGTGGCCTTCAAGTCCCGCTGGGAGACATTCAAAAGATGGTGGAAGCGGGAGGGCAAAGTTCACGTCAAGAGTTTGAGGATCGCATCCGGGCCGAAAAAGCGCTTCAATTGGTCTACCAATATGCGGTGATTCAAGGGTAAGGCTCTCCGACAACCAGTGTTTGCACAGAAAGGTAGAACCGTATGTTAATTCCAATGGTTATTGAGAGTACGAACCGGGGTGAACGGGCGTATGATATTTACTCCCGCCTGTTAAAAGATCGCATTATCTTTCTTGGCGCACCCATCGACGACATATTCTCAAACCTCATCATTGCGCAATTACTGTTCCTGGAGGCGGAAGATCCGGAAAAAGACATCAACCTCTATATTAATTCTCCGGGCGGGAGCGTCACCGCGGGCCTCGGTATTTACGACACCATGCAATACGTCAAACCACCGATTACGACGATTTGTTTGGGGCAAGCGGCCAGCATGGGCGCCCTTCTTCTGGCCGCCGGCACCACGGGCAAACGCTATGCGCTTCCCAACGCCCGGGTGATGATTCATCAACCGATGGGAGGCTTTCAGGGACAGGCGACGGAGATCGATATTCACGCACGTGAGATTCTGAAAATCCGCGATCGACTCAACCAGATCCTTGCGCAACATACGGGTCAGGGGTTGGAGAAAATCAGCCAGGATACCGAGCGAGATTATTTCATGTCGGGCACGGAAGCCAGAGACTATGGCCTCATCGATGAAGTCATTCTCAGGGCGTCGGAAAAGGAACAGGCCGGCTCGAACGGCGCCTAACCCCTGAACGCCTGCCCACTCCCATGGCAAAGCCGATCAAATCAGACGAGAATCTTCGGTGTTCGTTCTGCGGGAAAAGCCGCGATCAAGTGCGTAAACTGATCGCGGGTCCCACCGCGTACATTTGTGACGAATGCGTGGGCCTGTGTAATGAAATCATGGCCGAAGAATGGCAAGAGGCCAAAGAAGAAATCTCCTCAAAACTTCGAAAACCCGCCGAGATCAATCGCCACCTGGATCAATACATCATCGGCCAGACCCGCGCAAAAAAAATTCTCTCGGTTGCCGTTCACAATCACTATAAACGCATCGCCGCTAATGAAACCGGAGACGTCGAGCTCCAAAAGGGCAACATTCTGATGATCGGGCCGACGGGAACCGGGAAAACTTTATTGGCCCAAACCCTCGCCGATTATCTCGACGTGCCGTTTACCCTGGCCGATGCCACCACCTTAACCGAGGCGGGGTACGTCGGAGAAGACGTCGAGAACATTATTTTGAAACTGCTGCAAGCCGCGGACTATGAAGTGGAACGCGCCGAGCGCGGCATCATTTATATTGATGAGATCGACAAAATCACGCGGAAGGCCGACGGCCCCTCCATTACCCGCGACGTGTCGGGGGAAGGCGTGCAACAAGCCCTGCTCAAATTAATAGAAGGCACGGTGGCCAACGTGCCGCCGCAAGGCGGCCGGAAACATCCGCATCAGGAATTCATCCAAGTCGATACCAAAAATATCCTGGTCATTTGTGGGGGGGCCTTTGTCGGGCTTGAACCCATTGTCGAACGACGCCTGAATCGAAATCGCATGGGCTTCAAATCGGACAGGCCCGCCTCGCCGCAGGATCACGCCTTGTCCCTGTTGGCCCATATCCAACCGGAAGACTTGCTTCAATATGGGTTGATTCCCGAATTCATCGGGCGATTGCCGGTGGTGACCACGCTTGAAGAGTTGGACGAACACGCGTTGGTGCAGATTTTGACCGAACCTAAGAATGCCTTGGCCAAGCAGTATCAAAAGCTGTTGTCCTTCGACAAAGTGAAACTGAAATTTACGGATGGGGCGCTCAAGGCCATTGCCAGAAAAGCCCATGCTCAAAAAACCGGGGCACGGGGTCTTCGCGCGATCCTCGAAGAGGTGATGCTTGATATTATGTACGAGGTCCCCTCGCAAACCGAGATCAAGGAAGTGGTAATTACCGAAGACGTGATTCTGAAGAAGGGCGAACCGTTTAAATTTTTCGAATCGTCAAAAAGCATGAAACCTGCGGTTGGCTCGTAACGGGTGGACCGGAGCCTTCCTGGTCGCCGGGACGGTCGAAGCACCCGGTGACAATGCCCCCATCACGGGGCGCACACTCAATCCGCACGTTGTCACGTCAATCTTCAACTGCCGAAGCGTCGAGCGGCTTTTTTGGTCGCGAACCGTTTGCTCTTGCCGCCGCCCTCCACGTCGTTCTTGCGCGGTGCGAACTCGAAGCCGAATTTACCGGAACGATCGGAGAGGTCGATCGTGAGATGGGCCGCGAACTGGCGTCTGTTCTTCTTCGACACGAAGCCTTGCAGGAGATCGGTTTTGCCCGTGTCCAGCAATTGCCGCACTTCACCGGCAGCGATCGGGCGATTCAGAATCTGCCGGCCGATCTTGAAATCACAGGCCCCTTCGTCCTTCAGCCCGTTGCTGCAGACGTATCGTCTTGGCGTATTAAGCACCAGCGCGCCACACTTGGGACAAGGACCGACTTGGTCGCAAGTCTGCGGATCAACGTTGTCGTCCTCGGTGGTCTCACCAAAATCAAAGGCCGTGGTGCAATCGTCCTTGATAATCACCTCCGCGGCAAATTCGCGGCCGAGACGGCTGCGGAAACCGTTCAGCGGGCCGAGGCGCCGGTCACGCAACAGGATGGTCACCTCGTTGGCTGACAATTCCCGCCCGGCAATGGATTTCCAAATCGAGAAATCACACGTTTCGCAAACAAACTTGCGATAGTTCTCTCTCACCGTGCCCTTGCCGCACTTGGGACAGGGAACGTCGAGAATGGCGTATTCGTCGTCAATCCGGTCAACGTCACACTGCCGGGCGGCCTCGACAATATCCGCGGTCATCCTGCGAATGTGCCGCATAAAGTCCTCGGAGGAGAACTGGTCGCCTTCGATCTGCTTCAGTTTCTTTTCCCACTCGCCGGTCAATTCGGCCGTGGTCAATTCGTCAATTTTGAGGGCGCGCAACAACCTGAGCAGCGTCGTGGCCTTGGCCGTCGGAATCAATTCACGGGCGTCGCGCAGGATGTAACGGTTGCGGATCAACTCCTCGATGATCGCAGCGCGCGTCGCGGGCGTGCCAAGACCACGACCCTGCATGGCTTCGCGCAACTCATCGTCTTCCATCAGTTTGCCCGCGCCTTCCATCGCGGACAACAGGGTCGCCTCGTTATAACGCGGTGATGACTTGGTTTGCTTGTCTTCCATTTCGATTTCGACCGTCCTGGCCTTTTCGGAGCTATCCGTGGCGGCACCCGAGAGCGGAGGCAACGTCTCGTTGCTTTCCTTGCGCCCCATCACCTGCAACCAGCCGCTCTCGATCAGCACCCGCCCACGGGTCTCAAAGGTCTGGGTTTCAACGACCGTGCGGCGCAAGGTGTTTTCAAAGCGGGCCGGAGGGTAGAAGGCTGCGATGAAACAGCGAGTGACCAGTTCATAAATGCGACGTTCCTGTTCTTTCAGTTTACCCGGCACTTCTCCGGTTGGAATGATGGCAAAGTGATCGGACACCTGGGCGTTGTTGAAAATGCGCCTGTTTTTGCCGTTGATGTAGTTTTCTTGGAGTACCTGTTCGGCCCAGTGGCTGATCGGCCGGTCGCCCTTCTCGCCGTCCGGCGGCATGGTGCCCGGTCCGGTGGAAACCAGCGACTGCATAACCTTTCTGGCCGTCTCCGGGTAATCTTCGGGTAACGTCCGCGAATCGGTACGCGGGTAGGTCAGGACCTTGTGGCGTTCGTACAGCGCCTGCGCGATGCCGAGTGTGGACTTTGCCGAGAACCCGAACCGCCGGTTCGCTTCGCGCTGGAGCGAGGTCAGGTCAAACAGCATCGGTGACTGCTGGCTCGATGGCTTCGTGGTTTCTGACGCACGGCCTTCCCGATTCGTACATTGCGCGACGATAGACTCGGCTCGGGTCTTGTCCCAGATGCGCTCCGGCTTCGCGGTGCCATGCTGATCCTTGGCCGCACCTTGTGTGACGCCTTGCTTTGACCGGGCTTGCAATTGCGGATCAACCCAGTACCCTTCGTACCGGCCGGAGGCAATCGCGAAGATGGCCTTGACTTCCCAATACTCACGAGGCTCGAAGTGCTGGATCTCTTTCTCGCGGTCGACAAGGAGCGCCAGCGTCGGAGTTTGCACCCGCCCCACCGTGGTCAGCGAAAACCCGCCGCCGCTTGAATTCAGCGCGGTCATCGCCCGGGTGGCATTGATCCCGATAAGCCAGTCGGACTCCGAGCGACACACGGCGGCACGCTGAAGTGGTAACAATGTCTCGCCGTCACGAAGACGTTGAAAACCATCGCGAATCGCCTGAGGGGTCATGGATTGCAACCATAGGCGCTGCACCGGCTTTGAACCCTTGAAGTGGCGGATCAGGTAATGGAAGATCAACTCGCCTTCGCGGCCGGCGTCGCAGGCGTTGATGACGCGGTCAATATCCTTACGCGCATAGAGTTTCTTGATCAGTTTGAGTTGCGATTCATTCTGCTGGATCGGTTTCAGTTCAAAGTGATCGGGAATCACCGGGAGGTTGGCGAGCGCCCACTTCCCGCGCTGGACTTCGACTCCTTCGGGCGCCACCAGTTTGAGCATGTGACCGACCGCCGACGTCACGACGTGGTGCGGCCCTTCGAAGAAATTTTTCTCGTTCTGAAAACCACCGAGCGCCTTGGTGATGTCACGGGCCACTGAGGGCTTCTCGGTAATGACCAGAGTCTTGCCTTCTCCTTCGGCGAGGCGGGGGAGAGCCTTCTTCTTGGGTGCGGTGGACGTACGGGGGGGCATCGTCACACTATCAGGTTTTCTGTCATGAAACGGAACTCCTGCTTCCTTGTGTGGCCGTGCAACACGACCTCTTGACTCACTCACGTGATCAGGATCGGTGGCATCCTGGTCCACTGCCATCATCCTATGGGGCGCAACCTCTCGAGACGGGGGTGCCCTATCAACACGTTTCCGGGATTCTTAACCGGCCGCCGTTCTGCGACGAGCCCGTCTACCCCTGACCCGACCTCCTGATATAACAGGAACCGGGCACCTGTTGAATACAGCCTCGCAATTCCAGGCTTAACAGGAGACTCATCACTTCGGCACGATCAAACGGCGCTTCCGTCAACACCTCGTCAATCGAGACAGGCTCATCATGAAACAGAGACAGCACTCGCCGTTCTTGGGTGGTGAAGACCGGAGGGCCGTTTCCTGAAAACCGGCATTCTTTACTCGATCGTGAAAGGGTCCGTCAAGCTGGGGGAGCAATTCTTCAACGACGTCTCGCGCCTCTTCCACGAGTTTGGCTCCTTGTTTGATGAGTCCATGTGCCCCCCGATGTTTCCCGTCTCTGACGGAACCCGGGATGGCAAACACCTCACGGTTCTGCTCAAGCGCAAATCGTGCCGTGATCAACGCGCCACTTTTTTGATTGACTTCCGAGACGATCACGCCTAACGACAACCCGCTGATAATCCGATTTCGTCGAGGAAAATGATACGGCAGCGGGGGAGACCCGAGCGGCAATTCCGACACCACTGCGCCATTGACTTCAATGTCCTTTCGCAATTGTCGATGTTCCGGCGGATAGGTTCGATCCACGCCACACCCGACGACGGCAATCGTCCTGGCCTTGGCCGTCAGCGCGCCTCGATGGACTGCCGCGTCAATTCCCCTGGCCAATCCACTGACAATCGTAAACCCCATCTCGGCCAAACGTTGACTGAGCTCTTGCGTCATGAGCGCCCCCGATGGGGTTGCGTTTCTTGATCCCACAATCGCCACGGCATGATCGTCAGACGACGGCAGTGTGCCGCGAACGTACAACAAAGGCGGTGGATCAGGGATCATGGCCAGCCGACGAGGATAGGTGGCATCCAAAATCGTAATGATCGAACTCCCTCCCTTTTCGATCAGCCGCATTTCTTTGCGAACGTGCGCCATCACGCTTGGATCAGGTTCCTTTCGCAAGGAAGTCACAACGGAAGAGCGCAATCCGGCTACGTGCCGCAACTCAGACGAGGAAGCAGACCGCACCTCCTTCGGCCCGCCAAAATGCCGAACGAGTGTACAGATGGTCCCGTCACTTAACCCTTTCACTGACCGCAAGGTCAGCCATGCTTCCAGCCGTTCCATGGTTCAGAAGAACCGCACACAAGACATGGGTGGGATGGGCACCAGTCGGCTAGCTCGCACTTTCTTCCAACACCACAATATCATACTGCTCAAGGGGGAGCAGGGGATCGGCATTCACCATAATCCGGCAATGAAATTCCCGTTGGAGTCGCTCAAGCGTTTCGGGCTCGGTCTCTTGCAGCATCTCCACGATATGAGGATGAGCCCCGACCACCACGGTTTGCTGTCCGGCGGCTCGTCCGATTCGTCGGATATCGCGAAACATATCGTACACCACCGTGAGTGCGGATCGCGTATAGCCACGACCATCGCAATCGGAGCACACGTCTGAGAGCGTCCGGAGCAAGTCTTCCCGAACGCGTTCCCGGGAAATCTCGACCAACCCCAAGTCGCTGATACGAGAAATACGCGTTCGCGCTTTATCGTTGACCATCGCGTCCACGAGGGCTTGATAGACTTTGTCGCGATTCCGTCCTCGTTCCATATCGATAAAATCGATAATAATAATTCCCCCTATTCCGCGAAGTTTAATCTGGTAGGCAACCTCGCGAGCCGCCTCCAGGTTGTTTCTCAAAATCGTTTCTTCCTGATCGCGTTTGCCGACGTAACGCCCCGTGTTCACGTCGACGACCGTCATGGCTTCCGCATGATCGATCACAATGTGGCCTCCGGACTTGAGCCACACTTTCCGGCTCAAGGCTCGAGAGAGTTCCATCTCGATCCCCAAATGCTCGAACAAACTCTCATCCTTGTCATAATGAAAAATTCGAGACGTTTGGTCGGGAAGGTACAACCGAACAAACTCTTTGACCGCGTCACATTCCTCTTTCGAATCGATGAGCAGCCTCTTGACGTTTTTGGTAAATAAATCCCGTACCACTCGAAGCGTCAGATCCAAGTCCGTATGCAACGCGGCAGGAGCAGATGAGACCTCCTGCTTCTTGACAATATCCTTCCACATCGCGGTGAGAAACCCGACGTCAGATTTGAGATCCTCCTCGCTGACCCCCTCGCTCACCGTCCGGACAATGTACCCATAACCCGGCTCACGAATGCGTTTCATAATGTCTTTGAGCCGACTGCGCTCATCTTCCTCGGCAATGCGTCGTGAGACTCCGACGTGATCGACGTTCGGCATCAGCACCAGGAACCGTCCCGGCAATGAGCAATAGGACGTCACCCGGGGGCCTTTGGTTCCTATCGGGCCTTTGGAAATCTGGACGACGAGTTCCTGATTTTCTTCCAATAACTCTTGAATGGGCAGCACCGTTTGCCGTTGAGGACGCGGGAACTCCGGCCCCTTCTCATCTTCGTCACTTTCCACTAAAATATCGCCGGGTTCAGTGCCCACCGACAGATCCGACACGTGCATAAAGGCGGCGCGTTCCAGCCCAATATTAACAAACGCCGCTTGCATGCCTGGCAGCACTTTCACGACTTTGCCTTTATAGACGTTGCCCACAAAATCCTTTTTCTTGGCTCGGTCTACGTATAATTCCGTCACCACCTTATTCTCCAAAACCGCCACCCGCGTTTCTTGCGGGGTTCTATTGATGGCAATCTCAACACCCATATCCTGACTCCTTTATTTCCTCGCCCGAGACGCGCTTGCGACTCAGTGCGGGAAACCTGACCATGCCCGTTCGGGGATATCGACCCAGAAGCGTGACATGGATTCTACGTTTCGTCAAATGGTCGATCCCAAGCCACGGCCGGGAAGGCCTCGTGTCAACGGCTCACGCCAATAACGTCAGTCTTTCCTTCTTCACACTGAACAGCAGTCCCAACGCGGCCATCGTCACAATGGTCACACTCCCCCCATAACTGAGTAACGGCAAAGGAATGCCGACAATGGGCGCCAGACCAATGGTCATCCCGACGTTGACCACCATGTTAAACGTCAGCATGCCCACGAGCCCAATGGCCAACAGGGCACCCAACGTATCTTTGGCCTTCGCCGCAATCTCCAGCCCCAACAACAACAACGCGAGAAAAAGACTGATGCACAGCAACCCACCCAAAAACCCCCATTCTTCGGCCAAGACCGCGAAGATGAAATCGGTGTGGCCTTCCGGAAGAAATTTGAATCGAGTTTGCGTCCCACTATGAAACCCTTTTCCTATTAATTCCCCTGAGCCCACGGCGATGCGAGATTGCAACCCTTGGTAGCCTTTTCCCGCCTGATCATATTCGGGATCCACAAAACTTAAGATCCGCTCCTTTTGATAGTCATGCAGGGAACCCCATAATTCACTCCAGGCAAAAGGGAACAGCATCAGCGCCGACAAGAGCACCACCCCCAACGTTTTAGACTTGATGCCTACGGCAAAAAGCAGCGTGACGTAAATCGACAGAAAGCTGAGACTGCTCCCCAAATCCGGTTGTTTCAGAATCAAGAAAAATCCCGGCAAGGTGATCAACGCCGGCACGATAACCCGATACCACCATCCTCGCCGAGTTTGGGTGGAATAATAGACGGCCAACACCAGGAGCATCGGAATCTTCACAAATTCCGAAGGCTGAAACGCCATGGGCCCCAAGGCAATCCATCGTTGGGCGCCGCGACTGCTCTTCCCGCTGAAGAACACGACCACGAGGAGAAGCAACGCAAATCCGTACAGCAGATACGACCATCGAGCGAGTTTATGGTAATCGATTCCCGACACCACCAGAAAGGCTAACGTTCCCACACCGATCCATATCGCCTGTTTCACATACAGAGGAAACTGAGTCCCGGACCCCTCTGCCGTCACGCTGTAAATGGTCAGGACCCCCATGGATGACAACACCAGGATGATCCCGCAAAAGCACCAATCAAACCCGTCTAACCCTCGCCTGCGACTCCACTGTTCACCCATACAACCGCGTCCTCTTTTTCATCATCTTGTGGGAAGGCACCGCAAGAGAAGCCTGTGGTTCCTCTTTCTCATCGACCCCATATGAGAAATAGGCCTCAATCAGTTCTTTTGCCAGAGGGGCTGCCGCAGACCCGCCGTGGCCCATGTGCTCAAGCAACACGGCCACGGCAATGCCGGGATTTTCGAATGGCGCATAGGCGACAAACCAGGCATGGTCTCGAAATTGCTTGGGAACGTCTTCTTCGGATTTCTGACGTAATGAGACCACTTGCGCCGTCCCGGTTTTCCCCGCAATCTTGACCATCGAAGATCGAGCCCGTCGCGCCGTCCCCTCGGTGACCACCGCTGCAAGAGCCGCCTGAATGGCTTCCAGTTGATGCGGTTGTAACGCAAGGGAGGGGGCTTGCGTCGGATTCCATTTCTCAATCCATTCGCCCCCTCGCTCACGCACTCCACGAACGACATGCGGTTGAGCCGAAATCCCATTGTTGCCAATCGTGGCGATCACTTTCGCCATTTGAAGTGGTGTGACCGTGACATAACCTTGTCCGATCGCCACGGAAATGGTTTCACCAGGGTACCATGGTTCACCCAGTGCCTGTCGTTTCCATTCCGTGGACGGGATGAGTCCCGTTCCTTCAGCAGGGAGGTCAATGCCCGTTCTCGCTCCTAACCCGAACTGTTTCGCATAGGTCGCAATGGTCTCCACACCCATGCGATGGCCTAATCGATAAAAATACACGTCACACGAGTCGGTGATCGCCTTATGTAAATCGACCGCGCCATGACCATACTTCTTCCAATCCCGAAAGGTTCGGTTGCCCAATCGAAACCTTCCACCACAATGAAGCGTATCGGTGAGACCAATGGCATTGGTCTCAAGGCCAGCCGTCGCCATAATGATTTTAAACGTGGAACCTGGAGGATACTGGCCTTGAATCGCTCGGTTCGTCAGAGGATGGCTCGTGTCCTGAAGAATGTCGTTCCATTCATCGGAACGTAACCCACGGGACAAGGCATTAGGGTCAAAACTTGGTCGACTGGCCAAGGCCAGGACTTCCCCCGTTCGCGGGTCCAATGCCACAATCGCTCCGGCTTCTTCTCCCAACAAATCTTCCGCCAATTTCTGTAAACGAAAGTCTATCGTGAGATGCACGTCGTTTCCCACTTTCGGCTTGTCCGCGGAGATCATACGCTTCTCATGACCCAAGGCATTGACCTCGATGAGTTTTCGCCCTGCCCGCCCTCGCAAGGCCTTCTCATAGATCTGTTCCACGCCATATTGGCCTATGACGCTGCCCAGGGAAAGCCCTTGAAACTCTTCCCGTGCGAGTTGTTCCTCCGAGGCGCTGCCCACGTACCCGAGCACGTGGGCAGCGTAGGCACCTTGAGGATTGTTCCGCTGAAACTCCGGACGAATCACCACGCCGGGCAGATCCAACCGATGCGATTCGACAAGAGCCGCTTCTTTGAGACTGACACCTTTCTTAAGGCGGATCGGCGTTCTCTCGCCGTGGGCCTGAATCTTTTTGTTCAACTTACGTTTGTCCAACGACAACAACTTGACGAGTTTCCCAATCAGGGCTTCACGAGCCGGCACGTCGCTGAGTTGAACGTACAAGCTGAAACTCGGGACGCTATTCGCCAGCACTATCCCGTTTCGGTCATAAATAAATCCGCGAACTGGATGTAACAACACCGATCGGGTCCGATTATCATGAGAAAGACTTCGATAGTACGTCCCATCACGAACTTGCAGCTGCCATAACCGCACGACCAATAGCCCGACAATGATCAACACCACGATTTTGATGAACAGTAAGCGTCCCTGGATGTCAGCTAATCCGGTTGACTGGAAACCAGGATCAGTCATTGCCTGCTTCACCGACAAACCTCATCTTGATGCATCTCAGGACGTCCTTCACGCACTTGGCACTTCGACCAGCCACCGTCCAATGATCCAATTGGCCACGATGGCCACAAGTCCATCCACTATCGCTTGAGGAAGTAAGATAGAGGAAAACCCATGGAGCATCTCTCCCAGGCCCATCCCCATACGGGACGACAGTAAAAACACGATTGCCGAAAGAATGGAACACGCCATGATCGGCATAAAGGCTGCATAGGATGCCCTATTGGCCAAATTCTTGGCGAAGACGCCGGCCAAGAGTCCCACCCCGGCTTTCGTGAACGTATGCAGCCCAAACGGACCAGCAGAAAATAAATCCTGGATAAACCCCAGGCAGAACCCCACGATGACTCCTGGAACCTGTCCCGTCCGAAATCCGACCAAACAGGCGAGGACGAGACAGAGGTCCGGCTGAATCCCAAAAGGACTCAGAAAATAGAACACGGTGGCCTGAAAGGAAAAAAGAAACAGGATGAAAACTGCATACGCACTGATTTTCATGGAGTTGGATTCTGGTGCCCTGGGGAAACCAACGCTTGCTCCAGGGAAATCATGGCTTCCGGTGATCGGGGAGAAATGACGATCAGCACTTCGTCCAACTGTCGAAACTGCACCGCCGGCACGATTTCGGCGGTTTGGAATAAACTGTCTTCACTTTCTTCAACACGGGAGACTTCCCCGATCAACACCCCTCGTGGAAAGCCTCCCGTCAGCCCTGACGTGACCACGGAATCACCTTTTTTGACCGAGGAAAGCGGGGGGAGATATTTCATGCGCACAAGCCCTTGCGACGTTCCTTGAACAATCCCTTCATCTCGCGTTCGTTGAATCATTCCCGCAATGGCCACGTTCGGGTCGATCGCCAACAAGGCAATGCTCGTAGCCCCTGAGGTTCTGACGATTCGCCCCACCGCCCCGGCCGGCGTGATGACACCCATTTGCTCTCGAATGCCACCATCTTCACCTTTATTCAGAATCACGCCTTGATACCAATTCGACAGACTTCGGCCAATGACCTTTGCGGCCACCGTCCGGACCGATTCGTCCGTCTGAAATTCCAATAACGCGGCTAACCGTTCCCCTGTCAACGCCTGTTCGCGCAATTGATTCACTTCACCTGTGAGTTGCCGGATTTTTTCCCGAAGCTCATGGTTTTGTTCAGAAATGCCCTGGAGGGCAATATGCCGCATCCACCATTCACGCAGATCCCGATCAAGCATCGCCATACCCTCAATAGGAATGGCGACAAGGTCGGCAAAGGGTTGGCCTATCTGGTGAAGAAGGAATTGAGATTGCCGAGGCAGGAGGGCGAACACGACAAAGGCGACAGCCAAGAGGGCCACGCTGGCCCGCTTCACGCCGGAACCCCAAAATACCCCAGGCCGAAACCGGCCACGCATAAGAAAGTTGTTCCTTTACGAACTGACCATCGACATAGAGGAGACACTCCGCAGGAGGGTGAGCTCTTCGAGCGTTTTCCCTACTCCTAAGACTACAGAAGTGAGTGGATCATCGACATTGACAATAGGAAGGCCGGTTTCTTCCCGCAACCGGGCATCCAACCCGCGTAACAGAGCCCCGCCCCCCGTCAACACAATTCCTCGATCAACAATATCTCCCGCCAATTCAGGGGGGGTATGTTCCAAAGCCAACTTAATGGCCGACACAATAGCCGTCAGGCACTCTTGCAGGGCTTCCCGGACTTCACCGTCTTCCAGCGCAATGGTCCGGGGAATTCCGGAAACCAAATCCCGCCCTTTGACCATCATTTGGGTTTTCTCTTCCAACGGATAGGCGGAGCCAATGCCCAACTTCACTCGCTCAGCCATATGTTCGCCGATCAATAAATTATGTTCACGCTTCACGTGATTAATAATAGCCGAATCGATTTGGTCGCCAGCCACTTTCACGGATTCACTGTAGACAATACCTCCCAATGAAATGACGGCAATATCGGTCGTGCCCCCTCCAACGTCGACCACCATGTTCCCTGACGGCTCGGTGATGGGCAGCCCCGCTCCAATAGCCGCCGCGACGGGTTCTTCAATCAAATAGACTTCTCGAGCACCGGCTAACTCCGCTGATTCCTTCACGGCTCGCTGTTCAACTTGCGTGATTCGTGAAGGAACGCCAATGATGATCCGGGGCCGGACAAACGCCGTCCGATTGTGAACCTTGGTAATAAAATAGCGCAGCATCCGCTCGGCCATTTCAAAGTCCGCGATGACCCCCTCTTTCATCGGACGAATGGCGGAAATGTTGCCGGGCGTCCGGCCGACCATTCGTTTGGCTTCGCTCCCCACGGCCAAAATTTTACTCGATTGCTGTTCAATCGCCACGACGGACGGCTCATTCAACACAATACCCTTCCCCTGGACGTAGACCAGGGTATGGGCCGTCCCCAGGTCGATGGCCATGTCACTGGAGAAGAGGCTCAAAAATCGACTGAACAATCCCATAACTTTTTCACCAGCGGAAATGAACCCTCAGGTCTATGCTCACGAAAGACGACCACTCGCAGCCGGTAACAAAGGGAATACCGCTTTTCGGAGAGACGGAGGTGAGAAGGGCGAGCAATGCGTGTTCACTCTCTGATCAACCCCTCTGCGGGAGTCGCCTGCACCATATAAGTCGAGTAGTATAGCAGACCTTCCGCGTAACCTCAAAATTTTGTCCCTGGTATGAAAATAGCCCGAATCTGTCATGACCACCCGGGCCTTTTTCAGGCCTTGAAGGGGGATATGATGATTGACACGCCTTCACGGAGAAGCAAAAATAGCGCAGTGTTCCCCCATGACGTGGACGCCCATGACCCTGTGCCCGGTTCCGGAAACGTGCTCCGGGCAATCCGGAATACGGCATGAATTCCACGGGCGTCCGCTACCAACCCGACGAACAACCGCCGATGGCGCTCGCCTTCGGGCTGGGGCTGCAACTTGCCATTCTGAGCGTCGCCGCGACGGTCCTGGTGCCGGCCATCATCATCCGCGCCGCCGGTGGGACCGAATCCTACCTGTCATGGGCGGTGTTCGCCGCGGTCGCGGTCTGCGGCGCGACCACGGTGCTGCAGGCGGTTCGATTCGGCCGGATCGGTTCGGGCTACGTGCTCTTGATGAGCATCTCCGGAGCTTCCATTGCGATCAGTGTCACGGCGCTTGCCAAAGGGGGGCCGGCCATGCTTGCCACCCTGGTCGTCGTCTCCTCGCTCGTTCCGCTTGCGCTTTCCACCCGGCTCTGGCTGCTCCGGCGAATCCTGACGCCGACCGTCACGGGAACGGTGATCATGCTGATCCCGGTCACGGTGATGTCGCACGTCTTCGCGATGCTGAAGGACGTGCCGGCCGAACTGCCGGGTGTGGCGGCTCCGCTGAGCGCTCTGACGACCATACTCGTCATCGCCGGCAGCGTCCTGAAGGGAACGGGGACGTGGCGCCTCTGGGCGCCGGTGACCGGCGTGGTCGCCGGGTCGATGGTCGCCGGGGTGTTCGGGCTCTACGACGCCGGCCGCGTCGCCGAGGCTTCGTGGATCGGACTTCCGAAGGGCGCATGGCCGGGCTTCGATCTCGAGTTCACGCCGGTTTTCTGGACGCTGCTTCCGGCATTCGTGCTCGTGGCCCTGATCGACACCATGCAAACGATCAGCGCGTCGATCGCCATTCAGCACGTGTCCTGGCGCCGGCCTCGCGCGGTGGATTTCCGGGCGGTGCAGGGCGCCGTGGCCGCCGCGGGCATCGCCAAGCTGTTGGCCGGCCTCTCGGGAACGGTGCCGAACACCACCTACTCCACGACCGTCTCGGTGACCGAACTCACCGGCGTCGGCGCCCGTCGCGTCGGCATTGCCCTGGGGGCCGCGCTCATCGGGCTGGCCTTCCTTCCCAAGGCGCTCGCCGTGGTCCTGGCGATACCGGGCCCGATCGTCGCAGCCTACCTCGCCGTCTTTCTGGCGATGCTGTTTGTCATCGGCATGAACCTGGTCGTCCGGGACGGGATTGACTATCGCAAGGGCCTGGTCTGCGGGGTTTCGTTCTGGGTGGGGGTCGGCTTCCAAAACGGCCTGATCTTCCCCGAGTCGGTTTCGGCATTCGCCGGGGGTCTTCTTCAGAACGGGATGACGGCCGGCGGGTTCGTGGCCATCCTCATGACCCTTTTCACGGATCTGACAAAACCCCGTTCCCGGCTGGAAGTGGAGTGCAGGGTCTCGGCCCTGCCCAAGATCAGGGAGTTTCTCCTCGCATTCGCGTCCCGAAGCGGGTGGGACGCGGAGATGGCGAACCGGCTGGACGCCGCCGGCGAGGAGACGCTGCTGACGCTCATACAACGGGACGAGGCCGGAGAGGGACGCAAACGGCGCTTGCTCCTGGTGGCCTACAAGGAAGACGGCGAAGCGGTCCTTGAGTTCGTCGCCTCGACCGGCGAGGACAACCTTCAGGACCGGAGCGCGCTGCTTGGCGCACGGATCGACGAAGACCTGGTCGAACGGGAAGTCTCACTGCGGTTGTTGCGGCACCTGGCGTCCTCGGTCCGCCACCAGCAATACCACGGCACGGACATCGTGACCGTCCGCGTGGCAGCCCCCGGGACCGATTCGTCGCCGCCAGAACGCGAATGATCTGGGGCCTAGGGCGTTTCCCCGATCTTGCACCGCAAGGTCACGCGGTTGCGGTCGCCGACCCGCTTGTACGCGTATTCATTCGCAAACTTTTTCGTCAGATAAATGCCCAGCCCCCCAATGGGCCGATCCTCCAGGGACGAGGAGGTATCCGCCTCGGGTGCGTCGCTGAACGGGTTGAACGCGGGCCCGTTATCTTCAAGCCGGGCCACGACAAACGTGTCTTCCAGCGAAAGACAGAGCTCCAGTTTCGGTCCAGACACTGTTTGCAGGGAATAGTTCACACTATTGGTGATCAGTTCCTCGAGCATCAGATTCAGGCGATTCTGCAACCCCATATCCAGGTCATGGGCACCGGCAAAGTCTTCGAGAGATTGCTCCAGTTCCGCAATCGAGGATAAGTCGGGGGTAAGGGAAATCTGTTTCATTGTCATGCCGCTATGATCAACGACGACCCCGGTGTCGCCCGTCGGATACCATGGAAGTCACCTTCCTCAGTATGCTATTTTTGTCGCTCTTAATCAACAGGCCAATTTCAAATGGCAAAAGACCATCCAAATTCCACAACCAGCCAGGCCGGTGCCATATCAACCCTGCCGCCCCCATAATGGTATTGGCATACCGACTCCAATGGTAGTACTATGGGCAATTCCCACGGATTCACTGATGGTTGGCTTACGCGGATGAGCCTGAATCGGGAGTAGACAGAGACATGGCTCTTGAAGCAAAATTGGGATAATGCTATCTGGTGAGGGCATTCTTATAATAGAAACGGAACCAACGTGCGGAAGGTTGTGCCCGACCGCGGGTTGACGCGTGCAAGGGTGAGCAAGGGTTACGGGAAGTAGGAGCGAATAGGAGGAAGGGTTATGGAGGAAAGAGCTAAACTGTCCGTGGAAGCCGAGCAGAGTGACAAGGCCACGATCCTTATCGTGAGCGGGCGAGTCGATGGGTCCAGTGTGGGCATTCTGGAGAGTGCCGTACAGGAACAGATCGATGCCGGGCATAAAACCTTGATCTTTGATTTTCAGAATCTGAGTTATATCAGCAGTGCCGGCTTGCGTGCGCTGCTCATCGCTGCTCGTCTGACACAGAAAGAAGGCGGCAAGGCCCTGTTCTGCGACCTTGCCGAGCACATCGCTGAAATCTTCGAGATCAGCGGGTTTACTCAGATTCTGGACATTCGCGCCACCCGGGCCGATGCTCTTGGGGCAGTGTGAGCAACGGGTCGTGCATGAATGATCGGTCAATGAAGAAAATTGACTGGGGATCCGGGCCATGAGCAAATCACCGACTCAGTTGTTGGTCGTCGACGACGAAGAAGATCTTGAGTTGTTGGTACGTCAGAAATTCCGCCGCCGGATCCGCGAAGGAGATCTCAAGTTCCTGTTTGCCCACAACGGCAAAGAGGCCCTTCAGGTGCTGGAGGAAAACCCGGACGTCCACTTGGTCCTTTCCGATATCAACATGCCGGTGATGAACGGGCTCACCCTGCTGGGTCAACTTGCGGATGTCGACCAGGACGTCCAGGCGGTGATCGTCTCCGCCTACGGGGACATGAAGAACATTCGTATCGCCATGAACCGCGGGGCGTTTGACTTTCTGACCAAACCGATCGATTTCAACGATCTTGAAGCGACCATCGAAAAGGGCATCAAACACGTGCAAGCCCTGCAAATTGCTCTGGACACTCGTGATCGGCTGGTAGCCGTCAAGCAGGAACTTGAGATGGCCCGGGAAGTCCAGATGTCCCTTCAGCCGAAAGAGTTGACGGCCAACGAGAACCACGACGTGAAGGCGGTCATCATCCCGGCCAAGGAAGTCGGCGGGGACCTGTACGATTTCTTTTTCATTGACGAGTCACGCATCGGATTGGTGATTGCGGACGTGTCCGGCAAAGGGGTGCCTG
>JAHRAK010000004.1 GCA_020027535.1 Nitrospirales bacterium
TGACCGTAGCCCAATGGCCGGGAAGTGCCGGATCGTGGTCTGTTGGCGCGATGACGAAATACACCCCGCCTGGAACTCAACTGCACTTATTTTATCCCAGCGATGGTTACTCAGGTATATAATTCCCTAACTTTCCCGCCCTTTGCCAACGCCCGGTCTTTCATGGTACATATAGGGCTTGAAACAGTTGTTAGGGGGAATCGGCATCATGAAAGCAGGCATTCATCCTGAATATTCCGAGGCGACGGTCAGTTGCGCGTGCGGCATGAAGTTCCAAACCCGTTCGACCGTGGGCGATCTCAAGGTGGACATTTGTTCCGCCTGTCATCCCTTCTTTACCGGCACGCAGAAAATCGTTGACACCGAAGGACGTGTGGAACGGTTTAAGAAAAAATACGCCAAGAAGTCCAAAGCCTAGCCTACCCGTTCGACGCGATCTCACGCTTCTCGATTTTCTCGCATACGTTCTTCCAGTTGTAGAGAGTGACCTCCTATGTCCGACGACAAGAGAGAACCCCAGTTTGAGGGATGGCTCGCCCAATGGGAAGCCGTGGCGAACCGCTACGACGAGTTGACCCATCGCCTGGCTGATCCGGCGGTCCTCAGCCAGCCGCCGGTGGTGATCGCCTACAACAAAGAGCGGGCTGACGTTGAAGAAGTCAGCCGGATGTTTTCAGAGTATCGGCGCCTGCTCCGGGAAATCGACAATACCTCGCGGATGCTCGATGACCCGCAATTGGATACGGAACTCAGGGCCTTGGCCGCCGATGAATTGGGGACGTTACACGAGAACCGTGCGCGGGTTGAAGAACGTGCGCTGCAACTCCTGCATCCCCGAAACGCCGAAGACGATAAAAATTCATTCGTCGAAATACGAGCCGGGACCGGCGGCGAAGAGGCCGGGTTGTTCGCCGGTGAATTGTTGCGTATGTATATGCGATACGCGGAACGCCATGGCTTGCGGGTGCAGATGATTGATTCCAACGCGACGGGCATCGGCGGGATCAAGGAAGCCATTTTCCTGGTTGAGGGCAAAGGGGCGTACGGCGGCTTTCGCTATGAGAGCGGGGTGCACCGTGTCCAGAGAGTCCCGAGCACGGAGGCGAGCGGGCGCATTCACACGTCCACGGCGACCGTGGCGGTGATGCCTGAAGTCGAAGACGTCGAGGTGCATCTCGATCCGAGAGACCTTCGCATCGACACGTTTTGTTCTTCGGGTGCGGGAGGACAGAGCGTGAATACCACCTACTCGGCCGTGCGTATTACCCATATTCCCACCGGCATGGTCGTCACGTGTCAGGATGAACGGTCGCAACTCAAGAATCGGGAAAAAGCCATGCGGACCCTGCGAACCCGTATCGGCGACGCCGAACGTGAAAAACAGGAAGCCTCGATTGCCGAGCATCGTCGTTCTCAAGTCGGGACGGGTGAGCGCAGTGAAAAGATTCGCACCTACAATTACCCGCAGAATCGTGTCACGGATCACCGGATCGGGCTGAGTTTATATAAGTTGGACTCGATCCTTGACGGGAACCTTGAGGAACTGGTGAAAGCGTTGAACGATGCCCGTGAGCCGGAGAGCAGTGGGGCCGACATCGCGTCCAACAACTGACCATGGAGACTGATACGACGGCTCTGCACGGTTCCGTTCGACACCCGGCCACTCTTCTGTCCGCCTATCAACGAGGCATGGCAATCCTGGAGGCCGCCGGGGTGGCCAATTCAAGAAATGAGGCGTTCTGGTTGCTGGAATCCGGCTTGGGGATTTCGCGTCTCATGGTGTATTCCGACCCTCAAGGCAGGATCGAGCCGGAAGAGTGGACACGAACCGAGTCGCTGTTTCGCCGCCGGGCGTTACGGGAACCCCTGCAATATATTGTGGGCACCCAAGCCTTTCGAGGCCGGGACTTTCTCGTGAACCCGAACGTGTTGATCCCAAGGCCTGAAACCGAGTTGCTCATCGAGGAAGTCCTGGCTTCACGCTTCTCGACTGTTCGCTGTCACATGGTGGATGTGGGAACGGGTTCGGGATGCCTGGCCGTCTCTTTGGCCTTGGACTGTCCGGGAGCGACCGTCTCTGCCACGGATTGCAGCGCTCCGGCTCTTCGTGTGGCCAGGGGTAACGCGCAACGTCATGGCGTGCTCCGGAGGATACGGTTTTTCCGGGGCGAGTGTCTCGAACCGTTGTCCGGTCGCACGTTCGCAGGAACGATTTCGGCCATTGTCTCGAATCCCCCCTATATTCCGGCGGATCAATGCGATCTCCTTCCACCGGAAGTCCGGGCGTTTGAGCCTCGTCCTGCACTCGATGGCGGCCTGAACGGCTTGGAGTTCTACGATCGCCTTCTTGCGGAGAGTCCGTCATTGTTGCACCCGGGCGGGATTCTGGTCATGGAAATGGGAATGAACCAGTCCGAAGACATTTGTCGAAAAGTCAGCGACAAGAAAGAGTTCGTCGTCAAAACGATTCGGCGCGATCAGGCGGGTATCGATCGCATGATCTGTCTGGAGCGAACGTCGTAGGTATGGACAGTTTGGTCATGACTGGAGGGCAACGCCTCGAGGGGCGCGTCAGGGCGGGCGGTGCCAAGAATGCGGCGCTCCCCATTTTGGCAGCGACCTTGTTAGGGGGAGGAGAATGCACGATTTCCAATCTGCCGCAGGTGAGAGACGTCGCCACCATGATGACGCTGCTCAGCTTACTCGGCGTTTCCGTCAAGCAGGAGGAGGGCCGGGTGGTGGTCGACGCGACCCACGTCCTCTCTCTTGAGGCTCCGTATGATCTGGTCAAAACCATGAGGGCCTCCATCTTGGTGTTGGGCCCGTTGTTGGCCCGATTCGGGGAAGCCGTCGTTTCCCTCCCGGGAGGGTGCGCCATCGGCCCCAGGCCGGTGGACCTGCATTTGGATGGACTGCGTAAGCTGGGGGCCACGGTCTCCGTGGATTCCGGCTATATCCGGGCACGTGCCGCGAAGTTGGAAGGCCAATGCATCGATTTCGAGATTCCAACCGTCACCGGAACCGAAAATTTGTTGATGGTCGCCTGTCTCGCGAAAGGTACGACGGTGATCAACAATGCCGCCATGGAGCCGGAAATTGTCGACCTGGCCGATTTCCTGGTCAAACGCGGGGCCAAAATTTCCGGAGCCGGGTCCGGGCGTCTCGTCATCGAAGGGGTCCCGGCGTTGCATGGCGCGGAGCACGAGGTGATTCCCGATCGAATTGAAGCCGGAACGTATTTGATCGCCGGGGCCATGACGGGTGGGCGGGTCGAAGTGGATCGGTGTGTGCCCGAACATCTGGAAGTC
>JAHRAK010000011.1 GCA_020027535.1 Nitrospirales bacterium
CGTCGTCGTACTACGGGTGCGCTCAAGGCCCTTCTCGGGTTGGCGCCGAAAACCGCCTGGATCGTGCGGAACGACAACCGGGAAGAGGAGATCCCCTTGGAACGGGTCACAGCCGGTCAACGTCTCCGCATTCGTCCGGGGGAAAAAGTCCCGGTGGATGGCGAGGTGCTGGAAGGCTTAACCTCGATTGATGAATCCATGGTCACGGGCGAAGCCATTCCGGTTGAAAAACGGATAGGAGATTGGGTCACAGGGGGTACCTTGAATGGAACCGGCACCGTGTTGATGGAAGCCAAACGCGTCGGCCAGGAAACCATGCTGGCGCAGATCGTGAAGATGGTGAGCGAGGCTCAGCGTAGTCGCGCACCCATCCAGCGGGTGGCCGACGCCGTGGCCGGGTATTTTGTCCCGATTGTCGTGTTGGGTGCGGCCATGACGTTTGGGGTGTGGGCGAGCATCGGGCCTGAGCCTCGCCTGGTCTATGCCTTGGTGAACGCCGTGGCCGTGCTGATCATTGCCTGCCCGTGTGCGCTCGGGTTGGCCACGCCCATGTCCATCATGGTCGGCATGGGACGAGGAGCCACGGCGGGCGTGCTCATTAAAAATGCCGAAGCGCTTGAACGATTGGAAAAGGTGACGATGCTGGTGGTGGATAAGACCGGCACGTTAACGGAAGGGAAACCCGTCTTGCAATCGGTCGTTCCCGCATCGGGATTGAGTGAGGTGGACCTGCTCCGATTGGCGGCCAGCGTTGAGCGCGTCAGCGAACATCCCTTGGCTGCAGCTATTGTTTCCGGTGCAAGGGAACGAGGGCTTCCCTTCAGTGAGGTCGAAGAATTTCGTTCGCAAACCGGTGAAGGCGTCGAAGGTCAGGTGGATGGGAAGGTCGTGGCGTTGGGCAATCGGCAATTTCTCGAACGGGACATGGGTGTACCTTCGCAGAAATTAACGGAGATCAATGCACAAAGCGACGTGTTGCGGAAAGAAGGGCAAACCGTGGTGCTGGTGGCGGTTGACGCGCAGCCGGCCGGTCTCATCGGGGTCATCGATCCGATCAAGGCCACCACGGTCGAAGCGGTTGATACTCTGAAACGTGAAGGACTCGAAATCGTCATGGTCACGGGTGATCATCGACAGACCGCCGAAGTCGTCGGTCGACAACTGGGGTTGCCACAGGTTCAGGCCGAGGTCCTTCCCGAACATAAACACCAGATCGTGAAACAATTCCAAAAGAAGGGCCACGTGGTTGCCATGGCCGGAGACGGCATCAATGATGCTCCGGCGCTGGCCGAAGCCGACGTCGGCATTGCCATGGGAACGGGCACCGACGTGGCGATGGAAAGCGCGGGCATTACCCTGGTGAAAGGCGACCTGCGAGGCGTCGCCCGTGCCCGGACCTTAAGCAAAGCCATGATGAAGAATATCCGGCAAAATCTCTTTTTCGCGTTTGGCTATAATTCTCTGGGGGTGCCCATTGCCGCAGGCGTCCTCTATCCTTTCCTGGGGCTTCTCCTGAGCCCCATCATCGCCAGCGTCGCCATGACGTTCAGTTCGGTGTCGGTCATTGCCAATGCGTTACGGCTCAGACGATTGAGGTTGTAGCGGGTTCCCGTTGGATTCATTGAAATTCCTCCACGTGAGCATTACTGTTTGAAGCATGCAGTTGCCATTCCCGACTTCTCCTGCTGTCATCCTCGACGCTTGTCCCCGACGTTCGTAATCGGGGATCCAGTCAAGGAAAGGATCCAGTGTCTTTGCTTTTTTCATTCGTGAAGATAAAGACCCTGGATTCCCGCGTGCGCGGGAATGACGGAAGGGGAGACTGCGAGGATGACTATTTGGTGTTGGGTGCCGGATAAAGGATTCCCCCTAACTTGCGATCATTGTCAACGAATGACTGAACATTTACACATGGCAGTTCACTGTGCTTGATCGGATAGGGCACGGCTACCAGGCCTTTCTGATTTGGTTGGTGGATCGCTGCCGGCGAGCGGCTGTCTGGGTGGTGATCGGAGTTTTCGTCGCCACGGGCCTGTCCGCGGTGTATGTCGCGAAGAACCTGACCTTGGACACGGACCCCGTTCATTTGTTGGATCCCAATCTTCACTTCAGGCAATTGCAGCGGGACTTCTATGCGACGTTTCCGCAGCTTGACGATTTGATCCTGGTCGTCGTGGATCAGGGTTCCGCCGAGGACAGACGCGACGCGGTTCACGAATTGGCAACGCTTCTGGAGCGGCAACCCTCGTTATTTGCGTCGGTGTATCAACCCCAACAGGATGAGTTTTTCGATCAATACGGACTGTTGTATTTCGACGTCGATGAACTCTGGCGATTGGATGAACGGCTGGCTGAATGGTCCCCGTTTCTGGGGACGCTCGCGCAGGATCCCAGCCTGCGCGGGTTCTTTTCCATTCTCACCCTGGCATTAAACGAGGACCCCACGCCCGAGCAGCAGAAGGTCCTGGCCGACGCGTTTGCCCTGTTGAGCCAAGCGATTGAAGCTCAACGACTCGGGAAACCTCCAGCTTCATCCTGGAAACAGACCATGCTCGAAGACGTGACGGGTAAAAGTGATCCGTCGCGCGGGTTTCTGCTGGCGAAATCGCGGCTGGACTATTCAAGCCTGGAAGCGGCCGAGGGTCCGCTGGAATTCCTTCGCCGGCACAGTGCCGATCTTGAAGAGCGGTCCGGTGTTCGAATCCGGCTGACGGGTCCCATTCCGATTGAAGCGGAAGAGCGGGAGACGGTTGTCCGGGGCGTCGGGTTGGCCGCGGGGCTGTCGTTGGTCTTGGTGTCGTTCGTGTTGATTGCGGGGTTTCGCTCCCTGCGGCTCGTGGGGGCGATGCTGTGTACGCTGCTGGTGGGGTTACTGTGGACGGCCGTATTCGTGGTGGTGGCCGTCGGTTCGTTGAACTTCATTTCCGCATCCGTGCCGGTGTTGTTCATCGGGCTCGGCGTGGATTTCGGGATCCAGTTCGGCCTGCGGTATCGAGAAGAGTTTTCCCGTTTTGGCGATCACGAGGAGGCCTTACGGCGTGCGGTTGCCGGGGTCGGTGGGGCCCTGACGCTCGCGGCGGTGGCCGCGGCCCTGAGCTTCTTTTCCTTCCTCCCCACGTCGTATCGAGGGCTTGCGGAAATGGGGCTGATTGCCGGGGTCGGCATGTTTATCGCCCTTTTTGCGAACCTCACGTTGTTCCCGGCGCTGCTGACCGTGTTCCCGCTTTCCCGGTCCCGTGTTGCAAGTCCCATGAAAACGACGGAAGCCGGTTCCCCGGAAGCTCCGGTCACGAGTGCGATTGTCCGATACCGGCGGATGATTCTCGGGGTGCTGGTCCCCGTGGTGGTGGCTGCGGTCGTCGTGGTGCCGCGGTTGCACTTCGATTTTAATGCCCTGCACCTTCGGGACCCGTCGACCGAAAGCGTCTCCACCTTTCAAGAATTACTGGCGGACCCGGACACCTCTCCCTACGTCATCCAGGTGCTGGTCGACGATCTTTCGGCCGCCGAGGCGTTGGCGGAGAGTCTTCGGTCGGTGCCTGAAGTCGATCGAATCCTCACGCTGTCCAGTTTCGTGCCCGGCGATCAGGAAGAAAAGTTGGCCATGATCGACGAGATGGCGTTGGTGCTGGAGCCCGTTCTCATTCCCCAGGCGATCGTCGAAATGCCCGGTGAAGAGGAAGAAGTGCAGGCCATGAAAGAATTCCGCGCCGCACTCGGCGCGCATGGATCCCGACACCTGCAGGGTGCTCTCGACAAGAACCTGAAGACCCTCATGCAATCGATCGATAACCTGTTTGACGAGTCTCAAGGATCGACCCGTTTCGTCCATGACCTCCGCGTGCGGCTGATTGGAGACTTCCCGAAGTGGATTGAACGACTACGAGGGTTGCTGTCCCCGGATGAAATCACGCTGAGGACGTTACCTGAAAGCCTGACGAGTCACTATTCCGCGCAAGACGGCCGGACCCGCGTCGAGGTCTTTCCCGCTGAAAACGTCGAGGAAAACCAGGCACTCCGGCGGTTCGTGTCGAGCGTGCAGCAAAAGGCGCCAGGTGCGATCGGTTCGCCCGTGAGCATGCTGGAAGCCGGGCAAACGATTGTCGACGCCTGTATTCAAGCGACCCTATTGGCCATCCTGATGTCCGCCTTGTTGCTGCTCGTGGTACTTCGACGCCCGGGCGAAACTTTCTTCGTCCTGTTGCCGCTGGTCCTGACGCTGTTGTTAACGGTCGCCACGTGTTTGGCATTGGGCGTTCCCCTGAATCTGGCGAACGTGATTGCCTTACCCCTGGTGCTTGGCCTGGGGATTGCCTTCGGCATTTACCTGATCCTGCGCAGACGGGAAGCTGATTCACACTCCATTGTCGAGGTCTTACGGAGCAGTACGTCCCAAGCCGTGCTTCTCAGTGCCCTGACCACAATGGCATCCTTCGGAGCACTCGGGTTTTCGTCTCATCCGGGCATGGCCAGCCTTGGCAACTTGCTGGTCGTGGTGTTGATCCTGGCCCTGCTCTGCGCCCTGGTGATTCTTCCGGCGCTTCTGGCCGAATGGGAGCAGAAGGGGTGGTGGGGTGCCAGTGAACCCATACAAAGATGAAAGAAGGGGGGGCGGGGGAGATGGTGCTATTCGTTCCGGTCTGAGTATTCCTGAGCTGCACAGGCCTCTTCTTGAAGGGGTTCTTCAACGTCGAGAGCGTCAAAGGGATCGTCAAAGTACAAGTCGTCGTCAACGGGAGGATTGCCGTCGTAGATCAGGAATCTGCGATGTTGCAGGTACGCTTCCCGCGTAAAGAGATACGGCTCGACCGCAGCTTCGTCTCGAAACGTGACGGCCTCGTCCACTCCCGCCCGATAGTCGATAAAGCCCAGGAGGGCGACGGGTATCACATAAGGATTGGGCACATAGAACAGGATGTTGGTGACGGCAGTGATGCCTAAATTCGGAGCGTCTCTCACGGTGCTGGGTCCGATAAACGGCAGCATCAGATAGATGCTCTCGTCCATCCCCCACACGCCCAAGGTTTGCCCGAAATCTTCATCATGGGCTTCGAGCCCAAGAGGTGTGGCCATGTCCCAAACCCCCAGGAATCCGAACGTCGTGTTCACGAGAAACCGGCCCAGGTCCTCGAGTCCCTGGGTCCGCTTGCCCTGAAGCCAATCATTCAGGATGACGTTGGGGTACGCCACGTTATCGAAAAAATTGGAGACGGTTTCCTGGATGGGCCGTGGCGTGTACGAGACGTAGGCCTTGGTCACCGGTTTGGCGATCGTGCGATCGGCCAAGTCATTGA
>JAHRAK010000012.1 GCA_020027535.1 Nitrospirales bacterium
CACGCATCTGCTGGAACACGGTGCCGATTTGCGCGCCGTGCAGATGATGTTGGGACACGTCAACATCGCCACCACCCAAATTTATACGCACGTGGAACACAAGCGGCTGAAGCAGGTCCACGACGAGCGGTTCCCCCGAAAACACCGCCGCAAGTCCCCCGGCAACCCCACCTCCCACGAATAACCGCCGTCCGCCTCCTATTCCCCTCCTTTGTAAGGAGGGGCGAGGGGAGGTAAAGTAAAGTAAAGGGCCTTGCCGTCACCCGCCGCCCGGGGACTCTATCCCACCTGACCTCCCCTTACAAAGGGGAGGGAAAAGAGCGGTCATCTTCGATATTTGTAATCGAGTATCCAGGGTTTTTCTTTCGCCTTCGTAGCGCGTCATCCAATGGCGCCACGCCCGGGCGCCAATGGTTTTGGGTCCTTTTGCCGAAACAAAAGAGCCTGTCCTGAGCAGAGCGAAGGAACCTCGTCGTGCGGGGGCGAAACCCCGCACGAAAAAACCAAGACCCTGGATTCCCGATTAAAGATGTCGGGAATGACAGAAGGGGAAAGGTCGGAGATGACAGAGGCATCTCCTGGTTGCAAAGGCGAAATGCCCTATGGCAGGCTTGATTCGCCGAATCCATTTATACGATCAGTCCGCCTGAAGGAGGAAGAGGATGAAGTTTAAGCGACAAGTGCATTACGTCAAAGGGGTCTTTGTCTGTCCCCAATGCAATCAAACCTTTGTTCAGGAACGATGGGTCGAAGAGTGGCGCGTTCGCTGTCATCGCTGTGACTATCGCGGCACCCTCACCCATGTTTCCGTAGAAGAACACATGGAAGAAGAAACCGAGCGCATGTAACGATTGAGACGGTTGCCGTCACCTCCGCGTGGCATACGGGTTCTTCCAAGGTTAAATTTCCTTCCAGTTGTCACGAATCCATCCATGTCTGCTTCTTTTGCTATCCGTGGTCGAGTTGTCCCCATAGTCTGGTACTCGTGGTTTTCAGCCGGCCGGTGTGGGCTGAACGATGGGTCAAGGCGCCGGCGGCGAAGCCGGAACCGGATGAAATGGAAACGATACAATGAGCGAAACGCCTGACGTCAGCCACCTTCAGTGGACCGTGTATTGGGAGCGTGCGTACACGACCGCCATCGCGCCGGAACGGTTGAAACTCGATTTTCATCCCCACCGGCCGCTGATGACCAATATGCCTTTGCACGAGCAACGGGCATTGGCCGCCGATGGCTACAAAGTGCTTCCGGATGATTGCGGGCCGGTGCGCATGGTGGGCCAGTACGGGTGGCTGGTCCGATGTCCGGTGGACTGCAAGATTCGCCGGACGAAAGATGGGTTGAAATGGCAGGCGCCCGAAATCCTTCCCGAAGAACGGCTGCTTGGATACAAATCGTTTTCCGGGATGTACGTGGACACGATTTTAAACAGCGGCTATGCCAAACTCTGTTGCGGAATCCGATTTTACTATCCCAAGCAGCTCGGCATTATGCTGAAGGATGTTCCCAACCATTTTTATCATTACCCGGAACGCACGTTTTCCGTCTGGGAAGGGATCAAATCACAGGAATACAAGCTCACGCCCAATTTGTACGACTTTCTTCCGGATTACGACGCGTTTGTGGCCAACGTCCTTCTGGAATTGGAAAAACCCACGACGCTGAAACGCGGCGATCCCGTCGCCCTGGTGGTTCCCGTCCTGCTCCCCAAGCAGTTTCGCTTGGAAGAACTGACGCCCGATCGGAAGCGTTCGGTCCCGTCGCGGTAAAGCCGGTCCCGTTTCAAGCCAGGAATTCGCTCTTCATGCAAAAACATATGCTTGACATATGCCCATGTTGGGTTTACCCTGGTCCAAGGTCAATCGTTCCGATAGAGGTGTGAGTGATGAGAACGGCCAAATTGTTCAAGAATGGGAAAAACCAGGCGGTCAGGCTGCCCAAACAATTCGAGTTTGGAGGCGTCAACGAGGTCAGCATCCGCAAGGAAGGCAACGCCATTGTGTTGCTGCCCATCAGAAAAAGCTGGGTTTCTTATGCCGCGCAGCCGGCCGCCGATGCCGATTTCATGGCTGCGCGCCCGTCACTGCTGGATGACAAGAGAGTGACTTTTTGAGTGTGTACGTGTTGGACACGGACACGTGCAGTTACGTGATCAGAAGACGTCCCAAGTCACTCTTGGCGTCCATGCAGATCACGGCGGCGCAGGGACACAGCCTGACGATTTCGGCCATCACGTATGCCGAATTGCTGCTTGGGGCGGAGCGTTCCGGCAATAAACGGAAACACCGGAAACTGGTGTCCGAGTTCGTTGAGCGTCTGGATGACATCTTGCCTTGGGACGCCGGGGCTGCGGAGGCGTTCGCCGCGTTGCAGGCGGATTTGTATAAGAAAGGTTCACCCATCGGGCTGAACGATACGATGATTGCCGGGCATGCCTTGAGCCGGGACGCCATTGTCGTCACGAACAACGTCAAGCATTTCAGCAAGGCGCCGCGGTTGAAGGTTGAAAATTGGGTGCAGCGCGATCCTTGATCGGACGCGGTCTTCAAGCGCGGTGATCCGAGTACGGGTCGATCATGGCTCTTCCCACTTTTCATGACGTGGAACGCGCGGCGGCCCGCTTGCAGGGCATTGCCCGTGAAACGCCTATTCAGACTTCCCGGCGGCTCGATGCCCATTCGCACGCCACCGTGTTTCTGAAGTGCGAAAACTTTCAGCGCGTGGGGGCGTTCAAGTTTCGAGGGGCGTACAACGCCGTGGCGCAACGGCACTCGTCGAAGCCCGTGGTGGCCCTTTCTTCCGGGAATCATGCCCAGGGCATTGCGCTTGCCTGCCTGTTGATGGGCAAAGAAGCGCACCTGGTGATGCCGGAACCGGTGAATCCCATCAAACGGGCGGCGGTTCGAGACTACGGGGGCATCGTCCACGTGCCTGCCGACCCCCGTGAGGCGGAATCGTTTTCCCGGGATCTAGTGCAAGAACTTCAGGGTGAATGGATCGAAGCGTTTAACGATCCCGACGTGATTGCGGGGCAGGGTACCGCCGCCCTGGAATTGCTGGGCCACGTGCCGAATCTCGACGTCCTGCTCGGCCCCATCGGCGGCGGCGGGTTGTTATCCGGCACGTGTTTGGCGGCGCATGGCATCAATCCCGAAATCCAGGTCTACGCGTGTGAGCCGGCCTGGGCTTTGGATGCCATGTATTCCGTCAAAGAAAATCGCATCGTGCCGCAGGAGCATCCTCGTACCATCGCCGAAGGGTTACGGACGAGCGTGGGGACCCTCACGCTGCCTATCCTGCGCGACCATCTGGCCGGATTCTTTGTGGTGGAAGAACGGGAAATCCTCACGGCCATGCGGTTCGTCTACGAACGCATGAAATTGGTGATCGAACCGGCCAGCGCCGTGGCGGTAGCGCCGCTGCTCCGGCAGGAACCCGCGTTGCAAGGCAAACGCGTAGGCGTGATCATCTCCGGCGGCAACGTTGATCTGACGCAATACTTTGATTGGCTGTCGAGTTCTTAAGCTTCTTATTCAGGAGAGGGTTGAGGAAGCGAATCCCGGAGTTCTTCCAGGTTTTTGATGACGAGCAGGTCGCCGTTGGCGGTGGCGACGTCGATGCCTTGCGCGCAGACCTCGCGGCATTTATCCGTTTGGGCGGCGTGTTTGAGGGATTGCGCCAGGGCAAAAATGGCCGCGGAATAGGTGGGTTTCACTTTGAGGCAGCTCTCAAGGGCGGAGATGGCCTCTTCCCAATTTTCATCCCCCATATACGCTTTTCCCAACCCGAACCAGAGGGTCTCGTCGTTGGGATCCATTTGTAGGACTTTTTTGAATTTGTCTATTTTGGGATCTGCCATATGGTGTCCTGTTGAATGTGATGAACGTTCTTAGTGCACTTCTGGTGACGGACTGTAGCAGAGGGGTCTTCGCGTTGTCTAACCATAGACCTTATGCTACCATCCGATGCTCGTTTTCTCCTGTCATTCTTGATATGAAAATAGCCAACGACGCGCCAAGTCTGTCATTCCCGCGCACGCGGGAATCCAGCGTCTTTCTTTTCGCAAAGCGGAGGAAAAGGCAAAAACTCTGGATCCCCGATCAGAGTCGGGGATGACAGAAAAAACCTAAGGATTATTTGATGGGCCGTGTGGGAATCGTGACGCATCCCGCGTATCTGGAACATGATATGGGCCGGTCGCATCCGGAGTCGCCGGAGCGGCTGCGAGCTATTGTCGCTCGACTGGAAGCAACCGGGACGATGTCGCAGTTGACCCGGATTGCTCCACGGAAAGCCGAGACGGAGTGGATTGCCCGTATTCATGATCCGGCTTACGTGCAGCGGCTGGAAGACATGGCCCCGAGCACGGGCTATGCGTCACTCGATTTGGACACGTCCCTGTCACCGGGTTCGTTGCCCGCGGCGCATCTCGCCGCCGGCGGGGCTCTGTCGGCCGTCGACGCCGTCATGGCGAACCAGGTCGACCAGGTCTTCTGTGCGGTTCGTCCGCCCGGGCACCATGCCGAGGCCAATCGCGCCATGGGGTTTTGCCTGTATAATAACGTGGCGATTGCGGCTCGGTACATCCAGGAGCGTCATGGCCTCGAGCGCGTGCTGATCGTGGACTGGGACGTACATCACGGGAACGGGACGCAACACGCGTTTGAAGACGATCCCTCCGTTCTCTTCTTCAGCACGCACCAGTATCCCCATTATCCGGGGACCGGGTCTGAAAATGAGCGTGGCAGAGGCAAAGGAGAAGGTGCGACCGTCAACGTGCCCCTGTATGGGGGGCAGGGGACGGATGAGTACCGGGACATTTTTCATCAGGTGTTGGTCCCGGCGGCGGCGGCGTTTCGGCCCGAGTTCGTGTTGATCTCGGCCGGATTCGATGCCCACCGGGATGATCCCCTGGCGAGTATGGGGATCACGGATGAGGGGTACGGCGAACTCACCCGTATTGTGGGGTCCATTGCTAGGACCCATTGTCAGGGCCGCATCGCGGCCTGCCTGGAGGGAGGCTACGACCTCCGGGCGCTTGCCGCTTCGGTTGAACACCATATTCTCGCGTTGATGGACACGTAAACGATGGCCAGACTGCGAACACGACGACGAGGTCGAGGCCGGCTGTATGCCTTGTTGGCGCTGCTGCTGCTCGTCCCGGGCGTGTTCTATTATTTTTATACGGAGGTCCGGCCTACCGTGATTTTCGGATTGCGCGACGATTATGCCCATGCCATTCCGTTCCAGCAGGTCCCGGCGGGGCTGGACTCTTTGAGTGCGGAGTCCTGCGGGCAATGCCATCAGGCGATTTATGAGGAATGGAAAACCAGCATTCATGCCCATGCCTATCGGGATCCCTTTTTCCAGGCCTATTGGAAAAAGGACGGGTACGTCTGGGTCTGTCTCAACTGCCACACGCCGTTGGAAAACCAGCAGCCCACGCTTATCAAGGAGATCCCGAATAACCGGGTCGAAAAGGCGGTCGAGGTTGATAACCCACACTACGACATGGCCTATCAAGCGGAAGGCGTCACCTGCGCGGCGTGTCACGTGCGTGACGGCAAAATCCTGGGGCCGTTTGACGATTCGGCGGCTCCCCATCCCACGGAATACGATCCCGCCTTTCGCACGACGGCGGTCTGTTACCGGTGTCACAACGTGGTCTCCGGTCCCTTTCAATTCTATAACGTGGGCCCGTGCGGCACGTATGCGGAATATGAAGGCGAGTTTTTCATGAAGGAGCAGGGGTTCACGTGCCAGCATTGCCACATGCCGGAAGTTTCCCGTCCGGTGGCCGAGGGAGGACCCATTCGACAAGGCCGGCGGCATTTGTGGCGTGGCGGGCATGATCCGGATATGATCAAGCGGGCGGTTGCCATTCAGGTCCGGGCCGATCCTCCCGACCCCAAACCGGGCGAGCCCGTCACGATGACTCTCACCCTGATCAATGCCGGGGCCGGGCATAAGATTCCCACTGGCGACCCCGATCGCCATTTTACCGTGGAATTTTACGTCAAGGATCGGGCAGGCCGGATTCTCGAGCAGCAAACCGACACCATGGGCCGGTGGATTCTCTGGCAACCCGTGATTCTCGAAGTGTACGACAATCGCCTGCTGCCGTTGGCCAGCCGTGACTATCAGTTTTCTTATGACATCCCCGAAGCCCGGTCGGACTTGGTTGTGGAAGCTCGGGTTCGGTACCATATTTTGACCGACGGTCAGCATGCCATGTTGCGGGAGACGTATGGGTTGCGGTCGGATGACCCGTACCGGTATACGATATACACGCGTCAATTTCCTCTTAACGACACATTGGAGACGGCGTTGGATATGGAAACGCCGGACGAGACACGTTTAGGATGCTCCGCTCAGGAGAACGGGGTTCATCCCGAAAATCACACTAATATTTTAACGACGGGTTGACTTATGTGGAGCACGTACCTCATCGATACGGAAACCTTGTCCCTCAATCTTGGCCGGGATGATTTGGTGATTATCGACGTGCGCGGTGAAGGCGCGTACACCTCTCATATTCCCGGGGCGGTGCATAGTAGTTGGCATGAATACAGTGATCCTCAAACGACGGCCAAAGGGTTGTTGGATCCCGATATCGCCCGGTTGGAAAAGCGTCTTCAAGCCTTGGGCGTGAACAATTCGAGTGACGTCGTGGTGTACTCCAATCCTTTTGACAATTGGGGCGATGAGGGCAGGATGTTTTGGATGTTGCACTATCTCGGACACAAGAGTGTCAAGGTCCTGGACGGCGGTTGGCCCAAATGGACGGCGGAACATCGACCCTATGAACACCAGCCGGTTCGTCTCAAGCCGGGCGACTTTAAAGCTTCGGTTCAACCGGACGTGATCATTGAAAAACAGGAACTGAAAAAGTTGGTCAAAAGTCCCCATCGGGACACGGTGATCGTGGATGCCCGAAGCGTGGAGGAGTACGCAGGGAAAGAGATCGAGGGGTTGCCTCGACCCGGACATATCCCGTCCGCGGTCAATATCCCCTGGAACGGGTTTCTCCGGCAGGATGCCACGGTCAAGCCCCCGTCCGCCATTCGGGACATGTTTCATGCGTTCGGCGTGAACGAACGGCAAGAAGTCGTGACCTATTGTTTGGGTGGTCTTCGGTCGGCATGGGTCTATTTTTTACTTAAGTTGGCGGGCTATGAGCGGGTGCGAAATTATCCCGGGTCCTGGTGGGAGTGGAGCCGCGATTTTGCGGCCCCCGCTGAAAAAGACATGCAATTGCTCTACCAGGTGACGGCCAAAGCCGAAGAAGAGGCGTCTTGAAGAAACCGGGACGGTATGCAAAAATCAGAGGAAAGATTTATTTCTCTAATCCTTTAGAGAGGAGATCTGACATGGTGAAAAATTTCCTTTTTGGCGGCGTACTGATTTTGGCAGTGTTTGCATTGGTGGCCACGTCGGGGTGCTCCGAAGAGAAAGCGCCTGAGAAAGCGCCTGAGAAAGCGGCACCTGCAGAGGCGGCACCTGCAGAGGCAGCGCCTGCAGAGACAGCGCCTGCAGAGGCGGCACCTGCGGAGACAGCGCCTGCGGAGACAGCGCCTGCAGAGGCGGCACCTGCGGAGACAGCGCCTGCAGAGGCGGCACCTGCGGAGACAGCGCCTGCAGAGGCGGCACCTGCGGAGACAGCGCCTGCGGAGGCGGCACCTGCGGAGGCAGTAGAAGGGAAGTAGGATTAACAAGGAGGTGTAGAATGTCGAAGAAGTTTTTTATTGCCGCATTGGTGATGGCGGCGTTGTTCGTATTGGCGGCCGCACCGGCGTTTGCCGATGG
>JAHRAK010000030.1 GCA_020027535.1 Nitrospirales bacterium
CGGAAGCGGTTTGGGATCGGGGAAGCGACGGACCATACGTTGGAAGAAGTGGGGCAGGACTTTGAGGTGACGCGGGAGCGGATCCGGCAGATCGAAGCCAAGGCGTTACGCAAGCTCCGCCACCCGAGTCAGAGCCGAAAACTGCGCAGTTTTGCCGAAGGGTTTTAATATTTGGAAACAGCCGAATGGTTGGCATAGTCTGATGAACAGGACCGAACGAAGACGACAAGCCAAGTTGACGGCCAAGTCTCCAACGTCGTCAAACACGGTGGTTGCAAAACAACTGTTTGCGGAGGCGATCACCCACCATCAGGGGGGACGCTTGTCTCAGGCTGAAACCTGTTATCAGAAAATCCTTACGCAGGATCCGACCCATGCCGACGCCCTCCATTTGCTCGGGTTGGTTGCGTATCAGCAAGGCCGGTATGATCGAGCGCTCGACTGTATCACGAAGGCCATTCAACGCGATGCGACAAAGCCGCTCTATTTTTACAACCTTGGGCTCGTTCATCAAAAACTGAATCAATTACACGAGGCTGAACGTTCCTATCGACAAGCCCTCTCGCTCAAGAGCGATTACGTCGAAGCGTTGGGGAACCTGGGCAACGTCTTGCGGGAAAAAGGAGAATTGGACGAGGCCTGTGCGACCTATAAACAGGTCTTGACGATTAAACCCGATCACCCGGAAGGGTACAACAATCTGGGCGTGGTCCTGAAGGAACAGGGCAAGAGCGACGAAGCAAGGGACGCGTACCAACGAGCCATCGCTCTCAATCCTGAAAATGCCGAGGCTCACTGCAATCTCGGCGTGATCCTGTTTGAATGCGAACGTCTCGACGAGGCGCTCGCCCGGTTCCAGCAAGCCGTCTCCCTCAAACCCCATTACGCGAAAGCCCATCATCATCTGGGATTGGCCCGGTTGTGGAAACAGGATATGAATGGAGCCTTGCACGAACTCCGCACGTCGGCCCATCTGATACAAAACCATGGAAGGCCCGTACCGATTGCTGCGCTCTATTCCTCCCGGATTAAGCACGATGCGGAGCAAATCCACTACTTGGCCGAACGCGGATTGTGGGGACAGCCCGATTCCCGATACCGGGAAACTCTCGCTGCGTTACGACAGAGGGCATTACGATCGGGGGAGGCGAACCAGCGAATCCACCTCAGTCAGGAAGAGGCCCGGGCCCTTGCGCCGTCAGTGAATCGAATCCTGCATTATGCCGACAATCCTGCGTTACCCCAGGGAGCGTTGAATCCGGAATTGGACGTAGAAGATATTGAGCGACGCTATAATGCGAGTCGCCCTGAAATCATTTATATCGATGCGTTGTTGCGGCCCGAGGCGCTCAAGGCCCTTCGACAATTTTGCCGGGAATCGACGATTTGGAAAAAAGATTATGAAGACGGCTACATCGGAGCGTTCCTGGGCGAAGGGTTTTCTTCACCGTTATTGTTGCAAGTGGCCGAAGAATTACGCAGCGCCTTTCCGGGCATCTTTCACCAACATCGATTGCTCCAAGCCTGGGCGTTTAAGCAGGATAGTGCCCGTCGTCCCCTGAAAATCCACGCCGATGCGGCAGCCGTCAACGTCAATTTTTGGATAACCCCCGATGACGCGAACCTCGATCCTGCGAGTGGGGGATTGATTGTCTGGGATAAGGAGGCTCCACGGGAGTGGGATTTCAAGGTGTACAATTCGACGGTGTTTCAGCCGAAGATTCGGGAGTTCCTGAAACAAAACGACGCATCGCCCGTGAAGGTGCCCTATCGAGCAAACCGGGCCCTGGTCTTTAACTCCGACCTCTTTCATGAATCGGACACCTGTGCGTTTCGGGACGACTATGAATCCCGGCGCATCAATATCACCTTCCTGTACGGCCGGCGACGCTGACTCCGTGACTAACAGCCGTTCCGCAGAGATTCGTGAAGAGCCATGAGAAAAGGGAGAAAGAAGAAAACGGGTAGCCCGTTACAGGCTGATGAATCGATCGCAGCCCGTAATGATTTGGGAGAGGACCACTAATCCGCAGAATGTCACCTCTTGACCATATCCTTCCGTGGAAACCTTGTGCTGCTGGCACCCATACGCACAGACGCTTAATTTGACGCCTGCCGAAGCCAGACCGAGGATCGCCGGGTTTTCGAGGTTTTTCACGCCCTCATCGATGAGATACAAGTACACATTTACGTGAGAACGCAGTGCTTCATGGCTCAATCCGGCGACCACGTCCGCATTGGGATGAGAGGGCGGGGTCGACAGAAGCAATCCCAGCTTTTTTCCTGCCAAATCGTTCATGGAAACAATGCTCAAAGGAAACGTACGGCTCCGACTATACTGTCGGGGAAAGATGCGGTCAAGAGAGTCGCAGGCGCGGCGGAAACGGTTCTTTGAAGGAATGGGCGTTAGCCCGGATTTCTCACCAGCCTCCTGCTACGGATGCCGATCCACTCGCTGTGCCGGTGCGTACTCCCGCAAGCCACTTCGACATAGTGTCAACTATGCCTACAGCGTCTTGCAGTCCGTGCGCCCCGGCACAGCGGCGTCTCGACGCCCTCGCGACGGAGCCTGGTGAGAAATCCGGGCTATGAGCGGTGCATGGATTGACGACGCCGGCGAAACACGAGCAGGTACACGCCGCCGTTCAGGAGAAGCACAAGAAGACCGAAGACGACTTGGGTCTGTCCGGTCAACCCTGCCGGATACAGAAGGGGCAGGACGTAGTACTCAATGAAACCGGATTGATAGCCCTGGCCTCCTCCCGTTTCCCGGAGCCAATGCTCCAGGGGCGTGAGCGGGCAGATCCAGCCGGCGAATTCAATCAAAGCTCCCCAACTCGCCGCAGGAAGATGGAGCCACATCACCCACCGCCATTTCAGAATCAGGAGTCCTCCGAACAGGACAAAAAGAACGAAGGTGAAGTGGAGAAGAACGAGGAGATCAGCCAGCCCGTGATAGAAAAGCGTCGAGGCTATCACTCAGAACAAAAAACCCGGGGCGGCCTGAAAGAAATTATTGCATCTCAATCGCACCTCCCTGCAGATCGACGTCCGCGTCTTTCAGTTCCATCTTATTCCCGACGTGCCACTGTTCGGCCGTCACCTCGGACACCGTACCGCCCGGCAAGTAAAATTTGGCTTGTGGGATTTGGATGCCGTTCTCCCCATTTTTTTTGACGAAGAACACCACGCCTTTCAGCGTGTTATCAATCACCATCACCGATTTGGGGTCGGTCTTGAGATCGAAGCGGTCTTGGTCATTGGACGTCCATTCGTTGCGTTCCAGCTTGGCAACCTGCGACCCGACGGGGTTGTAAAGCTGCATGCTCAAGAGGATGCCCCCGTCTTCAGCCTTGTGTTCGACTTTGATCAGGTCCTGGTCCTGTGCCACAAAAGTTCCATTCGTATTGCGAAGTTGATTTGAACCGATTGTGATATCCATGGTTGTCCGCGTTCCGTTGGTCGATGTGAGTGTGGATTCCCTTTGGCCGGAGGCCCTTTCCCATCCCGCCGGCAGAGACGAAGATACCGATTTGAAAAGCAAGGGTCAACCGGCAGTGACACGGTCACGACCGGTCCTTTCGTTTGATTTCCTCACGGCCCTGCGATAAACCTACCACCTCAACTAACTTTTTCTTAGGCGAGAGGGAACGATGCAAATTTCATTGATAGGCATGGGCTTAATGGGGACAGCCATGACTGAGCGGTTGATGACGCTCGGCCATGACGTCGTGGTGTATAACCGAACGGAAGAAAAATGCACGGCCCTTCAACAACGGGGTGCCCTCAGGGCACGGTCTGCCGCGGAGGCGATCGAGGCTTCAAAGTGCACCATTCTCATGTTGGCCGATGCGCCGGCCATACAGGAAGCCTTGTTTGTTTCGGGAAAACCCGACGTTCAAAATCGGACGATTATTCAAATGGGGACGATTGCTCCATCTGAAAGTATTGCGCTCGGTCGGGAGATTCGAACGGGCATAGGAGACTATTTCGAAGCGCCGGTCCTCGGGAGCCTTGCCGAAGCGAAGGCCGGCCGCCTCCTCGTCATGGTCGGTGGAAAAGCCGAACACGTGGAACGGTGGGACGAGGTATTGAAATGTTTTTGCGAAGCACCTTTGCTCGTGGGGCCGATTGGGCAGGCGGCTGCCTTGAAGCTGGCCTTGAATCAACTTATTGCAGCCCATATCACGGCCTTTTCCTTGAGCTTGGGCTTGATTCAGCGAGCGGGCGTCGAAGTCGAGACGTTCATGAACGTACTTCGTCAAAGCGCCTTGATGGCACCCATGTTCGAGAAAAAATTGCCGCGTTTGTTGGCCCGCGACTACGCCCGGCCCAACTTCTCTACCAGGCATCTTTTAAAGGACGTCGAGTTATGTCTGAACGCGGCGCGAGACGCGAACCTGGCTACACCGGCACTCGCCGGCATTCGCGGGATCCTGGAAGAGACCGTCGGGCAAGGCCTGCAAGACGCCGATTATTCGTCGGTCTTCGAAGCCGTGGTCCTGCAAGAACCGTCGCCCCCCTTGTCGCCACGCTAATCCGGAATGGGATGGAGAACATACCGTACCCCGTCAACCTGCACCACTGGCATGATCAGCCCCTGTTTCACGCCGTCGTGAGAAAAGGCATAGATGATGGATTCCCAGGGAAGCAGTGTGCCGGTAAAGAGGATTCCGATTTCCACCGGTTCTCTCTTTGCGCTACGGTCTTGGAGCGTCCGCAGTTCGGTCGCTGAAGGTACGGCGATCATTTCATGAGGCAGCCTCAGAGGTTTGAATCGTACAAGGCCCCAGGGCGTTTGGGTGAACTCGGGTCCCATGACCACGGTGAATCCTCGATGGGCTTGACGGTATTCGCCCAGAACGCCCGACCACCAAAACGCCACGCGCTGGCTCAATAGCGGATGCCCCTCCCGTGCTGCATCCCGCTGCCGGTTGAAGTCAAAGAGCTTGGTTCCGAGTTCTTCACCGGGCCGGTCGTGCAATTGATCCCAGTCCGGCGGCTGCTTGTCCAATTCGTTGAGAAACAATTCCTGGTCCGCGGACGTGAGAAGGGCGCGAATAGATGCGTCGGTGAAAAGGGCGCGAGCTTGGGGGAGTTGCTCCAACGGTTGAATGCCCGATGGATGGTCGGCCCCGGCGATACAGTCGATGGAGAGGAACAGAAAAAAGAAAATCGAAGGCAGAACGTAAGGCACTATAGGGAAAAGAAACGTTCGGCGTTTCATGACGACGGCAATGGAACCCGGTTCTCGTTGATGAACAGGTGAATTTTTTTCATGTAGGCCGTGACGGAATCTCCCGCGTGTTGCCGAAGGACGGGAGAGGTGCGTGTCACCAGAGGCTGTCCTTCGACGATGAGATACACCACGGAATCACCGCCAAGGTTTTCAATCACGTCAATGGTTCCGGCGACCGCAACGTGTCTCGACCCCGGCGGATCGAAGGTCACGTCTTCAGGCCGGACCCCCAAGGTCGCGGTTCCGGCGTCTGTGCCTGCCGGGTCGTGAACCTGAAACGGCACTTTGAGTGTCAAATCTCCTACGCGGAATTCGAGTTCCCGTTGATGGAGGCGATAGGAGCCTTCGAACAAATTCATCGGAGGGTTGCCGATGAACCCGGCGACAAAGGGATTGCCGGGTTCATGATAAATCTGATCGGGCCGGCCGATCTGCTGAATCCTGCCGTGATTCATGACTGCAATGGTGTGCCCCAGCGTCATGGCTTCGGCTTGATCATGCGTCACGTAGACCATGGTAGTGCCCAAGCGTTGGTGCAATTTCTTCAACTCCACCCGCATTGAAGCCCGAAGGCGGGCATCCAAATTCGAAAGGGGTTCGTCAAAAAGAAACAATTGGGGCTTCCGGACGATGGCTCGACCCATGGCAACGCGTTGTTGTTGACCGCCTGAGAGTTCCCTGGGTTTCCGGTCGAGCAGGTCGTGAATTTCCAATAACGCGGCGGTTTCAGCGAGACGCTGTTCAATGACGGGTTTGGGCTCTTGGCGCATTTTCAACCCGAAGGCCAGGTTTTCTCTGACCGTCAGGTGCGGGTAGAGGGCATAGTGTTGAAAGACCATGGCGATGTCCCGGTCCGGAGGAGGCAGTGTGTCCACGCACTGTCCTCCGATGTGCACCGAGCCATGGGTTTGAGGTTCGAGCCCGGCGATAATGCGAAGCAATGTGGATTTGCCGCAACCCGACGGGCCCAACAACACGACGAATTCACCCTCACCGGCTTCCAGCGAAACGTCATGCAGGACCCGGGTCCGGCCGAACGTTTTCTCGATGTGTCGCAGAGCAAGTCCGGCCATGCCTTATCCCTTCACCGCACCGGCCGACAGGCCGCTGATGATCCCGCGCTGGAACAACAGGACGATGATGATTAACGGTAACGTGGCGATCACGGAGGTGGCTGCTATTTCTCCCCACGGCATGGTGAATTCTCCCTGAAACAGGGCAATGCCCACCGGCAGGGTTTGATGCTCGGGGTCGGTGAGAATCAGCAGGGCAAAGAAAAATTCGTTCCACGCATAGATAAACGTGAGGATGGCCGTGGTAAACAGTCCGGGAGCCGCGAGGGGGAGCAGGATTCTGTACAACGCTTGCCATCCCGTGCAGCCGTCGATCCGTGCGGCTTCTTCCAACTCGAAAGGCAGTTCTTGAAAAAACGTGGTCAGGATCCACACCGCAAGAGGAAGGGTCAGTGAGACGTAGGGCAGGACCAGTCCCCAATGGGTATTCAGCCCGCCGAGGCGTTCCAGGATTTGCCAGACCGGTCCCGCAATGACGATGTGCGGGAACATGGCGACACAAAGGAGCCCACCCAGGATCCACGCTTTTCCCGCCATCCGCAGCCGCGCCAGGGCATAGGCGGTCGGAGTCGCGACGACCAGCGCGATGACGGTCGTGGCACCGGCAACGATCACGCTGTTCCGGATGTAGTGTAACAAACGATGCTCGATCAGCGCCGATGCATAAAAGCCGACGCTGCCGTCCGGCCACCAGGTCGGGGGAATCGCTTCGACCTGGATTTGTGATTTGAACGAGGTGAGGACAAACCAAAGAAAAGGACACAGGCTGCCCAGTACGGCCAGGAGAATCCCACTAAGCAACGCCGGACGTAACGGTTTCGTCATGCCGGCTCCCGTTGCAGGAGTTTGGATCCGACGGTACGGACGTAGAACAGGGAGAAAATCGCCAGCGCGACAAAAACCGTGACCGAGATCGTGGTCCCATAGCCCACGCGTCCTTCGGTGAAGAGGGTTTTATAGCCGTAGAATTGAATCACTTGCGTCGCGTCCCCCGGGCCGCCCTGCGTCATGACAAAGACGAGGTCGAATACCCGAAACGCATCGATGGTCCGAAACAACAGCGCGGTGAGGAGCGCGGGTTTCAGCAGGGGGAAGGTGATATGCCAAAACCGCTGCCATGCCGTCGCTCCATCGATGCGCGCGGCGTCATAGGTTTCATCGGGAATGACTTGTAGTCCCGCCAGGATCAGGAGGCCGGCAAACGACGACGTTTTCCAGACGTCGGCCAGGACAATGGCACCAAAGGCCATCCACGGATCGGCTAGCCACGGGACGTAGGCGTCCACCTGATCACCGAAGAGAATCGCGTTGACGGCGCCGTATTGATCGTTCAACAGAAATCGCCACATCTGTGCAGCCACCACCGTGGGTATCGCCCACGGAATCAGCACGGCCGCCCGGGTCCATCCTCGCCCTTTGAAGCGTTCGTGAATGACCAGCGCAATGCCCGTGCCCAAGAGCAGTTCCAGGGTGGTCGAGAGCAGGACGAAACCCAGCGTGACGATGAGCGCTTGATGGGCGACGGGGTCCCGGAACAGTTCCGCGTAATTGCCGAATCCGATAAAGGACCGTTCCGAACCGGGGAATTCCGAGTAAAGGCTCAGCAAAAACGAATCCATTGCCGGATAGAGCGAGAAGACGGCAACGAACGTCAGTGCCGGAAAGATCATCAACCAGCCGGTGGCGTGATCTCGGGTCGATGGCGTCATCGCATCATTCTCTCGCATCACGAACCAAGGCCAAAAACCGATTGATCTTCCGATCGGCTTCTTGGGCTTCTTCTAGAATATCCGTTTTGGGAAAAGCCAGCACGCGACTGAAATACCGCTGAAGAATATGCGAAACAATCGGATACACCGGTGTGCGGGGGCGCGGTCGAGCGGTTCGAAAAACCGGAAGCAGATCCTTGTACTGGGGGTTGGCATGGAGTACCTCCGGGTCGGCATACAGCGCAAGGCGCGACGGAGCCAATGAGGCATGGATCGCAAAATATTTCTGCAATGCAGGGCTTGTCATAAACTCGATGAAGGCCCACGCCTCATCAGGATGTTGCGAATAGGCGCTGATGCCGTAGAGCCACCCGCCTAGAGCGGACATGCTCTTGCCTCCGGAGAAACGTGGAAGGGTGGTCACGCCGACCTTCCCCACGATCTTCGAATGCCGCGGATCATTCGCCAAGCCCCACGCATAGGGCCAATTGCGATGAAACACCGCTTTCCCCTGGATGAACACGGCGAGAGACTCGGGCTCCTGATAGGTCAGCGCGGCCGGGGTCGCCAGTCGTTGAATGATCTGCTCCCGGACGAATCGCACCGCGAGCAAGGACTCGGGCGCCGTCAAATTCGAGCGCCTGCCGTCTTCCGTCAGAAACGAGCCGTTGTGACTGCCCACGAACTCCAGCATGCCGCACACCAGTCCTTCATATTGCTTGAACTGGCCGCTGTAGCCCCTGAGGAGTGGGTGTGTGGTGCGTTCTCCTTCCAGAACCGCCTCCGCTTGACGCACCAGTTCATTCCACGTCGAGGGTGGCGAAAATCCATATTTCTCCAAAAGGTCCTTGCGGTAATACAGCATTCCGCTGTCGATACGGGAAGGTACCCCGTAGATATGGTGCCGATACACGCCTGAGGCGATCGTGGCCGGCAAAAACTTCTCACGTTCGTTTTGGGGAAAATACTCGTCAAGCGGGAAGGCCCAGCCAGCGGCGGCAAACTCCGCCGGCCAGATCACGTCCATAAAGAACAGGTCGAGCGAAACGTCCCGGTTCTTCAACTTCTGCGTCAGTAGATCGTGATAGGCCGTTGAGGAATGCGGCGCAATTTCCCGGTTGACCCGGATGCGTGGGTGGGCTTGCTCAAACCGCCGAATAGCTTCGTCCCACGCTTGGGGATGATCCGCTTTCCACGTAACGAAATGAAGGGTGACGGGCGGTGAAACGAGAGTAGGGGACGACCCCCGTGCCGTCCCGAATTCCCGGCCGTGTGCGAGGGGGACGTTGCACAGAAGCACCATGGCGAAAATCCCTGCTGTCCATGGCGAGAGGTGACGAAGCGGTGAGGACGCCGCAATGGAGAAGGATGCGTGAAGGCCGTTCACGCAAAATCGAAAGAGGTCAGATCGGAACAACCTGAATGTTGTTGTTTTCAAAACGTTTCAGCCCGCGATCTTCTGAAATCAAGAAGTCGATTCCATGTTCCAGGCAGACTGCAACAATCTGGGCGTCAAATACAACGTTGCCGGTCGCCTGGCCTTGAGAAATCACGTTATGAAAGCAAGACCAGTACCGATCACCCGGGAGCAAAAGTCTTACGGTCGGGCTTTGAAGTAACCCATCCAACGCCGCAAGAGCGTTTTGTATCGTGGTAGGAGGGGTAAACACGCGGTGGTGCGTCACGATGCGAAGAAACTCACCCAGGCAAAAAACCGGCAGTCCCCATGGCTTTGTCCCCTCCGCAAGGTTGCGAAGGAGTTGACCGGCTTCTGCGTGTTTCGCCATTTCCTTCCGATGGGCGTGAATGAGGACGTTGGTGTCAAGAGCTCTCATTCGGGAATTATGAACACTGGTGAGCAGTCAAACAAACCAAAAAGTTCTATCGGTAATAGGCACATCGAGGCCGGCGTTATTTCTGCTGAAATGATTACGATTGAGGATTATCTGAAAAGAATGCCTTGTCGAGAATCGCGGCATTCCAAGTAAAGCGTTGGCCTGTAAGCCGTCCGGTATGATCCCTTATTTGTTGCCATACTAAAAGATTATGGCTTTCGAGCCATTGCAGGGCCTCCGTGTCTCCATTGACGGCTTTTTCTGCAACTTTTGCAATGACATTCAGGGTATCAAATTCTTTTGGTATAGGCATAGCTTAACCCCATTCTTAAAAGGAGATTGAGATGAAAATTTACTGGTGGCAAGACGGCATACACGTGAAGCCTGAAACCCAAGAAGAGCGAAATGCTTTAGTGGTACTGAGTGGCAGCCTAAATATTGCCAATCTTGCTGAGCAGATTTTGACCGGACCAGAAGATGCCGTCCCTAGGAGCTTCGAGACAGCAAACAAATAGCCGATCATTTTTGTCCATGAATCCAAAGAGGTAGTCACGTAACTTACTTGCGCTTGTATTGGTGAGTCTAGCTACCCATTGGGAGTAGAGAATTTTTGATGCTCCCAATCGCTCTAATTCTTCTGTTATTTTTGAATAATCTTGCCCTGGATTCATTAAGTCATAACTAATCATGTACAGCATCAACTTCTCCTTTCTCTAATTTGCCGTCAACTCCTTATATTTGAGTTTCTTCCCCTTCAAACACTGACATAGCGCAATCATCCGATCCCACGTGTCATGCTGCACGTCGCCGGCGTTCAGTCGAAACGTAAACTCATTCACATAGCGTTGCGTGTGCTTGTCGGACCAGTGATGGTACGTGCCGACATAGCCGCGCTTCATCACCGCCCATACGCTCTCCATGCTGTTCGTGTGAGCATCCCCGCGCACGTACTCCTTTTGCCGATGATTCACGGACTCATGCGTGTACTCCTTGCGTTCCAGGCCCCGATAGACAGGGTGGTCGTCCGTATAGATGGTCGTCCCCTTCGAGACGTGCTTTTGAATCTCTGTCCAAAGCGTGAGCCGATCCGTCGCGCTGATATGCCGGCCTACCGTCTGTCCTTCGCGCTGTCGTAATCCCATCACGATCGTTTTACCTTCATGCCCCATGTTCCCGAGTTTCTTGTAGCTATGCTTGTTCGTTTCCTTGCCTCCCAGGAATGTCTCATCGACTTCGACGTGCCCTGATAAAAGGTCAGGCCCGGAGGCACAGGCTTCTCTCAGCCGATGGAGGAGGTACCACGCGGTTCTCTGAGAGATCGACAACTCCTTCGATAGTTGGAGTGACGAAACGCCCTTCCGGGCCGTGACCAAGAAGTACATCGCAAAGAACCACTTGCGGAGCGGCATGTTACTCGTCGCCATCATGGTATTGGTGCGAACGGTGAAATGCTTCCGGCACGATCCGCACCAGAAATGAAAGTCTCGCTTGGCTTCGTTGATCTTCTGATTGCCGCACCGCGGACAATACGGGTCCGGTCCCCACATGATCGCCTCCATGAGGGCGAAGGCTCCGTATTCGTGAGGAATCATCGCCGCCAGTTGCGTGACGCCAATGGTTTGCGCTTTTCGTTTAATTAGCATATAGTAAGCTGGTGGCTAGGGGATTGGACCCCCTAGCCACCGTGATGTGCAGAAAGGGAATAGCCCCCTTTCCGCACCCGGCGACAAAAAAGGGGCCTTTCCTTTTGCGTCGCCGTATTTTTTTTAAGCATTCGACTCAACCAGCTCCTTTTGCTCTTCCAGGACTTCTTCGTGGGCTAAATCGAAAGCCATTTGCTTGATTTCTCGAATGGTCAAATCGTTTGGATTTTTCTCTGAATCGGAAAAATCAAGATCAACCATCACGGTAAGGTCTTCCCTTCCAACACGAACAGTCGCCATGAAAGTATGAGCAAACGTCAATTCCAGTAATTCCAATTCATAATCTTCTTTTTCCCAGTACATATCGCTTCCTCCAGCATCTTTAGTTCCTTAACAGCCACATCCCCAAAAAGAACCCCTGAATGGCAGCGGCGATGGTCGTCAGTGAGATTAGGAGTTTCGCCGTATATCCCATCAATCCTTCCCATTCGACCGGCACGGCGACTTCGGAAATGAACGTCACCGGAAGAACCAACCAGACCGCCACAAAGAACCAGGCCAACGACACCACCACAGCCATCAGGAGCCCAAAGGCGAATCGAGCCACGATTCAACCTCAGTAACAATTCTTCGCAGCCCGAGGCGCATAGTACGGTCCGCATGGTGCTATCGGTTTCTCGTTGTGCGGGACACCGTAGGAGCCTTGCAATCGCCAGTACGATTGTTCGGCGGCACGGTGTTGTTGCTGCTCCATGCCTTCGTAGTCCCATCCGCGGTCCTGATTGTATCCTTGGGGTTGCATGTTGAATTGCGGCACGCCGCTTCCGTTCACGGTGCCTTGAGTGGTCCCGGACGGACCAATCCCAAAGCTCGCCATGGATTCGTTGGCGATGTCTTCCCAACTTTGACCGTAGGCGGTGGCGGTAATAAGTAAAACTAAAACGGTGAATGCGAGGACTCGCATGGCAAACCTCCTGGGCGAGAGAATGAGTAGATTCCCGAACCCACAAGGGCCGGGCCTACCCATATCACCCAAGAGTTTTGGGAGGCACCTTGCTTATTTGCCATGTATGATTTAGAGGCGATGGCTTCAACGGGAGCTACCCGCATTGCCATCGCCATGGTTATTGTATTAAGCAAGCGACCCGACAAAGGCTGCTTGGGTGATAATGGGTAAGGAAAGGCTACGCTGTCATACGTATTTTGTTAAGTAAATTGGTTGACAAAACGCCAAACGCCACCTACCATGAGACACCCTTATTCCCAGGTGGCCTGTGTCGGGTCTCCCGTGGAATACAAGAGCCAGATGGCTTGACCTGGGTCGCTCCCAGTGCAGAGCTATCAATCCCCACAACGGTCAATACACGGGACTCAGCATCGCCTGGGTGATAAGGGTAGGCCCGACCTATTGAAAGGAGCGAGGATGAATGAGATGCAATGGAGAGGGGTTGTGGCTGCCCAGGAGGTCTTTATTCGATTTCTCTGGCGAGAGCTTTTACATTACTCGTCAGACAAAGGCAAGACACAGGAGCGCACCCGCCAAGCCACAAAGGAAATATCCGAACAGAATACTGCTCGTCTTGCAGAGAAAGAGGGTTACACGCTTCAAGAAAGGATTGACTTCTTGTACGGGGTCGAGAAAGCGCGCGAAAGCTTCCTCGACATCACTAGCCGGGATGAGACTATCAGCGACCAATCTTTCTGATTTTTCCATGCCAGATTTTACCATTATACTGCCAATATAATAGCAGTTCCCCTCCTTATTGACAATCCCACCCCATATCGCCATA
>JAHRAK010000035.1 GCA_020027535.1 Nitrospirales bacterium
CGGAAGCGGTTTGGGATCGGGGAAGCGACGGACCATACGTTGGAAGAAGTGGGGCAGGACTTTGAGGTGACGCGGGAGCGGATCCGGCAGATCGAAGCCAAGGCGTTACGCAAGCTCCGCCACCCGACCCGGAGCAAGAAACTGCGCAGTTTTGCCGAAGGGTTTTAAAACGTGCCTGAACGTTTGCCGGGGCCCATAGCTCAGTTGGTCAGAGCGGCTGACTCATAATCAGTTGGTCCCAGGTTCAAGTCCTGGTGGGCCCACCAACTTTGCTATTTGCAGGATAGATGAGGTAAGATATTTGATCATGAATGGCTCACTCCTTTCTTACGCGCAGAGGCGTTTTTGAATTTTCAACTTTCCCTCCTGGTGAAACTCCAGCAGCTTGACCTGAAGCTGCACGATCTCGAAAAACAGCAACAACGGATTCCCCAACGTCTTCAAGCGGCGCAGTTGCCGGTTGAACAGGCTCGCAAGCGATCGGAAGACCTGAAGACCATGCTGGAGATCATTGCGGCGGAGCGGCGAAGCGGCGAACAGGACTTGAGTGCGCATGAGAGCCACGTCCAGAAAATGCGCGAGCGGTTGAACGAATTGAAAACGAATAAAGAATATCAAGCCCATTTGTTTGAAATTGAAATGGCCAATAAGAAAAAGGATGGCCTGGAAGAACGGGTCCTCCTGGCCATGGAGCGGGCGGAAGAGAAACAGAAGGAATTGGAAGAAGTCGAGAAACTTCTTCAGGACGTGACGCAAACCTTGGAGCAGGAAAAGGTTGCCCTGGAGGCCTTATCCGCAAAACTGACGGATGAGGTCACTCGGATGGAGCAAGAGAAGCAAAGCCTGTTGGCCTCATTGGAAAAGCCGGTCTATCATCGATACTCGATACTCAAATCGTCCTTGAAACTCATCGTGGTGGCAACCGTTCACGGTGAAACCTGCCAAGGTTGTCAATTGCAAATTCCCCCCCAGTTAGTCGCCAGCGTGAAGCGGGCGGATGAACTGTTGACCTGTCCCTACTGCTATCGCATTTTGTACTACGAAGAAGCTCTCAATGAAACGCCTGAATGCTTGAGCGTCCAAGAATCCGTGGCTCAAGAACACATGGATGGATAACCGTATCCGCACCGCTTTCTTCCATAAGTCTCTTGTTTCCCAAACAGGTATTGCGTATCATAGTTCCCGGGTATGAGGGCGTGGGTCAGGTGGCCGCTCATCTGTTCGCAGGTGAGAGGAAAGTCCGGACTCCAAAGGGCAGGGTGCTGGGTAACGCCCAGGCGGAGCAATCCGACATGAGCGCCACAGAAAGCAAACCGCCCCGGGACGATCTTCGGATGGTGCCGGGGTAAGGGTGAAACGGTGGGGTAAGAGCCCACCGCGTCCATGGCGACGTGGATGGCAGGGTAAGCATCACCCGGAGCAAGACCAAATAGGAGGACGCTCCGAACGGCCAGACCGGCTTCGCACGGCGAAAGCCGTTGGCGAGGATGAGTCGGTGACGTTCGGGAGAGGTCGGCCCGGCCAAGGTTCTCGGGTAGGTCGCTGGAGGCTTGTGGCAACATAAGCCGTAGAGACATGGTCACCGCCGTATGCATGATCGATACGGAACAGAATCCGGCTTATCGACCCGCCCCATACCTTTTTTAGATCAGCCCGAGCGTGACGTTCCCGTGATGCGGGTAGGATGTCTTCCCATGCCCTGAAGGCATCGTGGTTCATTCGACCGTTCGGAAACGAAGGTGCGGTTTGACTCGGTCCGATCCCCCCTGTTAGCATGCGCTCTCTCTGAGAATTCGCCTCGTGTCCCCATCGTCTAGCCTGGCCTAGGACGCCGGCCTTTCAAGCCGGCAACACGGGTTCAAATCCCGTTGGGGACGCCACCATAGAGCAGCCGCTGAACCCTGTTTCAGCGGCTCTTTTTTTGGGGTCGGCGTGATTCGGGTACGGGAGCAGCCATCAATATGATGGGCTTTTTATCGGTTGTGATCCCCAATTTCACTTTGTACAATGGGGAAACAGTTCTGAATGGGCGGAGGTATGCCAACGGAATTCAACACCCTAACGACGTGGAGTTGTGGACGGAGGAGAATCATGAATCGGCATAAAGAGCGTGGAGCGTGGTTGACTCTTGTCATCGGAATGACGGGGTTGGTCCTGGGATGGAACCCCGCGGCGGCTGAATGGAAGTACGAGTCAGGCGAACCTCCGATCGAATCCCAATTTGAAATGATCGAGGGGAAGGATGGGGCTCCGGTGATCAAGATCCCCGAGGGGGAATTTCTGATGGGGGCCAATGACGGCTCGAGGAATGAACGTCCGGAACACATGGTCGTGTTGGACAGTTATTATATCGATCAATTTGAAGTGACGATGGAGCGGTATCAGAAGTTTCTCGATGAGACCAATCACGATTTGCCACCGTTGTGGGATGATTATGCGGCGCTCGAAGAGGCGAAAGACCGTCCGGCCGTCGGCATGGCATGGGACAGTGCGAAAGCCTATTGTGAATGGGTGGGCAGGCGGCTGCCGACAGAAGCCGAATGGGAGAAGGGGGCCCGGGGCACCGATGGCCGCCGATATCCCTGGGGGCATATGCAGCCGTTCGTCGATATTGCACGGTACAATTTCGGGACGACCGGATGGGTCAGTTACGAAGTGACGTTGGCGCCCGTGGAAAGCGGGGTGACCGGAATGAGTATTCGCCATGGATTAAAGGAGGGGACGAAGAGTCCCTATGGCCTCTATCACATGGCGGGAAACGCTTCGGAATGGGTGGCGGATTGGTATGACCGGACGTATTACGAAGAGAGTCCGGAGAAAAATCCACCCGGGCCCAAAGAGGGAGAGCGGAAAGTCTATCGCGGCGGGTCGTGGGAAGATCCGCCCAAGTGGCTGAAAGTGACTGCCCGGCGAAGCGCAGAGCCGATGTTTCCCATCGACGCGAATGATCTGACTATTGGGTTCCGGTGTGCGATGGACGTGAAGAAATAAATCTACGAACACCCCGTGGTTTCACCGCAGTTTCTGCAGACCAGGCACATCCCGTTGCGGACTAATTTGAACTGTTTGCAATTGGGACAGGGATCGCCTTCAAACCCTTTCTGATACGCCATTTCTATTTCAGTGGCATAGGCAAGGGTTTCCCGCCTCATCTCGAGTTTGTGTGAGACGTTTCCGTTTCCCTGGCCGTTTCCGGTCGCGGCGTCGCTTTGAATGCGATGTCGAGCGGGAAACAGTTCCGGGTTGATAGCCGTCGTCATGATGGTTCTGGGATCGGCCGGTTCGTCCTCCGTACATTCGGGATCCTGTTTGACGGAATCCCCGCGCAGGTCGTCCTGGTTCACCTGTGCGAGTTCTTTCTTGTCGAGATAAGTAATGGCCAACTCACGGAAGATGTAGTCGATGATCGACGTCGACATTTTAATATGGTCATTGAGGTTGACCGGGCCGTTGGGTTCAAAGCGAGTGAACAGGAAGGCCTCGACGAATTCTTCGAGAGGGACGCCGTGTTGGAGCCCCAAAGAAATGGCAATGGCAAAACAGTTCATGAGGCTGCGAAACGCCGCCCCTTCCTTGTGCATGTCGAGAAAGATTTCTCCGAGCGTCCCATCCTCGTATTCGCCGGTGCGGAGATAAATCTTATGTCCGCCGATCATGGCCTTCTGCGTATACCCCCCGCGTCGTGAGGGAAGAGGGCGACGTTTGGCGAGATACCGGACCATCACCCGTTCGGTCACCTGTTGGGCCACTTTCATGACGTCGTCCTGCCGTTCGGATTGTTCGGTCAGGTCAGCGGAGGCGTTCAAAGGCTGGCTCAGTTTAGACCCGTCTCGATACAAGGCCACGGCCTTGAGCATATGCTGCCACCCCATCAGGTACGCGGCTTCCGCGTCCCCGACGGTGGCATCCGAAGGCATGTTAATGGTCTTGCTGATTGCGCCACTGATAAAAGGCTGTGCCGCGGCCATCATCCGAATATGCGCCTGGGTTGAAATGTATCGTTTCCCGATGCGACCGCACCGGTTGGCGCAGTCGAAAATCTGAAGGTGTTCGTCTTTGAGATGAGGCGCCTTTTCTACCGTCATGGTCCCGCAGCAAAAATCATTGGCCGTAAGAATTTCTTCCTGGGTAAACCCCAACGCGCCGATCATATTGAACTGGGGATCGTTGAGTTGGGCGTCGGAGAAGCCGAGGGTGTCCCGGCAAAAGTCCTTACCCAACGTCCATTTATTAAAGGCGAATTGAATTTCAAAAACTTCGTCCAACGTCGATTCCAGGTGATCGAGCACTTCCGGCGTAAACCCTTTGGCACGGAGCGCTTCGTGATTCAGGAACGGAGCCTGTTTCAGGGTTCGGGTTCCCGTGGCATAGGTGATGATGTCGTGGATCTGTTCATGGGAATACCCCAATTTCTTTAACGCCGGGGGGAGGCTCTGATTGATGATCTTGAAGTACCCGCCTCCGGCCAGTTTCTTGAATTTGACGAGCGCGAAGTCGGGCTCGATCCCCGTGGTATCACAGTCCATGACCAACCCGATGGTGCCCGTGGGGGCGATCACCGTGGCCTGGGCGTTCCTGAATCCGTGGGCTTCTCCCAATTCGATGGCGCGGTCCCAGGTCTCTTGCGCGGCACGCAGGAGTGCGGCGGGGGCGGAGATCGGGTCAATGGCCTTCGGCGTCATCGTCAGGCTTTCATAGTCGTCAAGTTTGGCCTGATACGCCGCCCTTCGATGATTTCGCATGACCCGCAGCATATGGTCGCGGTTTTTCTCAAACCCGGGGAATGGGCCGAGTTGCGCCGCCATTTCCGCCGAGGTGGCATAGGCTTCGCCGGTCAGAATGGCGGTCAGGGCTCCGCAGATAGACAGCGCCTTCGGAGAATCGTAGGCAATGCCCAGCTTCATGAGCAGGGACCCGAGGTTGGCATACCCCAGCCCCAACGTCCGAAAGAGAAAACTTTTTTCGGCAATGGGTTTGCTCGGGAATCCGGCCATCAGTACGCTGATTTCCAGGACGATGGTCCAGAGTCTGATGGCGTGTCGATACGCCGGGACGTCGAATTCACCTTCCGGGGTGAGGAAGGTGCCCAGGTTCAGAGACGCCAGGTTACACGCGGTATCATCCAGGAACATGTATTCGCTGCATGGATTGGAGGCGTTGATGCGCCCGTCGTCCGGGCACGTATGCCATTCATTGATCGTCGTATCATATTGCATGCCCGGGTCGGCACACATCCAGGCCGCCCAACAGATGCGATCCCACAGATCCTTGGCCTTGAGTGTCTTGGCCACGGCTCCGTCCGTCCGGCGGGTGAGGTGCCACTCGCCGTTTTCCCGTAACGCCTGAAAAAATCCGTTGGGCACGCGAATGCTGTTATTGGAATTTTGTCCGGACACCGTTTGATAGGCCTTGCTGTCCCAGTTCGTGTCGTATTCATGAAACACGAAATGAGTATAGCCTTCTCGAGCATAGGCAAAGATCCGTTGGATGTAGGCTTCGGGCGCGCCTGCTTGACGAGCCGAGCGGATAGCCTCCTTGAGTTGACGGTTTCGTTCGGGGTCGGTTTCGACCGTCTCGAGCCCGCCGGCATTTTTTTGACGACAGGCTTTCAGGACGGCGTTCAACTGGCTGGCGCATATCCTGGACCCGGTGACCATGGCGGCCACCTTTTGTTCCTCGATCACCTTCCAGTCGATGAACGCTTCGATATCGGGATGGTCCAGGTCCAGACACACCATTTTGGCGGCCCGTCTGGTGGTGCCTCCCGATTTGATCGCGCCTGCTGCACGGTCTCCGATCCTGAGGAAGGACATCAGCCCGGAGGATTTTCCCCCACCCGACAACGGCTCGTTTTCTCCTCGAAGCCTGGAAAAGTTGGTTCCGGTGCCTGACCCGTATTTGAATAATCGGGCTTCCCGGACCCACAAGTCCATAATCCCTCCCTCGTTGACGAGGTCGTCATCGACGGATTGGATGAAACAGGCGTGAACCTGGGGGCGCTCGTAGGCGTTCCCGGACAGGTTGAGTTCTTGGGTGTGGGGATCGACGAAATAATGACCTTGCGAGGGGCCGCTGATGTCATACGCGAAATGCAGGCCCGTATTGAACCACTGCGGTGAATTGGGGGCGGCCATTTGTTTGGCCAGCATGAAACACAGTTCGGCATAAAAGGCCCGGGCGTCCTGGTCCGTATCGAAATACCCATGGGTCTCACCCCACTGCGTCCAGCAGCCTGCCAGTCGATGAAATACCTGCCGTGCATCACGTTCACCCCCCGTAACGGGGTTTCCTTGATCATCCTTGACTGGCTCCCCATCGGGATCGAGCTGCGGCACTCCGGCCTTCCGGAAATATTTTTGCGCCAGGATGTCCACGGCCAGTTGGGACCATTGATCGGGGACCTGAATATCATCGAGTTTGAACACCACGGAGCCGTCCGGATTCCTGATTTCCGAAGACCGTGTGGAAAAAGGAACACTTTCGTAGGGAGATGCTTCGGCTCGGGTAAAACGGCGTTCGATTTTCACAACGATTCTCCCTGGGCCCGACCGGTATCAGGTCAGGAGGCCGAGTTCATGTGGTTTCTGGGATCGGACAGCACGCCCCTTCCCTTGTAGCTGCCTTCGGCAGTCGACTCGATTCCTCTGGCTGCCTGCCGGCCCTGAACGGGGGGCATTGCCAGGAAAACGCCGGATTGGCTTCGGGCGATTTGGCGACTTGAGTGCACGATCAGCCTCTTGTGGTCATAGCGTAATCTGACACGTGACTGATCCATTTTTGCACCTAGAGGGGAAAACCTAAGGATTCTGACTCTAGAGAGTGTTTCTTGAAGTCACACAATCTATAGAGTCGAAGATGAATTGTCAATACTAAATGTTGTGCTTTCATTCCAATAACTGGGGATACAAGTGGATAATCTGGGAACAGACAAAACCATTGTAATTCAATATATTATAGCAAGATTCTTTGCGTTATCCACAGGCCGAAAAAGATGACTTTTTCCTTCATCAACAGGGTTGTTCCGGAATCCATGCCGATGGCAGTGAAAAAAAGGGAAAAAGTGAGATCTTGTTGCGGTTGAGTCTCGATTTTTGCCGGGATCCGTACTATTCTGTTGATTCCCCAAAAGGGAGAAGCTCACCATCACATTCGAAACATGATCTCTCTCACAAAGGAGGCGTGAATCATGTACGTGTGGAATAAACGGATCGTCGTCATCCTGTTGGTGACGTTCGGTGTCTTGCAATTGCTCTTTTGGAATGCCGCGACGGGCGGGAGCACCAGCGAACTCACCACGCGCACCACGCATTGGTTGGGGATCAACTATTTCCTGCTGGTGGTGTGGGTGTTTGTCTGGATCTATGACCAGGCGCGTGTCCGCGGAAAAAACGCGTGGGTCTGGTTGTTTCCCCTTCTGGTGGCTCCGCTGCCCACCCTGATGGCGTTTGTTCTGCTGCTTCAGCGACGCCTGCAGTAACGGGAGTGTTTCTTATCCAATCATGACCCGGGATTCCGGGAAGCGATACCGGGGCGTGGTCGTGGTGTAAATGGCAAACAGGCCGATGAGGAGGGGACCGAAACGGCCGATCAGCATCGAGGCGATGATCACCAGCTTGCCGAAATCGGTGAACAGGGCGGAGAAGCTTCGTCCGTCCCCGTCTCCGAGGGACATGCCGACGATTCCCATGGCCGACGTGACTTCGAACATAATGCTCAAAAACGGGCGTTCTTCCGTAAAGGCCAGGGCCAGGGTGAACAGGGTGATGGCCGTGAATGCCAGGATACAAAGACAAAACGCGCGGACCACCAATTCTCTCGGTATTCTCCTGTGAAAGACTTCGACGTCGTGCCGGCGTCGAAGCACCGCCCAGATCGTCAGCCAGATAATGGCAAACGTCGTGGTTTTGATTCCTCCCGACATGCTGCCGGGTGATCCGCCGATGGTCATCAGGAGCAGCAGAAAATACAGGGTGGCGTCATTCATCGCACTGATATCAATGGTCGTAAAGCCCGCGGTACGGGACATCGCGTGGAAATGCGCCGTGGCCAGGCGTTCTCCGATACTCAAGGGTTGCAACGTGTGCGGATTGTTCCATTCGAGAATCGTGATGCCCAGGGTGCCTGATACAAGAATGATGAGGGTGACCACGACCACGAGTTTCGTATGCGTTTGGAGCCGAAAGCGGTGGCCTTTGAGATTGTCCCACGCGTCTTGAAAGACCAAAAATCCGATACTGCCCAGAATGACCAGAATCGTCACGATCAGATTGATGGACAGGTCGCTTCGATAGGAAATCAGGCTGTCGGAGAACAGGGAAAATCCCGCGTTGTTAAAGGCGGAGATGGAATGGAAGAGTCCGGAGTAGAGGGCTTCCCCCCACAGCATGTCCCGTGAAAAGCGTATGGCGAGAAAGAGAAACCCCAATCCTTCCAGCGTCACGGTGGCGACGGCCACGATTTTGACGTAGCGAATCGATCCGGCCATGTCAAACGTGCTCAGCGTTTCGGCCAGCATCATCCGGTCGCGTAAGCCGATGCGATGTCCCAAGGCCAGTAGGATGATCGTCGCCAGCAAGGCATAGCCCAGTCCGCCGATTTGAATGAGCAGCAGGATGATGAGTTGCCCGAAGGTGGTGAATTCATGAGGGGTATCCATCACGATCAACCCGGTCACGCACACGGCCGAGGTTGCGGTAAACAAGGCGTCGAGAAACCGTAATTCCACGCCTTCCGGAGTGGAGAAGGGGAGCATGAGGAGGGCCGCGCCGATGAAAATCAGGGCCGCGGCGGCTAACGCAACGACCTGACCGGGTAGCAGGCGAATGGACGCCAGGCGGTTGCGAAGGGAGGATTGTGCCGTTTGGGACCGTTCAAGAGCTGGCATGGGGCCGGCATCGCGTGATTCTGATGAATGGGTTTGTGCCTGGTCGCATCCGGGAGAGCGCCGCAATCCCCTGAAGGGCAAGCGGAGGACGGAAGCGTTCAGCAGGGTTGCCCGTTAAACAGGCAGGGTTTATAGCGGGTGGCGTCAAAATCAACGTCTTCTTGATAGACGAGTTCGTTGCCGTTGACTCCATCTTGTTCGGGATCATTCCACATCGTATGGTTCCACCAATAAAACAACGGATAGGGCTCAAGATAGTACACGGGATTCCCGTACACGCTTCTCTGGTGCTCCCATACTTTTCTGCCGACCACGTAATCGACTTCTTCCGTCCCTTTCAGTGAATACAAAAACATGACCATGCTCGTCTCATAGTCATAAATTTCCTCCAGCCGGGTTTCTTCATCCGGTTCGATGGGAAGGGAGTACTGCGCCCCGCTCAGGCCGGGAAGGAAAAGCCCCAGGAGCGCTGAGAGGAAAATTGGTGCAATCGGAAAAGGGTGGGTCATACGGCACCTTCCATCAAGAAGAGGCATCGTGCAGCTATTCCTGTTGCCACTTCTCTTCATTGTACTCCTAACCGGTCCCCTCGGCAATTTGTTTTTGTGATTGACGCGGAATTTGTCATTTTTTATGGCACGCAAGCTGACGTTCAGAAATCTTTGGCATTCCCGGAAAAGCAGGAAGCACTATGATGCCTGTCCTGCCTTTGAGCATGGATGGCGCTCTTATGGGGTATCGGCGCAGAAACAGTCGGCGGTTGTGGGCGTGAGGGCGGGTTCTCTATAATAGGCCTCCTTACACGAAGCGCAAGTCTCATGAAGAAAAAAGTCGCATTTTACACGGCCGGATGTCGTCTCAATCAATCGGAGACCGCTGTCCTGACCGACCGGTTCACGGGAATGGGGTACCAAAAGGTGGCCTATGGAGAGCCGACCGACCTGCTCGTCCTGAATACCTGCAGCGTGACGGAGAACGCCGAGGCTGATTGCCGGCGGGTCATTCGCCGGACGTTACGCCACTCTCCGCGGGCGTTTGTCGCGGTGACGGGATGCTATGCGCAAACCGGGCTCAACACCTTGCAGCACCTGCCGGGCGTGGATCTCGTGTTGGGCAACCAATACAAAATGTTGCTGCCGGATTATCTGGAGGAGATGCCCCGCGTTCAAAAACGCGCGTCGACGTTCGTCCGGCATTCGGGATCAATGAGCCGGGAGGATTTTGTTCAGGATGGGGTGGGGGAATACGCGACGACGCGCGCCAATTTGAAGATCCAGGACGGCTGCAATTTCATGTGTTCCTTTTGTCTGATCCCGTTTGCCAGGGGACGTGAGCGAAGCCGGTTGTCCGACGACGCGGTGCGGGAAGCCGAGCAACTCGTGGAACGGGGTCACCGGGAACTGGTCCTGACCGGGGTGAACGTCGGGCGCTTCGCGAATGGCACCGGAGGACTGCTCGACCTGATCCAACGGCTGGAACGCATCCCCGGGTTGGCCCGCATCCGCATTTCGTCCATCGAGCCGACGACCATTCCCGACGCGCTCCTCGAATACATGAGCACCTCCCGGAAGTTGTGCCGGTTCCTGCACGTGCCCCTGCAGAGCGGGCATGACGGGATCCTGTCGGCCATGAACCGTCGTTACTCCGTGAAGGAGTACCGGGCCTGGGTGGAACGCGCCGTGCAAAAGATCCCGGACGTGTGCGTGGGGATCGACGTGCTCGTGGGATTTCCCGGGGAAACGGATGACCGGTTTGCCGCGACCTATGAACTGGTCCGCGATCTGCCGTTGACCTATGCCCACGTCTTCAGTTATTCCGCGCGACCGGGGACGCCGGCCGCCCGGTTGGGCAATCCCGTGCCTCACGCAGAGATCAAAATCCGGAACCAACGGCTGTCGGAGCTCTCCCGGAGCAAGCGGGCGCGGTTCTATCAACAATTTCTGGACCGGGATTGTCAGGTGTTGTTCGAATCAGTCGGCAAGGATGGATTGTGGACCGGCCTGACGGACAATTTCATACGGGTGAACGTTGCCTCGTCCGGCTCGTTGGCCAATCAGCTCAGGCGGGGCAGGTTGACCGGGGTCATGGAACACGCGGCCTTGGGGAAATTGGTGGACGAAGATCCGCCGCGTCCCCGGCGAGTTCCGATTCCGATGTTTCAATCTCTTGAAAGAGCAGCCCCGTCACCCGTGTGACGAAGTCCCGCCGGGAAGGAAAGGCATAAGAGGTTCTCAATGTCCCATCGCGTCTACATTCAAACGTTCGGCTGTCAGATGAATGAGTACGATACCGAATTGGTGCGGTCGCTGTTAAAAGACCGTGGGTTCGCGTTGACGCCGTCACCCGAACAGGCCGACGTGATGTTGATGAATACGTGCGCCATCCGGGAAAACGCCCATAACCGGGTCTACGGCCATTTGGCCGAATGGAAAGCGATGAAGCAGTCACGGGACCTGGTGATCGGCGTCCTGGGGTGCATGGCCCAGAATCTCAAAAAGGAATTGATGGAGTCGCACCCCGTCATCGACGTGCTCGCGGGGCCGGATTCCTATCGACAATTGCCGGACTTCCTGACGAAGGCCCTGGAACGCCGGGAACAGTCAATGGCCGTGGATTTGTCGGAATACGAAACTTATGAAGCGATTCTTCCGGAGCGCATGCCCGGGGTCAACGCCTGGATTGCCATCATGCGGGGCTGTGATAATTTTTGCAGTTTCTGCGTGGTGCCCTATACCCGTGGGCGAGAACGGTCCCGCCCCGCGCAGGGGATTCTCGAAGAAGCGCATGCCCTTGCGGCTCAGGGGTACAAACAGGTCACACTGTTGGGGCAGAACGTCAATTCGTATCGGAGCGACGACGTCGCGTTTGCCAAGCTCCTGTCGGACGTGGCCGACGTTCCCGGAATCGAACGCGTCCGTTTCACGTCCCCGCACCCCAAGGACTTTCCGCCCGCCCTCATTGAGGTGGTGGCGCATCATCCGAACGTGTGCCGGCAGATTCATCTTCCCCTTCAATCGGGAAGCGACCGCATCCTCGACCTGATGGGACGGTCGTATACGCGGGCCGGCTATCGCGCATTGGCGGCCGAAATCCGGAGGCAGGGCGACATTGCCCTCAGCACGGACATCATTGCGGGCTTTTGCACCGAGACCCACGAGGAGTTCCTTGACACGTATGCGCTCATGCGGGAGATCGAATTTCAATCGGCCTATATCTTCAAATATTCGGAACGAAAGAACACCATCGCCTATCGGAAATTTCCCGACGACGTTCCCGACGCCATCAAATCAGAGCGGGTCACGCGGTTGGTCGAACTCCAGCGAACGATTTCCGCCGGGAAAAACCGGCAGTTGATCGGCAAGGAAGTGGACGTGCTGGTGGAAGGCAACGCCAAGAAATCCTCTCATCAATGGATGGGCCACACGGAAAGCAACGTCACCGTGGTCTGGGACAAGAACGTAACCCCGCTCGCCCTCGGAGATCGCCTCACGATCAAGGTTGAGGACGCCTCGGCCTCCACGCTTTTCGGGACCCCCGTGCCCTCACTCGCCTCCGTGGTCTGAGAGCGTTCGGGTCATCCAACGAAGCATCGGTGTTCACCTGAACGACCGAGTTGACCGGCTCCGCGGTGACTTGTATAAAGTGGGCTGAGATCGAGTCCTCCCGTGGACCAAAACGCCAAATATCGCGCCCGTAGCTCAATGGATAGAGCACTTGACTACGGATCAAGAGGTTAGAGGTTCGACTCCTCTCGGGCGCGCCATTTCATTCGTGTTTCAGGCAAAAACGACCTCTTGTGGTTTTTCTCCGCTACGGCGGGGAGTGACTTTCACCGTGACTTTGCGGCCCAATTTATTGAGAAAGCCAAACAACCGTTCCTGGGAAAAGAGCGTGTAGCGTCCATTCATCAGATTAGACACTTCAGGTTGTTTGATCTCGAGAAGTTTGCCTATTTCCCGTTGTTTCAGATTCCGTCCTTCAAGGATCATCCTCACCGAATGCCCAAGCTGGGCTCGGGTGAGCAGTTCTTCAGGATGGTCCAGACCCAGATCGGCGAAGACATTTCCCGAACTTTCTTCAAACTCGATTTTGGAGTTCTTCTTCATGATCGCTACTCCTTGGCTAATTGCCTCGCTTCCTTGTACCGTCGTTCAATCATTTCCAGATCTTTTTTCGCCGTCTTTTGCCCTGTCGGCGATTTTTTCTGGAAAGCATGCAGCACATACACATGCTTGCCCAGTTGAACCGCGTACACCGTTCGGTAGGTGTTTGTGTTAAACCGTGTGGCAATTTCAAAGACTCCGCTCCCGATTCCTTTCAATGACTTGGCCAGAGGAGGGGTGACCCCCAATTGCACATCATAGAGGGCCGATCCAATATCTTGCCGGACCGATGGTGGAAAGGATTGTACCTGTTTTGGTGAATCTCCCAACCAAATAACAGGCTTCTTTTCTCCGTATTCCATAGCCTCTCTTATGATGATATAAGTAAATACTTATACAATCAAGAAAAAAATGGATCTCAAAGTATCTGTACAACGCCCCACGAAAATGGGGCCTACTCGTCGGTGTGCGCGGTGGGGTTGATCTGCCACATGCTCCAATCCACGGCTTCTCTGAGTTCCTGCATGAGCGGATCGTCTGAACGGGCGGTCCACACCTTGAGGGCGAACTGTTCGAGCGGTTCGAGCGACCGCATGTCCGGCGTTTTCCCGATGGCTCTCACGATTTCGGTCTGGACGCGGAGATGGACGTCGGGCGCCTCCATCTTGGCCAGGAGGGGAGGCAGGATTTGGACGTTGCCGCTGTGGGCTCCGATTTCCCCGAGTGCTTCGGCTGCCGCGGCTTGAATCTCCACCGACGGATCGGACAGGAGATCCATGAGAGTCGGAATGGCCGGTTCACCCATGAACCCCAAGGCGAGCGTAGCGGGAGCGGCGTACTCGGCCTCGGCTCTGATCCGTTGAAGGGCGTGCAGCATGGTGTCTCCGGGCATGTGGCCGGCGAGCGAGAGAATTTTGCGCTTTGTCCCTTTATCGGTTTGGGGATCGGTCAAAAGGGAAGAGAGCCGCTCGGCCTGTTTCCATTCCGCCGCAAGGTCAAGTGGGAAGTCGCTGTCCTTCAACGCCTGGCTGAGGTGCTGCAACGCGAATTGGCCGGAGTCCTTGTGCCCGTTGGCTCGGGCCGCCTCCCACGCATTGTCGAACGTGGTGCGTACCTCATACTGCCAAGGCCCTTTCCGGCCTTCGAAAAAGTAACTGAGCTGACAGGCCGGTCCTTTCCAATTTCGAGAAGGCGCCCCCGGTTGCTGGAGCTCTCCATCGGATTTCCTGACACCCCTCCAGGATTTTCGTTCCTCACACTTGACTTTCAGCATGACGGAATGCGGCTCATTCTCCGTCGAAATGGCCGTAAATCCGGTTGCCGTCAGACGCTCTGCCGCGGCTTTCTCCATAAGAGCCGGATCGACCAACCCCTTTTCCGTCAGTGCGACCGCCTTGATGACAATGGTCTCGACTTGTTGAAGCTGCAACTTCTGCTGCGGGTTGAAGAGAATCCGCTCGGCGGAAACGAGTTGCGGAACGTAACAGGTCCCTAACAGGACGAGACCAATGAACCAGGATAATGGGGTACGCATGCCCGGTGTGCTCCATTCTGAAAGTGATGACGTACCGACCCGACGGTGTGGCCACCTGCATACCAAGGAGCACGTATGAAAAGCAAGGGAGGGGAATGAATGCCTCTACCTCCCCTTGCCCCTCCTTACAAAGGAGGGGAAAAGAAAATGGAATGCAAGGGAGGGAAAACGGATGGGGATTACCGCCGGCCGCTCCGGGACCGCCCTCTGGTCCCTCCCCTTTGTAAGGGGAGGTTAGGTGGGGTAGAGGACTTGCTCAGGGGACCCGCCAGTTCCAGGGTACATTCGAGTCGGGGATTGTCGCGATCCAGGGTCTTATACAGGTGGATTTCCATAATGCGATTGTCATTGAGGCCCATGGCTTCACACAAGGCGTCTTGAGCGATTTTAAGGCCACCGTCAAGATCACGCCGCAACAGTGTCGGAAAGTGGAAGTGGATCGTCAGTGACAAGAAGTGTTCCTGGGCCTTCCGCAAAAAAGCGTGCCACCCGGAGGAAGAGCCGGCCGTCATGAGCAATTGGCCGATCGTCCCTTTGTAGCGACGCCCCGTGGCCGACAACACCCGGCGTCCGTTGACCGTGGCATATTGCCGGTTGATGCTGGGCGGAATGGGCAGGGTCATTGAAAGGGCGTTGTCGGTCAGGGAGAAACGCGTTGCCTGCACGAAGGCTTCGCCGGAAACGCGGGGCCACTTGGGTTTCTTGCGAGATCCCGATGAAGCGTTAATGGCGGCTTCCCGTAAGATGTGAGGCTTCAGTCCAACGGAGATGTCCGTCGGCTTGGCTGGTTTGGCATGGCTGTTTTTCAAGACGTCGTGAGGAAGGCTTATCGGTCGGTCCGATGATGGCACGGGTACGGTTCGCAGAATGTGTGAAAAAATTTGCCTGGACGCTTGGAACGTCCGGTCACCGTGATACGGGACCTAGAGCAGGTCGATCATTTTCCCAAGGTTTTCTTCCAATTGCTCATCATGCTGCTTGAGATAGCGACGCCATTCGGAAGGATTCCAGATTTCCAGCCGGTGAAACATGCCCACGACCACGATTTCCAGGTCGTCTTCCAGCGGGATGACTTTTCTCAGCCGTCCGGGAATGAGGATTCTGCCCGTCTTGTCGATTTCAGCAGACGCGGCTTCAGCCACGACGAAGTGCATGAAGAGCCGGCTTTGATCTTCATCGAACGTGTCTTTGACGCGCGTGAGGACTTTTTCCCATTCTTGAACCGAGTAGGCTGCCAACGGAAGGTCCTGTCCCTTGACGAAAATCACGCGGTCTCCCTCCGATTCCATCTGCTCGCGCAAGGGAGTCGGGATCAGGAAGCGACCCTTTTCATCGAGTTTACAGTGATATTGTCCGGCAAACATGCTGTTCTTCCTTTGCAGAAAACCTGTCCGTGGACCGGATGCGGGCACCAGTCTCAGGTGTTTAGACTAGATAAAACCATCTATAAAGTCAAGAAGTTCTTTTCGTCCCGTTTCAATGTTCATGGGCGACCATCCTGGCCAGGGTCTGCACGTAGACGGCTTGGGCTCCGGCTTTTCTCAGCGCTTTGGCACATTCATTGACCGTGGTTCCCGTGGTGAACACGTCATCCACGACCAGCATGTTTTTCCCCTCAATGGCGGAAGGGGGCGTCACGGCAAAGCATTGTCGAAGATTTTTTACACGCTCTCGTCGTGTGAGGGACGTTTGGGGAGGGGTGGGTTTCGTTCGCCTGAGCACGTCGGTGAGCACGGGAAGATCCCAGTGTTTGCCCAAATGGTAGGCTAACAGGAGAGCCTGATTGAATTCCCGTTCCCGGAGTCGTCGGGGTACAACGGGACTGCGAGAATCGCATCGACGTTTGTCGGGGCAGGAGTGGTTTGGGCGATCAGTCGAGCGAGAGATGGTGCCAATTGAGTCTTTCCGCGGTACTTCAATAAACCGATCGCCTCCTTCAAGGGGGATTGATAGGCATACGGCGTCCAGGCCCGGTTATAGGCCGGTGGGTGTTTTCGACAGGCTCCGCACACGTATCCGGGACGAAGCGCGTGCGGAGAAGGAAAGGGATGCGCACAGCGCGGGCAACTCGGCGAACGGATCGGCGTAATGTGGTTCCAGCAGTGTTGGCAAAAAAAGGGAATGGGATCGTCATCCAAGGAATTGTCGCAGGTCCGACAATTCATGGGAAAGACCGTGTGGAGGAGTCGCCGAAGTAATAATCGAGCGGTCATGTTTTTCCGGCCTGGAAAGTGAGCGACAAGCTCGGGAAAGTCCCGGGGAACACCACATATCCTGTCAAGCGCGACCGTCGTGTTGTTGGATGTTTCCATCATGTGCTATAGGGAGTCGTCATGACAAGGTCGCCTTCACATGCTCGGTCGGACCGTGTCGAGAGGGGTATCGGTGTCTACGGTCACCTTGAATCACGTCTGCAAAGTCTATGAACGGGGCAGCGTCACGGTGTCCGTCCTTCAGGACGCGGACCTCCACGTTGCCTCCGGAGAATTTTGTGTGATCATGGGCCCGAGCGGAAGCGGGAAAAGCACGCTGTTGAATGTGATTGCGGGTCTCGACACCGTGACCTCCGGAGCCATTCGTCTCGATGACCAACCGACTGACCGGTTTTCCGACGCGGAGTGGACCAGGTATCGACGGGAGACGATCGGCATGGTCTTTCAGGCGTTCCATTTGGTGCCCGGGTTGACGGCCGCCGAAAACGTCGGGTTGCCTTTACGGCTTCAGAAGATGTCTTCGGCATTCATCCGGCAACGCGTCGGGGAGACGCTCGAGCGGGTGGGGGTCCAACACCGGGCCGCGCATCGGCCCTGGGAATTATCCGGGGGGAACAACAACGCGTCGCTTTGGCTCGCGCCCTCGTCCATCGGCCGCGCATCCTGTTGGCGGACGAACCCACGGGCAATCTTGACTCGCACACCGCCAAAGAGATCGTGGCGCTGTTCCGGCGCGTGTCCAAGGACGCATCCCAAACCGTCATTTTCGTCACCCATTCGGAATCGGCCGCGCGGGTCGGTGATCGCGTGTACGAACTGGATGGCGGGCAACTGCATCCGGTTGCTCTTGCCCCGGGAACGGCGTGAGATGGATCTTTCGACCACGATTGCCAACGTACGTTTTTCATCATGCCTGATGAATGCCGCGGGGGCCTTGTGCGTGACCCGGGAAGAACTGGAAGCCTTGGGCCGTTGCCGGAGCGGGGCGATCGTCACCAAGTCCATGACGCCGGCGTTCCGGCAGGGCAACCCGGAGCCCCGGTATTACAGCTTTCCCGGTGGCTCCATCAATTCCATGGGGCTTCCCAATCTCGGTTACCCCGCCTACGTCACCATCATTCCGACCCTGCGCGAGTTCGGCAAACCCGTCATTGCGAGCATCGCCGGGCTCAGCCCGCCGGATTTTCTCGAAGCGGCTCGAGCGATCACAACCGTTTCGCCCGATCTTATCGAAGTCAATCTCTCCTGTCCGAATATCGCGGGGAAGCCGCAAATCGGCTATGACGTGGAGGCCTCACGCTCGTTACTCCTGGAGTTGAAGGACATCGTCACCGTGCCGATGGGCGTCAAGCTTCCGCCGTATTTCGACCCGGTGCACCATGAGGCGACGGCCCGGATGTTACAGGACGTTGAAGTCGACTTTCTGTCGGTCATTAATTCCGTGGGCAACGGGTTGGTGGTCGATCCGGACAAGGAACGCGTGGTGATCAAGCCCAAAGGCGGATTCGGCGGCCTTGGCGGCACCATGATCAAGCCCGTGGCCCTGGCCAACGTGCGGGCGTTCTGGAAGTTGTTTGACGGCCGGATACCCATCATCGGGACCGGGGGGATCGTCTCGGGCACGAACGTGTTCGAACATATCTTATGCGGCGCGTCCGCCGTGCAAATCGGAACGGCCCTCGTCGATGAAGGGGTCGGGGTTTTTCAACGGCTGGAAAAGGAACTCGGCGAACTCTTGCAACGGAAAGGCTACGCCTCTCTCATGGACTGTCGCGGAACGTTACAGGAACTCTGAGCCGGCACTCGTGGGAACCGGTGCCCTCTGTGCGTTGGCTCTACCCCACCTGACCTCCCCTTACCCTTCGGCTACGCTCAGGGCAGGCAAAGGGGAGGGAAAAGACGATCATACCTTCCTCATCCCCCTCCTTTGTAAGGAGGGGTAGGGAAGGTAGAAGTCTGGAGGGAGGGCATGAAGAGGAACCGTGGAGCTTCATGATGCCCCGGAGAGTTAGGCTAACCCCACTGGCGGAACGCTAAAAAAATGCATACCGACGATCTTCATGCCTGGCAACACAGCCATACGTTCGGACAAGAACTGAAGCGTCCTGGGGAGCGGCGGACGTTGATCGTCATTGCCGTGACCAGCGCCATGATGGTCGTGGAGATCATCGCGGGGGTCCTGACGGGATCCATGGCGTTGTTAGCCGATGGCCTGCACATGGCGTCGCACGCCGGGGCCCTCAGCCTCAATGCCTTCGCGTACGTCTATGCGCGCCGTCACGCGTACGACGAGGATTTCAGCTTTGGTGCCGGAAAGGTCAACGCCCTGGGAGGGTTCACCGGTGCGGTCCTGCTGGCCTTGTTCGCTCTCCTGATGGCTTGGGAGAGTGTGGGCCGCCTTCTGGACCCGGTGGCGATCATCGTCGATCAAGCCATTCTCGTGGCCGTTCTCGGGTTGGCGGTCAACGGAGCAAGCGTCTTGATCCTCCGGGTGGACGACCACCGGGATCATCACGATCTCGACGACTCCCATCACACGCACCACCACGACCACAACCTGAAGGCGGCCTATTTGCACGTGTTAGCGGATGCGCTCACGTCCCTTCTGGCCATCGTGGCCTTGCTCTGCGCGAAATATCTGGGATTGATGTGGATGGATCCGGTGGTTGGCATTATCGGTGCCATCCTTGTGTCCAGTTGGTCACTCGGCTTGCTGCGAACCACCAGCGGAATTTTGCTCGACAAGCAAGGTCCGAAAATCATCCGGGACGGGATCAGGAACAGTATCGAACAGGATGAAGACAGTCAGGTTACCGACCTCCATCTGTGGTCTATCGGTCCGAATATCTATTCCGTGGTTCTCGCCGTCGTGGCGCACGATCCCGCAACGCCCGGGCAATATAAAGAGCGTATTCCCAAGAACCTTGGTCTTGTCCATATTGCCATCGAGGTCCACACGTGTCCGATCAACACGCCGGATGGAGAAACAAGCAGTTCAGTGGGCTTTACTGGTGGGGACGCCATTCTTCGTGATAAGCCGTAGGAGCATCGCTTGCCTGAGGAGCTGGGCCACGTTTCGCACGCGGAGTCGTCGCATCAGGTTAAACCGGTGGACTTCAACCGTCCGGACGCTGATATTCAGTTGTTCGCCTATTTCTCGATTTGTGTGACCTTGGGCCACGAGGCGAAGAATTTCCTTTTGACGGGACGTCAGCGAGAGAACTTCTCCGGTTTTTTCTTTGGCATTGCCTTTGTTCTCTCGAGACACTGACTTGGTGTTAGCCATAAGAAACCTTCATGCGTTCTTCAACACGGCATTCGTCAATTGAGGTTTTTATAAATTACCACAACTGGATTTTAGGAACAACATTTTTTGGAACGACTATTCTTACTGGGAATTTTGGCTTTCAAGCATTTGACGAGCCGGCCTTTCAGAAGCGCGCTCACCGTGGCCGGGGTCAGCGTTGGAGTGGCGGCCGCCCTTGCCATCTATCTGGCGAATCAAACCGTCTTTGAATCGTTTCAGCGAGCCGTCACCCGGGTAGTCGGAGAGGCCACGATTCATATTTCAGGGGCGGAACGTCGACTCGATGAAACGCTCATCGAACGCATTCGCCTGCACCCTGACGTCCAAGCGGTCCATCCGTCTATTTCACAATCCGTCATACTCGAAACGGGTGACGGGCACACCCGCGCCGGCATGGTGTGGGGGCTGGACCTGTTGGAGGTACTCGGTGAGGAGACGGGCGTGCGGCAATCCTCCGCTCAGGAGGAATTCTCGCTTGATCCCCTGCTCAACCCGGAAGCGATTTTTGTGGACCGCGAGTTGGCAACCGGCTTGGGCGTGGCCCAAGGTGATTCCGTGACGGTCCGCGCAGGGCCGCATCAGTTCGAAGCCACCGTCAGCCGGGTGTTGACCTTTTCCGGTGATGCAACGCGATGGGCGTCCATGGCCATCATGGACATTGCCGCCGCGCAGGTGCAATTGAGACGGCTTGGCCAGCTTGACGGGGTGGATCTGGTGACTTCTCCCGGTATCTCCGTGGATCGCGTGATTCAGGAACTTCAGGCCCGTTTGGGCCCGTCCGTCCTGGTCAATCGTCCGTCCCAGCGTGACGCGCAGGTGCAGCGGATGCTCACCTCCTTTCAGTTGAACCTCACCACGCTCAGTATGGTCGGGCTCTTCGTCGGAACGTTTTTAGTCTATAACGCCGTAGGATTTTCCGTTGTCCAATATCGACGGGAGATCGGCATCCTGCGAGCGATCGGTATGTTTCGGGGGCACATCGCCTTGTTGTTTCTGGGTGAAGCGATCATTGCCGGCACCGTCGGCGGAGGCTTGGGGGCCGTGTTCGGCAGTGGGTTGGCGCAGTGGCTTGCCGGGCTCGAACGGGAAACGGTTTCCGAACTCTATGGAATAAAGACGATGGGAGAATTGCCATTCACCCTGCCCGTGCTGTTGGGAGGATGCCTGTTGGGAATGGCGCTGTCCGTGATCGGGGCGTTGGGACCATGCCTGGAGGCGAGCCGGACCGCCCCGGCTCTGGCTATCGCCCCCGGGCAATATGAAACCACGCGTCACCATCATGGCCGATGGACTTTCCTGGCCGTGGGGGTCTTGGGTTTGGCCGAACTTCTCTCCTTGCCCGGTCCGGTCAACGGCCTTCCCGTTTTTGGATATGCCGCGGCGTTTTGCGTCCTGCTGGGATGCACCCTGCTCTCTCCGCTGGGCATTCACCTGCTGGGCCTGGCGGCCTCAAAGATGCCCGCCATCGATATTTTCAATCGGAGATCCGGACCGGGCTTCAAAACAGGGTCCATGATCCGCCTGGCCGTGGATCAGATTGCCCGGTCTTCGGGGCGAAACAGCGTCACGTTGTCGGCTTTTATGGTCGGCATTGCGATCGTCGTGGGTGTCGGCGTCATGGTCGAGAGTTTCCGGGATACCGTTGAGCGATGGATCGACCAAACCCTCATGGCGGACTTGGTGGTGACGCCCCATGAAGAAGGGTTGGACGCCGACCCGCATGAGAACGTCTTTCTCATTTCACCGGACACGGTCCGGCGTGCCAGGGCGGTGCCGGGAGTGGCAGCCGTTGATCCTTACCGTCAAGTGCGCATACAAGTCGGCTCCACCCAAGCCTACGTCGCGGCACGCGATCTTGCCCTTCACGCGGAACGGAGTCGATACCTGTTCGTGAACGGCGATTCTTCTGACCGGCTCCGACAAGCCATTGAAGAACAGGGAGTCGTGATCTCGGAAGTGTTGGCCCAGCGACTCGGGGTGAACGTGGGCGACATCCTGTCTTTGCCGACCGAAGCCGGGCAAAAGGGTTTTCCCGTGGCCGGCGTTTTTTACGATTATGCCACGGATGGCGGAAAGATCGTGCTGGACCGGTCGCTCTATGAACGATGGTGGGGTGATCGCACGGCAACGGTGCTGGCGATGTATCTTGAGCCGAACGCGAGTGGTCAACGCGTACGAGGCGCCCTGAAAAAGGCGCTTGATCCGCTCATGCCTGTGTCGATCATCAGCAACCAGGAACTCAGGGCGCACATTCTTGAAATTTTTGATCGGACCTTTCGGTTGACCTATGGGTTGGAAATCCTCACGGTGATCGTCGGCCTGCTGGGGATTGTCAATACGCTCTTGACGACCGTGGTCGAACGACAACGAGAGTTTGCGACGTTTCGCGCGATTGGAGGCAGTCGCAGGCAAGTGCAAGGGTTGGTGGTGCGTGAATCGCTCTGCCTGGGAATGTTGGGGTTGATCCTCGGGTTACTGGGCGGGATCCTGCTCGCCACCTTGCTGATCAGCGTGATCAACAAACAGTCTTTTGGCTGGACCATTCACATGACCATTCCCTTCAAGACCATCCTGGAAGCCGTGCTCGTCGCAGGGATCACGGGGCTGCTGGCCGGGTATCTTCCGGCTCGCTGGGCCACCGGCGGCACCATCGCCGACGGGTTGCGGTACGAGTGATGAGAAGATAAGGAATGGTGGAGAAGAACAGGCGAGCGTTAAGAAGTCCGCCCCGGACTCCTGTCCCTTTCAGTTGGCTGGAACAGGGGAATCGGGCACGGCAGGCTTTCCTCCCGCCACTTCGAAGCCCATGTCTGTGAGCATGCGTTCGACTTCACGGCCGGGTTGTCCGGGGGTCGTGAGATAGCCGTTGACGAACAGTGAGTCCGCCACGTACAGGGCCATGGGTTGCAGGGACCGGAGATTGAACTCTCGTCCTCCCGCCGCGCGGAGTTCCCGCCGCGGATGGATAAAGCGAAACAGGCAGAGGATTTTCAGGCATCGTTGCGGGGTCAAGTGGTTGGCGTCGGCTAATGGCGTTCCCGGAATCGGATGCAGCATGTTTAACGGGATCGAGTCGGGGTTGACGTCCCGCAGGGCAAAGGCAAGGGCCACAAGATCTTCGTCGGATTCTCCCATGCCGACGATCCCGCCCGAACACAGTTCCAGGCCCGCGGCTCGCGCATTTCGCAAGGTGGTCATCCGATCCTGATACGTGTGGGTCGTACAGATGGAGGAGTGATAGGCCTCGCTCGTGTTCAAATTGTGGTTGATGCGATCCACCCCGGCGGCCTTGAGTCGTTTGGCCTGGGGTTCGGTGAGAAGTCCCAGGGAACAGCAGACCTGCATGGGGAGTTCCTGTTTGATCCGCTTCACCGCCGAGGCAATGTCGGTCACTTCTTTTTCGAGAGGACTTCTTCCGCTGATCACCACACAGTATCGTTGGGCTTTAGCCTCATGGGCTTGGCGAGCGCCTTTCAGCATGTCATCGGCAGACACTAACGCATAACGGTCGATGGAAGCGGTGGAGATACTGGATTGCGAACAATAATGACAATCCTCCTGACAGGCGCCGCTCTTCGCATTGAACAGCATTTGGATGGTGACTGTTCGACCAAAATAGGCATGGCGAATGGTATACGCGGCGTTGACAAGGGGTAAGAGGTGGGCCTCGTCGGTTTGGAGGATCTCCAAGCCTTCTTCACGGGTGACCGAATGGCCTTGCAGGACCTGTTCCGCGAGATCGTCGAATCGCGTCATTCGCTTACTCCCTCTGTGCCGGTCTGGAAAAATATGGCGTCAACTGGCTTGATGAATGATCTTCGTGGATGATTCCGACAACGGGTGCCCGAGAGCTTGCGAATCATATTCCGTCGGCGGGATTTGCGGGGCGTCTCTCCACATGTTCTCGATGCCGTAATACGTCCGACTCTCTTCCCGGAAAATATGAATGATGATGTCTCGATAATCGAGCAGGATCCAGTTCGCCGCGGTTTCTCCCTCCATGGTGCCGTGGTCCCCGAAACGATGCGCCATTTCCTGCCTGATGGCTTCGGCAATGGCTTTGACCTGGCGTCCTGAATTTCCGGAGCAAATGACAAAATAGTCGGCAATCGAGGTGAGGTGTCCTATTTCAAGGACCATGACATCGGAGGCTTGTTTATCAAGGGCGATGCCTCCGATGAGCAATGCTTTGCGTTTGATGTCTGAAATAGGGCGGCTCCTCAACGCGGGACGTACAAGTTGTGTCGGATTATATAAGAATGGACCGGGGGTGGCAACCAGTCCGCGACGTCCGCGCCCGTCCGGATGCGTTCTCGAACCGTGGACGAGGATACGTCACACGGGTCGATTCGCAGGAACGTGATCGTGGCCTGCGGGCCGACCGGGAGATCCAGGCGGCGTTGATGACCGTCATCCAAACGTTCCAGTTGCTCGCCCGGCAGGGAAGGCAACAGCGCCAGCGCGGCCACACGGGAAAAGGGAACGTGTGGTCGCGACAGCACGAGAAAATTCGTCAAGGTCAAGAGGGTTTCGGCCGATTTCCACCCTTCAATCTCGAGAAACGCATCCAGACCGATAATGAACCAGAACTCGCCCTTCACGGTTTCCCGAAGCGTCCGGACCGTGTCGATGGTATAGGACGTATCCGGCGCGTTGGCCTCCACGTCGGAAACCGTAAAGCCCGGCAGGCCCGCGACGGCGTGTTGCACCATGCGCAATCGATGGTGCGCCGGGGCCAACGAGTCACGCGACTTATGGGGTGGAACGCCCGAAGGAATGAAGAGCACACGGTCGAGCGACAGGGCTTCCTGCGCGTGACCGGCAATCGACAAGTGGCAGTTGTGCACGGGGTTGAACGTGCCACCCAGCAAACCGATCCGAGTGAAGGGGGAATCGCTCACCGCGTCACGAAGAGGGATCAAGGATGAGGTGGTCAGACCAACAGTGCAAGGTTGTCCCGGTGGATGACTTCTTCATATTCGTGCGTGCCCACCCCCTGGGCAATCTCTTTCGTTCGACGCCCCTTGATCCCGGAGACGACGTCCGATGAAAAATTCACCAATCCCTTGGCAAACTCTTTTCCATCCGGGTCCACGCAAGAAACGGGATCGCCTGCCGCAAACGTGCCCTTCACGTCGACGATCCCGGAAGGCAGCAGGCTTTTCCCTCGACTGGTGAGCGCCGTGACGGCTCCGGAATCCAGCACGAGTTGCCCCTTGGACCGTAGCGTATAGGCGATCCAATGTTTGCGGCTGGGGAGTTTCCGGCCTTGGGAAAAGAACAGGGTGCCTTGTTCGGACCCGGCAAAGACGCTCGGCAGCAAACCCGGGGTTTCACCGTTGAGTAATAACGTGGGGACCCCGAATTGACGGGCCAGTTTGGCCGCCTCGATTTTCGTCACCATGCCCCCGCGGCTTTCCTGGCTCTGCGAGGTTCCCGCTCCTCGTTCGATATCGGGTGTAATGTCCGTCACGTGTGAAATCAACGTGGCCTCCGGATCATGTCGCGGGTCCCGGGTGAACAGCCCGTCGACGTCCGAGAGGATAATGAACAGATCCGCATCGACCAGGTGAGCGACCTGCGCCGCGAGGGTGTCATTGTCGCCAAAACGAATTTCATCTACCGAGACGGCGTCATTTTCATTGATGATGGGAATCACCCCCAATTGAAGCAACGTCGTGAGCGTGTGCCGGGCATTGAGAAAACGTTTGCGATCGGCCAGGTCTTCATGGGTGAGCAACACCTGGGCAATTTTTTGTCCGGCTTCCCGGAAACAGGTTTCATAGGCGTGAATGAGACGGCTTTGTCCGGCTGAAGCCGCGGCCTGTTTCAGGGGAAGGGTTTGCGGATAGGACTTGAGGCCGAGTTTCCCGATGCCTGCCACGAGGGCTCCCGACGACACCAGGACGACTTCCCGTTCTTCCTGTTTGAGCCGGGCGATTTCATCGGAGAGGCGTTGAATGTGGTCGAGTCGCAATCCCGCCGGGGCGGCCAGGATGCTGCTGCCAATTTTAATGACGAGCCGCTTGGCGTGTGAGAGGATGAGATCTCTCATGCTGCTTCGATTTCATGAAGGTGTTGCGCAAGAAACGCGCGTAAGGCCTCGAGCCCCTCACGCGTGGCCGAGGAGATCGGAAAAAAAGCCATCTGCCCTTCCCGGCAATAGCGCCGGAGATCCCGGTGCCGCTGCCCGTTGCCCTGGCTGTCGACTTTGGTCCCGACGACGGCAAAGGCACGCTGCCCCAGGGTCTGATCGAATGCGGAGAGCTCTTCTTGTAAGACGTGCAACGTGTTCACGGGATCATCCGGGGTTCCCTCGGAAATATCGATCAGATACAACAGGAAACGCGTGCGTTGAATGTGCTTGAGAAATTGATGCCCCAGGCCCTTGCCCCTATGGGCGCCTTGAATGAGTCCGGGAATGTCGGCCATGACGAAACTGTCGTATTCGCCCAAGGGGACGACTCCCAAATGCGGTTGCAGGGTCGTGAAGGGATAATCGGCAATTTCCGGTCGCGCGGCCGAGAGCGTGGAAATCAACGTGGACTTTCCGGCATTCGGAAACCCCACGAGCCCGACGTCGGCCAGGAGTTTCAACTCCAGGTCGAGTTGTAACTCTTCGCCGGATACACCCTCCTCAAACGTCCGGGGCGCACGGTTCGTGGAGGTGGCGAACCGGGCGTTCCCTTTCCCGCCCTTTCCTCCAACGGCCACGATCGCGGATTGCTCGGGTGTCACCAGGTCCGCCAGGAGATCGTGGGTCTCCGCATGTTTGATCGTGGTCCCGACCGGCACGGTAATCGTCACGTCGGAGCCGGAGCGACCATGGCGATTGGCTCTTTGCCCGGGAGCGCCGGCTTTGGCCTCATAATGACGCCGGTACTTCAGGTCGAGCAACGTCGTCACGCGGGTCGAAGCCGTGACGACGACGTTGCCTCCGGTCCCGCCGTCACCACCATCCGGCCCACCATGGGGGACGAATTTTTCCCGCCGGAAACTACAGCCCCCGGTCCCGCCGTTGCCGGATCGAACAAAAATTTTTGCGTGGTCGATAAACATAAGGCACCACGATTGTCATGGGAAGATGGGGAAGAAAAAGCCCGGGGAGGAAGATGAGTCGTTTATGTTGAGGGATACACGCTGATCTTTCGTCGCGCTTCGCCCCCCACGAATTTCACGATTCCCGAAATTTTGGCAAAGAGGGTATGATCCTTGCCCATCCCGACGTTATAGCCGGGATGAAACTTGGTGCCTCGTTGGCGAATGAGAATGTTGCCCGGTTGAACCCGTTCGTCGGCGTATCGCTTGACTCCCAGATATTGAGGATTGCTGTCGCGGCCGTTTCGAGATGAGCCGCCCCCTTTTTTGTGTGCCATGCCCGGTCCTTTTCCTAGCCCGTGACGATGTCATCGACGCGGAGTTGGGTGAATGCCTGACGATGCCCGCGGGTTTTCCGGTAATTCTTTCTTCGTTTCTTCTTGAACACCGTGATCGATCGGCTTCGGCCGTTCCGAATGACCGTGGCTTGCACGTGAGCCCCTTCGACAACCGGTTGTCCCGGAAGGAGCGCCTCGCCCGTTGAAATGAATCGAACGGGCTTCAATTCGACGGTCTGCCCGACTTCGGCGTGAAGCGTTTCGACCTGAAGGATCGATCCTCGTTCGACCCGATATTGTTTGCCGCCGGTTTCCAAGATCGCGTACATGAGAGCGTTATCCTTTCACTGCCTGCACATGTATCATGCACTTTAAGGGAGTGTCAAGGCATGTTGAAGGATTGGAGCAGCCGGATTGACAGGCTGCCCCCCCCTCGCTATAAGCTATAAGTATGGAGAGGCATTTCCGGGAACGGAGCCGAGAGCAGAAAGGGGAGTCATGGTGACGCCGAGTGAAAAAATCTGGATGGACGGAAGCTTCGTGAATTGGGACGAAGCCTCCGTCCACGTGTTGACGCATACCTTGCATTACGGCTTGGGAGCCTTCGAAGGCATTCGTTGCTACCGGGGCAAAACCGGGTCGATGATTTTTCGCTTGCGCGAGCACGTGGACCGGTTGTTCGAGTCGGCGCATATCGTGATGATGAACGTCCCCTACAGTCGCAAGGACGTGTTCGAGGCCATCGTGGAGACGGTGCGGATCAATAAACTGGAATCCTGTTACATCCGTCCCTTGCTGTACGTGGGGTATGGGGAAATGGGGCTGTATCCCGGGAACAATCCCGTCAAGCTGGCGATAGCCGCTTGGCCGTGGGGCACCTATCTGGGAGAGGATGCCCTGGTGCATGGAATCCGGGCCAAGGTGTCATCGTTTACCCGCCACCACGTGAACGTCTCCATGCCCCGTGCAAAAGTCTCCGGGTATTACGTGAATTCCATTTTAGCCAAGTGTGAGGCGAAAAACGCGGGGTGCGACGAGGCCATTCTCCTGGATACCGAAGGCTACGTGGCCGAGGGGACCGGAGAAAACGTGTTCATCGTGTCGAGGAACGTGCTCAAGACGACCCCCTTGACTTCCATCCTGGAAGGCATCACGCGTCATTCCATCCTGGAGTTGGCCCGTGAGAACAACATCCCGGTGGTGGAGGAACGGTTTACCCGGGATGCGTTGTACGTGGCCGATGAAGTGTTCCTCACGGGAACGGCCGCCGAAGTGGCGCCGGTCCGGGAAATCGACGACCGCCGGATTGGAACCGGAAAACGGGGACCCGTCACGGATCTCCTGCAGAAAGCCTTCTTCGACATCGTGAAAGGCGAAGACGATTCCCACGCCCATTGGCTGACACCGGTCTAAGCCGCCTGCTTTTTCTCCTTTGTAAGGAGGGGCGAGGGGAGGTAGAGCTTCTTCCTCGTTCAGGGAACAATCAATGTGCCGAAGAGGGTGTCTCGGACGAGCCGGCGGGGGCTCCCGATGCTTCTGGAGCGGCTGATTCAGGCGCGGCGTCCGTGCCGGCCGGAGCGGAGGTTGCTTCGCCGGACGTAACGGGAACGTCGATCACCGAAGACGCGACATTTTCCTGTCTGGAAAGTAACGCCAGGCTGAGCGATGTCAACATGAAAATAATGGCCGCAGCCACCGTGACTTTGCTGAGAAACGTCCCGGGACCGCGACTGCCGAAGACTGTTTGGCTGGATCCGCCGAATGACGCGCCGATTTCGGCACCCTTCCCTGCCTGAAGCAGGATCGCGGCAATCATCAAGAAACAGACGATGAGATGGAGAATGACGGTGACAGTATACATGGACGCTTCCCGACGGCCTTTTTGCAACGAGTTAGGAGGCCATCCGGCAGATTCTAGCAAAGCCTTCAGGATCAAGACAAGCTTTTCCTACGAGGGCTCCATTGATCTCATCCGACCTAAAGAGTTCTTGGGCATTGTCAGGAGAAACGCTGCCTCCATAGATGATCCGCGTGGTGTGTTCGATTTGCGGCCATTCCACGTTCAGGATCGAGCGAAGAAAGGCATGTACTTCTTCAATGTGTCGGACAGTGGCGGCGTAGCCGGTGCCGATAGCCCAAACCGGTTCATAGGCAATGGCGAGACCCGTCATCTGCTCGGGAGGCACGTCGCGTAAAGCCTGGAGCATTTGTTCTTTGACCACGTCTTGCGTATGACCGGTTTGTCGTTCCTCCAGGGTTTCCCCCACGCAAAGGATGGGAGCGAGATCATGCTGCAAGGCGGCTTTCAGCTTGTTGTTGACTTGGGTATCGGTTTCCGCCAGGAGTCGCCGGCGTTCCGAATGCCCGACGATGACCGACTGGCACCCCACGTCTTTCAGCATGCGTCCGGAAACCTCACCCGTGTACGCTCCCTCTTCTTCCCAGGACAGGTCCTGCGCGCCCAGCCTGAACGGATCATCGGGATGGAGCATTTGCCGTATGCCGTCAAGAGCGGTAAACGGGGGAATGAGCAGGATCTCCACGGAGACGTCGGGAGCCAGGGCCTGCCGAAACCGGTGGACAAACTCGACAGCCTCGGCCGTCGTTTTGTGCATTTTCCAATTGCCTGCAATGAGTTTGGGGTTCACGAAAGCAGTGACCGTAAGAGATCAGGGTAAAAGGGAGGTGGGGGATCCTTTACCGGGCCGGCAGGGCCGCCAGCCCGGGCATGTTCCCCCCTTCCAACAAGCTGAGCGCCGCACCACCTCCAGTTGAAATAAACGACATGCTGTCGGTTTCGCCGGCGCGGTGGATGGCCAGGGCGGTCGAGCCGCCCCCGACGATCGTCAGGGCATAGGCATTGGCGACGGCGTGAGCCATGGCTTGGGTGCCCCGGGCAAAGGCGTCTCGTTCAAACAGGCCCATCGGCCCGTTCCAGAGGATGGTTTTGGCATTTTCAACGGCCTCGGAAAAGAGTTTGACGGAGGCCGGGCCGATATCCAGTCCATACCATCCTTCGGGAATCTCTTGAATGGGCACGATTTTGGTTTCGGCACCGGGGTCCAGGCTGGCTGCAACCACGCAATCCACCGGAAGATAAAATTTGATGCCTTGCTCAATGGATCGTTCGTACACGCCTTTGGCGAAATCAAGCATCTCGTCCTCGACCAGGGACCGGCCGATTTCCAGGTTCATGGCTTTCAGGAACGTAAACGCCATACCTCCGCCGATCACGACTTTATCAACTTTCTTCTCGAGGTTCTTGATGACGCCGATTTTTCCCGACACCTTCGCTCCTCCCAACAGGGCCACAAAGGGACGGACGGGATTTTCAACGGCCCCCTCGAGATACTCCACTTCCCGTTTCATTAAATAGCCGGCCGCGGACGTTTTGATGAATAAAGGGATGCCTGCGGTGGAGGCGTGGGACCGATGCGCGGTCCCGAACGCATCATTGATAAAGACGTCGCCCAACGAGGCCAGTTCCGAAGCGAAATCCCTGTCATTGGATTCCTCTCCTGGATGAAACCGGAGATTTTCCAGCACCAGCACGCTGCCGGGTTGCAATTGACTCGCGAGGTTTTTGACGACCGGACCCACGCAGTCCGGCGCAAACGTCACGTCCTTCTCCAAAAAGCGTTTCAGGCGTTTGGCTACCGGTGCCAGGCTGAGTTCCGGGCAGACCGTTCCTTGGGGGCGCCCCAGGTGGGAACACAGAATCACGCTCCCCCCTTCGTCGACCACGTGATTGATGGTGGGAATCGCCGCGCGAATCCGGGAATCGTCCGTAATTTTCCGGTCATCGTCGAGCGGAACGTTGAAGTCGACGCGAATGATGACCCGCTTCCCTTGCAGGTCAACCTGATCTATGGTTTGTTTGGTAATATGCATGAAACATCCTTTCCTCCGGACGGGCAGGAAGGCGAAGCCTGAACGGTCAGCTCTTCGAGGCTAAAAACTTAACCAAATCTCTCAATCGGCATGAATATCCCCATTCGTTGTCGTACCAGGCAAACACCTTGACGAACCGGCGATTCATCACGGTCGTGAGCGGGGCATCGACAATCGCCGAATAGGAACTTCCATTTAAATCGATGGAGACGATGGGCGCGTCGGAATACCCCAGAATGCCGTTGAGCGGGCCTTCGGCGGCCTGGGCAAAGGCGGCGTTGACTTCGGCGGCGTCACAGTCCCGTTCGGTCTCCACGGCCAAGTCGATCAGCGACACATTGGGGGTGGGGACGCGAATGGCGACGCCGTCGAGTTTGCCCTTCAGTTCCGGGATGACCAAATGCACGGCTCTGGCTGCGCCGGTCGAGGTCGGGACAACCGTCAGGACCGAGCACCAGACGGCTCGGTGGAGG
>JAHRAK010000038.1 GCA_020027535.1 Nitrospirales bacterium
TAAAGGAGGACACCATGAATCCACTCGACTCGATCCCCGGAACGATAGGCGCAGGATTCGTGCTGACCGTCGTTCTGTATTTTGTGGTGAAAATGCTTGTCTAGTTTTCTACGGACTTTCCACTGACCTGAACTCAACCCAAAGAGGATATATCATGGAAACCTTATTAGCCTGGGGACATTTTCTGGCGGGTATCACCTGGATCGGCATTCTGTATTACTTCAATTTCATTCAAGTTCCCTTCCTGGGAAAAGTCACCCCCGAGACCAAGGCGGAGGCCTTTCAACATCTGGTCCCGAATGCGCTCTGGTGGTTCCGGTGGGGCGCCCTGGCCACGTGGCTGTTCGGTGCCGCACTCCTGATGAACCAGGGCCGGTTCGGGTCGGCGTTCGCCCTGCAGGGACAGGATGCCGTCATCGGGATGGGGGCATGGCTGGGCACCATTATGCTCTTAAACGTCTGGGGCATTATCTGGCCTAACCAGAAAAAAGTGCTGGGCATCAAAGAAGCCTCGGCTGACGAGAAGAAACAGTCCGCGCGCATGGCTCTCCTGGCTTCGCGGACCAATACGTTGCTGTCGATTCCCATGTTGTTCTTCATGGCATCGTCCGGGCATGCGTCCGGCCTGTTTGCATAGGCTGGAGAATGAGGAACCAGGATAGAAAGGCCAGCTTTTTCCTCCCCTTTGTAAGGGGAGGTCAGGTGGGGTAGAGCTAACTGGCCATGATGCACGAGGTTGCCATTCGGTTCATCGCCTCTACCTCCCCTTGCCCCTCCTTACAAAGGAGGGGAAAAGACGGGGCGGAAATTGTCAGCGAATGAGTGAACACATACAGGGATGACAGAAGCAGAAGGAGTGGACGTGATGCGGTTGTGCAAAAAGAGTTGTCTTTTCTGGCTTATCGCGTCGGCGGCGGTGTTCGCGCCGGGCGCGTGGGCGAACGACACGGAAGGCTTGTTTGTGGGGGTCCGGTTCGGCCATGAACTTGCCGACGCGAATTACGCTAAAAGCGTTCACTACAATGCAGGGGTTCTCCCCCCGCCTCTGGACGATGGAAGTGTGATCGCGGGCAAGGACAGCGCCAATGACGGATTCAACGCGTTCTCGGCGAACCTGGGCTATCGCGCGTTCTTGTCCGATCGGGTCTATCTCTCCGGCGAAGTCGAGGGTTCGGTCTACGGCAATACGGTGCAAGGCTTTTTTGCAGGAACATACACGGGCAATATAAACCCCATTCCCTCTCAACACGTCTTCCCCGGGGCATGGAGCGTAGAAAAGAACCACAGTTTCGGGGTCAACGCGCGATTGGGGTACGTGCCCGAGGGACTGGCGTTCCTGGGCGAAGGCCGCTCGGTGTACCTGATTTCCGGAGTAAAATGGCTGGACGCCACCTTTGAAGCCGCCTATGATAATTTTGGGCATGGTAATGAGGCTATTCGCGGCGTGACCCGCAAAACACGCAATGCCGTCCCCTGGCTCATCGGAGGCGGCGTGGAGTTCGGCAGCAGCAAGAATCGCTTTGACGTGCGCATCCACTATTCCAGTTGGAGCATGGATTACGCAAGCGGGGATGGGGCGACAGGACAGAGCGCCTATGTACCAAACACGTTCGACGTTGACGAAGTCGCCATCTCCCTGGGATATACCAGATCGTTTAGCTTGGGCATGTAAGGAAAGAGGGCCGGCACGCAGGCTGGCCCCTACGCGCAATACAATATCGAGAGAGAATACTCATTGTCCGAGCCGGTCAGGCGTTGCCGGCTCCGGTTCATTTCATCATCACTTTTCATACGAAAGAGGATCTTATGAGCAAGAGTCTCAAGGGCACACAAAGTCATGACAATCTGAAAGCCGCGTTTGCCGGCGAATCCCAGGCGAATCGCCGGTATCTCTATTTTGCGCGCCGTGCCGATATCGAAGGGTACCCGGACGTCGGCGGATTGTTCCGCGACACCTCCGAAGCCGAAACCGGCCATGCCTTCGGTCACCTGGATTTTCTGAAGGAGGTCGGCGACCCCGCCACGGGTGAACCCATCGGGAACACCGAATCGAATCTCAAGGCGGCCATTGAAGGGGAAACCTACGAGTACACGCAAATGTATCCGGGGATGGCCAAAACCGCGCGGGACGAAGGCTTTGAGGAATTGGCGGAATGGTTCGAGACCCTGGCCAAGGCGGAACGGTCCCACGCCAACCGTTTCACCAAAGGGCTGGAGTCGTTAAACAACGCGTAATTCCTGTATGTGTTCACTCATTCGTTGACAGAATGCCTGAGAGGAGGAGGAGCCCCGCGCGGACCTTCTTCTCTCGTTCCCTCCCCTTTCCTCTACCTCCCCTTCGCCCCTCCTTACAAAGGAGGGGAAGGAAAGGAGAACGTGACGAGCTTCGTTGAAAAGTCTACACCTCATTTCCCCTGACTGGACGCGGGATGATCTCGTCAAAGAGACGAACCGCATATTCGACGTCTGCGACGGCTGCCGTCGCTGTTTCAACCTCTGTCCTTCCTTCAACACGCTCCTGGACCGGATCTACGAGTATGAAAGCAACGTCTCCCGACTGACCGCCACGGATTACGAACAGGTCGAGAAGGAATGTTATTACTGCAAGCTCTGTTACAACCACTGCCCGTACACGCCACCCCATGACTACGGGATCGATTTCCCGCGTCTGATGGCCGCGTGGAAAAAGCAGCGGGTCAAGGAACAGGGCGCGTCCTGGAGCGATCGCCTGCTGATCAAAACGGACCTGATCGGGAAACTGGGCGGCCTGACGGCCTCGCTGACCAACCGCGTGCTCTCGACGCCGTGGATCCGGAGCCTGCTGGAACCGATCCTTGGCCTGCACCGGGACCGGCGCGTGCTCGCCTTTTCCCGTGAAAACTTTCCGGCATGGTGGCGCAAACGCGGTCCGGCGCTGCAACCCGCGGTCGCCAAGCATAAAGTCGTGCTGTTCCCGAGTTGCATGGTGAACTATCAGGCTACCGATATCGGCAAAGCCACGGTGCAGGTGCTCGTCAGGAACAACGTGGAGGTCGTCGTGCCCCAAGGCCAACGCTGTTGCAGCATGCCATCCTTCGATCTCGGGGATACGGAGACCATGGTGCAGACGGCCACGCACCATCTCCAACTGTTCCTGCCTTATCTCAAACAAGGGTATGACCTCGTCGTCCCCACCCCCAGTTGCAGTCTCATGTTCAAACGGGAATACCCGTATCTGGTGCCGACTCGCGACATGACGACGTTGGCCGAACGCACGTTCGACGTCTGTGAGTATCTGATGCGGTTCAAGAAGGACGGGGCGTTGTCCACGGAGTTCAGGCAGACGTCGCAACGCATCGCGTACCAGGTGCCTTGTCATTTACGCGATCAGAACATCGGCTTCAAATCCAAAGAACTCATGGAACTCACGGGCGCCCGGGTCGAGGTGATTGAAAAATGTTCTGGCCATGACGGCTCCTGGGGCGCCAAGGTCGAATTTTTCGATCGTTCGATGAAGATCGCCCGAAAGGCCGTCCGGGCCGTTGCCGATTGCGAGCCGGACCTGGTGGCGTCGGACTGTCCTCTTTCGGCCCTGCAACTCGATCAGGCCGGGGCGACGCCGTCGGACAACGGGCCGGCAACTCGACATCCCATTCAAATCGTTCGCGACGCGTACAACCTGCCATCATGAATCTTTTGACGCCATCCGATCTCCTCTCCCACGCGGACTACGAAGCGCAACGCACGACGCTTCGACAGGAGATTATCGCCCTCAAGAAACGCCGCCGGATCGAGGTCGGTCCCCTGGTCACGCTGGTCTTTGAAAATCGACGGACACTGCTGTTTCAAGTTCAGGAAATGATTCGCGCCGAACGCATTTTCGAGCCGTCGAAAATTCAGGAGGAGCTTGACGTGTATAATGCCCTGCTTCCCGGAACAGGCGAGCTCAGTGCCACCGTGATGATTGAAATTACGACTCAGGAGCGCATCCAGGAGATCCTGGACTCCTTCCAGTATTTCGATCGATCAGACACCCTGGCTCTCACCGTGCAGGACCAGGCCGTCTTTGCCGACTTTGAAGCCGGCCACAGCAAGGAAGACAAAATCAGCGCGGTTCATTTCGTCCGGTTTCCGGTTCCCCGGTCTTTTCTGAAAGCGCTTGGAGAGGATGGGGCACATGCCGGCATCCGGATTACCCATGAGTACTACAGGGCAGAGGCGAAAGTCCCCCCTGCCCTGCAAGAAGAGTGGCTAAAGGACCTGAAAGCCTAATCGTTTTTCAGATTTTTCTTTCGATACAAATTGACAACTGCCTGGGGGGTGGTTATTATTAATCTCCAGGAGGAGAACGTTCTGGATTGTCGAGAATCCGGAAAACACGATACCTATTCATCTCATATTTAAGCGGAGGAAGTCATGGTCACCATCAGCCCACTTGCCGAAGAAAAAATCAAAGAGTTGATACACGACGAAGAAGAAGACGTCATCGGATTGCGCATCTACGTCAAAGGCGGCGGTTGCAGCGGCTATCAATATGGGATGTCCTTTGAATCCAAAATGGATGAGGATGACACGGTGATTGAAAAGGGCGAGGTCAAAGTCATCGTGGATTCGCAAAGTGCTCCCATGCTGAGCGGCGCGGAAGTCGATTACGTCGACAGCCTGCAAGGCTCCGGGTTTGCGATTAAAAACCCGCAAGCGAAAAGTACGTGCGGCTGCGGCAGTTCCTTTAGCACCTGACCCCATCGAATTCGACCTCAACAAGGCCAGGGTTCTTGCCTCTCTCACAGGCGGAATTCCTGGCCTTTTTCTTCAGAGCCGGTTTCCTTTCATCCAGTATGGCACGATCGACCCTCACGAAACGGATAGAATTTTCCGCTTCCCACCGGTATTTCAAAGCCGAGTGGGACGAGGCGCGCAATAAAGAGGTCTTTGGCCCTTGTTCTCAGGAGCATGGACACAATTATCTGCTTGAAGTAACCCTTGGCGGGCGGGTCGATCCCGTCACGGGCATGATCATCAATCTGTACGACCTTAAAGAAATCGTGACGGACGTACTCGAGGAATTCGACCACAAACACCTCAACTTTGACATGCCCTACTTTGACCGGCTCGTGCCCACCGCTGAAAATCTGGCCCTGGTACTGTGGAGGAAATTCCGCGAGCGTCCCGAGACCCGGGACATCGAATCGATACGGCTGTGCGAAGGTGAGAACCTGTGGGCCGAACTCTATCCGCCGAACGACCCGGCATCACAGGACCATGCGGAACCGACCGAGGCCCTGCTGACTCGCCGGTATGCCCTGACGGTGAAGCGAAACGCCGATGCTTCCCACGTGGAGACGTGGCCCCTTTCCCTGGACGTTACGGTTCGAGGCCCGATTGATCCCGTCACGGGCCGGGTCACGAATATCATGGCGTTGGACGAGCGGGTCCGGGAGCAGGCCCTCGACCACTTGTCGGGCACGAATGTGTCCCAACACCCGGACTTGGCCGGCCGGCCGGTGACCCTCCCCACCTTGGCCACAATCCTCTGGCCCCGCTTGCTCAACATAGCCGATGCGCGCCTCGAACGCCTCCGGCTCACCGATCATCACGGCCTGACGCTCGACTATTCGGGATAGGCGGCGTTGTCGGTCGATTTCAGTGGCGCGAATCCCCATCTACGCTTGCACAAAACCCTCTCGTTATTGTAATTTATAGACGAAAGTTAAATAGTGAAGTTTCTTATTACGAAACTCGGAATAAGGACTGTCCGTCATGCAACGCGGAGAAAGCGGCAGATATGACGTAACAATCATCGGCGGTGAGCGCATTCATGCCTTTATACCGGCACCGCTGCCGCCGAAATCTTCCCTGGTTCTGGACGGCTCGCTGCAACAGACTCTCGAATCGGCGGTGCTCGCCTTGGGCCGTCTCGACGGCGTAGCGACCCTCCTGCCGGACGAGACACTTTTTCTGTATGCATACGTGCGCAAAGAAGCAGTGCTTTCTTCTCAGATCGAGGGCACGCAGTCGTCGTTGTCTGACCTCTTGCTTTTTGAACTGGATGAAGCACCAGGGGTTCCGCTTGACGACGTACGCGAAGTCTCGAACTATGTGGCCGCGCTCGAACACGGTTTGCGCCGACTGCGGGAGAATTTTCCTCTATCGAATCGCCTGATCCGCGAGATACACGGTGTGCTGTTGTCGGGCGGACGGGGCAGCACCAAGGCACCCGGTGAATTTCGCCTTTCGCAGAACTGGATCGGTGGAACCCGCCCCGGCAATGCCCTCTTTGTCCCACCGCCGCATACCGCCGTACCGGACTGTATGATGTCGTTCGAAAACTTCCTGCACGCCGAGACCGACGGAATGCCGGCACTGCTACGGTCGGGACTTGCACACGTGCAGTTCGAAACCATTCACCCCTTTCTGGATGGGAATGGACGCGTTGGACGATTGCTCATCACGTTGCTGCTGTGCCACGCCGGTGTGCTGCGCCAGCCGCTGCTATACCTGAGCCTGTACTTCAAACAACATAGAGAGATCTATTATGACCTGCTGAATCACGTGCGGCTCACCGGCGATTGGGAGGCATGGCTCGCCTTCTTCCTCGAAGGAGTGAAGCTGACAGCCGAGGGCGCGGTCTCGACCGCCCAACGCCTCTCCCGGATGTTCCAGGATGACCGCGACCGGATCGAATCAGCCAGCGGCCGGAGAACCGGGTCGACGTTGCGCGTACACGACGCACTCAAGGCACAGCCGATATTATCGCTGCCCTTAGCACGTCGCGATACCAAGTTATCCTTTCAGACAACCGCTTCGGCAATGGAACTGCTTGTCGAACACGGAATCGCCCGGGAGATCACCGGCAAGCGCCGTGACCGGCTGTTCGTCTATGAGCAATATCTTTCCATCCTCAACGAAGGAACGGAGGCGTCGTGAAACTAAGTGTATTACATCGGCGGAACACAGCCAAGATCATCGGGAAATGAGGCAGTCCCTACCTCCGAGTAGGGATCGCGCGGCTACAACTACCAAAGCAAAAGACACTGGATCCTCGATTAGGTCGGGGATTGTAAAGGTTCAGCAATTCCCTTCGACAGGCTCAGGACAGGCGTTGACAGAATGAAGGATCTGCCCACAAGCAGGGAGGGCGGACACGCAGGTCTGCCCCTACTGAACCCCCCTACCCCCCCTTGTCAGGGGGGAGAGGAGTTCTGCCGTCCCCCTGATAAGGGGGATTGAGGGGGTTGTCTTTCAAAGCCGAGGGAAAGAAAAAACGGAAAGTGGTAACGAATGACTGATCACATACGGGGATGACAGAAGGAAGAAGCGGGGATGTTCGGAATGGCTGTGTCTAAAAAAAAGGGGGGAGCCGGTCCGGCTCCCCCCTTCCCATTGATCCACCCTCCGTTACTTGAAGGACGCCGGTGCGGCTTTGAGGCTTGCAGGGGGTTCAGCCTCTACCTGTCGCAGGCTTGACGACCCGTCGCCGAGCGGCAGAATCCGCTGGTCATTGGCAGGGAGCACCCTGAGGTACCCCCATTGACCCGATTGCGAATAGGGAAGCAGGCCGTTGCTTCACATGTAATCCCCGGGCAACGCCCATTTTCCTCCGGCCGACGGCAGGAACACATCCAAGCCTTCCGAACCGGCAAACTCCACGGTACTGATCATGTCGGCTCCCGGAAGGAAGGGTTCAATGGGCCATTCGTGTTTTTCCACAGTGAACATTCCGTTCTGTTCGCTACTGGCGCCGAACACGTGGATACGGACTTGATCTCCCGCATGCGCCTCGATAACCGGCGTGACGGGGTCCTGCGGACTCTCGACTTCACAGGGTTGGAACATGCGACCGAGTGAGCACCCGGCTTCTTCACGATACAAATACGGCTCCGCCCGGTAGTTCACTCCCGTCAACCCAGCCACGTTCTGCACGTAGGGCATGAAGCTGGTCCCGATGATGTTGTCCTCGTCCTGGAAATACAACGCCACGTCACGATAGCTTTCACGCCCTTCATTACCCGGCAGGGTGCGATCAACCATGACGTCGGCGGTCCAACTATTTTTCAGGGACACGTCTTTCCCGGTCTTGGGGTCACGATACGTCGAGCCTTTGGGACCGATAATGATTCCGCCGAACAACCCGTTTCGAGGATTGGTGGCGACGTTCCCCCAATCCCAGACCAACGTTTGTCCCTCGCCGTTAAAGGGAGCGGCATAGTAGGTATAGGTGCGGGACTTCCCTGAAGCCACGGTTTGATCTCCAGGGTTGTTGCCGAGGTTGACCCCCTGGGAATCCTTCGGATCGAACGCCAACCCGAACGCCGAGAACGAAGCCCGCCCGTCCTTGAGCTTATTCGTGAGTTTGATTTTCAGGCAATCGCCCACGTTGGCCCGAAGGGTCAACGGCATGGGTTGCGCATCCCCGGACACCCGCTTGACATCCTCCTCGAGCACGTAAATCTTGGCTTCCGGATTGCGCAGTTTGATCTTTCGTTCAAAGTCGACTTCAATGGCCTCCGGCGCATTGGAATTGAAGCTCATGTCCGGATGATCCATCGCCACCACGTTGAACTGCTTGACCGGCGCATCCGATGGACACACCGGAAGCGGTTCCGGCATGCCTTCTTTGCCGTACGCTTTGTTGGGCAGCGGTTGAAGATCGGAGACCGGGGCATCCAAGACTCTGATGATCCCCCAGGCCCCTTCCGAAAACTTGGAGTTCCGCCCATTGAAGAACATGTAATCCTCCGGTCGATGGCGCGGCCCGCCGGCTTCGGCAATCACCAGGTCGTACCGCTCGGCGATGCCGACGTGCAGGGCATTCTTTCGATTGGCTTCCTCCGCGTACCGTTCCGACCAGAACGTATGCCCGGAGATCGTAAACACGTTGCTTTCGTTCATCGTGACGTCCAGCAACCGGAACACGATGGCGTCACCAAGATACGCGCGCAGCATCGCCGTACTCGGATCGCCGTGCACGCGGCTGCTGAAGATCTTCGACGGATCCGGGTCGTTTGCCAAACGCTGGGCAAACGGCTCGGCCCGGAAATTCAAGGCCCCTCCCGTGGTATGCGTGCCTCCGTTGAGGAAGGGCATGGGGGTCATTTTGATCGTCTCGTTGGGCGGCATCTGGAACGACACCGTCCGTCCCGCTTCCA
>JAHRAK010000064.1 GCA_020027535.1 Nitrospirales bacterium
GCCGGGAGGCTCACGTGGGAGAAACCGCGATCGTCCATTATACGGGGTGGCTGGAAGATGGCACGAAGTTCGATAGTTCGGTGGACCGCGGGGACCCGTTTTCACCCTAATAAAGAAAGTTGTTCCGGTTCCTGTTTTGACCGTCGAGGCCGGCTGGCAATGACGGTCGTTTCTTTCAGACTTTCATCAAATTCCAGAAGAAATTGCGAGGGCTCACGGTCTCGTCGGGTCCCGAATAAAAACCGGCTGCGGCAGTGGAGGAGATGCGCTCGTTCTTTGGCGCGAGTCAGGCCGACGTAAAACAGCCGGCGTTCTTCCTCGAGGTCTCCATTTTCGCGTGGCAGGCTCCCTTCCTCGACCCCGCACATCATCACTTCGGTAAACTCCAATCCCTTGGCGGCATGAATGGTCATCAGGCTCACCGCGTCGATGGAGGCGTCATAGTCATCGACCGCGACGGCCAAGATGGCTTCTTCCAGGAATTTCGGAAGGGCCGTGGCCATGTTCATCTCATCGTATTTCGCGGCAATTGAGCGAAGCAGCAACAAGTCGTTCTCATGACGTGGGTCCTGTTCCATCCGCCATTGCCGGAGTCCCGTGACCTCGGCCACGTACGCAAGGAACTGCGAAAGGGTCTTCTCTTCCTTGTTGCGCTGCCCGTCTTCAATGAGCTTGACGAGCGACTTGGCCGCTCTCATTTGAGACGACGAAAGGAGCACGGATCTTCCCAAGGCGGCCCACAGCGAAAGACCATGTTGCTCGGCCTCGGCTTCAAGGGCCGTTTGCGTCTGCCCGCCGATTCCCCGTGGCGGACGATTGAGCACGTGCGCAAAGCTGCCGTCGTCGTGCGGATTGTGGATGACCCGCAGGTACGCCAACACGTCCTTGACGATTTTCTTGTCGAAGAATCGGACTTCTCCCACGACCCGATGAGGAATACCCGAGTTTCTCAGGGCCTCTTGAAGCGGCTTTGTCAGGGCATGAAGCCGGCACAACACAGCAACGTCCCGGAAGCTCTGCTCCCGCCGGCTCACGGTATCGGTCACTTTCCCCTTGTAATGTTGATAATGGCTGGTGCCGCCGACGCGTTCCTCGATCTGCCTGACGATCCAGACGGCCTCGGCCTGCTCGTCGGGAAAGCTCACGACGTGAACCGGCACCCCGGACACATTCGCGGTGTTCAGGGTCAAGGGCCGTCGGGCCGTATTCTGCCGGATGACTTGTGAAGCCGCGGCCGCAATCTGCGGCGTGAAGCGATAGCTCTGTTCCAACGTAATGATTTTCCCGTTCGGATAATGCTGCTCAAACCGTAACACGTGTTCGGACTCCGCGCCTCGAAACGCGTAGATCGCCTGATCGCCGTCTCCCACGGCCCAGAGGTGGCTCCGGTCGCCGGCCAGGAACCGTAGCAGTTGCTGCTGTACCGGATCGACGTCCTGATATTCATCAACCAATACGTGCGCAAACCGTTGCTGAAGGCTTTCCCGGACGTCTGCACAGCATTCGAGTAACCGCACACCGAGCAACAACAATTCATCGAAATCCAGCAAGTCACATTTTCGTAGTTGTCGTTGATAGGCTTCGAAAATTTCCGCCATGCCCGCGTCGTCCGGCGGCGGATCGACGTTGGCCCGTCGATTGCGAAACGCGGACACGTCATGGAGCATCCGTTGGGTGGCGGTTCAATTATCCGGCTGTCCCAGTCGTCTCAAGGCCCGCTGCATCATCGTCACCTGATCACGGCGATCAACCACGCCGAAGTCCCGCGGCAGGTCCAGCCGATGCCCTTCCGCTCGCAGCAATTGGAAACAAAAGCTATGAAAGGTTCCCAAGCACACCTTGTCCGCCTGAGATCCGACAAGCCGTTCCAACCGTTCACGCATTTCTCTCGCGGCCCGCGTGGTAAAGGTCACGGCCAGAAGTTTCTCAGGTGCGACGTGCCGCTCGCCCAGCAGGTATGCGAGACGAACCGTCAGTGTCTTGGTTTTACCGGTACCGGGCCCCGCAACCACGAGCACCGGACCATCACCGGCAAGCACGGCTTCCCGCTGCCGGTCGTTGAGGCTCTCGAGTAAACTGTTGATCTCGACGTTCATGCACGCATCATTTTTCAGAGGAACTGTATATCTTCACTCATTCGTTCCCCTCCTTTGCCTGCCCTGCCTGTCCTGAGCTTGTCGAAGGAAGCGAAGTCGAAGGGTAAGGAGGGGCAAGGGGAGGGAAAGAGGCCGTCGCTTCGCTCAGGATGACCATTTGTTGTAATGGCGACTTCTGTTAAAACAACGATGTTTGAGAAGAATGTGATTGTCGATCCTCTTGAGACAGCAAACACACGGTTCCATACTCCCCGTCGTAGCCCGGGGCAATGGTCACGTTGCCCTCGCGCATGCGTTGGATCGCAATGGCCAGGAGCCTTCCCCCATTCTCTTCGATATCCGCAATGGGCACGTGCATCAGGATCTCGAATTCATGACCCAAATTCGCCAGCAACTGCCGGTAGGCCTCGGTCACTCCTTTGGTATTCACTCCGGCGCCGCGAACCTCGGCAATCAATTCGACGCGATGCATGACCCCGCGCGTCACGGGCTTTCCGCATTCCGGACAGGTGTTGTCCCGGGTTCTGGCTTCCTCCGGGGACAGGCGGACCTGACAGTTCCGGTGACCGTCGTAATGGTATTTGCCTTCTTCCGGAAAAAACTCGATCGTTCCCAGGAACAGCGCAGGGTCGCCACTCGTAAAGGCCGTCTTGATGCCGGTGAACGACAAATCGCCGTTCAACACGTTGGCTTCACGGCCAAGTTTGCCCGGCGAATGGGCATCGGAGTTCGAGATCAGGGTAATGCCGTCGAGCTGGCTCAGTCGCCAGTTCATGGGCGGATCCGAGGACAGTCCGGTTTCAATCACATGGATATGGGGACTCAAGTCACCGAAACATTCTTCCAAAGAATCAAACCCCGAGTTGGCCCCGAAGACGGAAAAGTGCGGGGTCCAGGCATGGGCGGGAACAAACAAGGCTTCAGGGGCACGCTCCAGCATAATGCGCAGCAGTTCTTCACTGTCCAACCCCAGGATGGGCCGTCCATCCGAATGGAGGTTGCCGATACGCGCCAGCTTGTCGGTCATATTCGCCACGGCGCTGAAACTTGGCGCAAAGATCAGATTGTGCACTTTGCGCGTGCGTTCATGGCGCTTATAAATGCTGCTGATCTCGGACGTCAGCATGAACCGGACGTCGGCCCGGCACGACTCGGGAATCCCGGCATCCACCGGGGCCGCCAATTCCGGCTTCAGGCGATACAGTCCCGGTTCAGCCGGTTCGAGTTTCTCCTGGAGTTCGGCGAACCAGGCCGGATGCGTGAAGTCCCCGGTTCCGACGACGGTGATTCCCTTGAGCTGCGCCCACCGGTAGAGACTCTCCGGGACCATGTCTTTGCTGACGGCGCGGGAATAACGGGAATGGATGTGGAGATCGGCGATGAATGACATGAAATGTTCCAGGATAGTCCGGCAAAGCTTAGCGGGTACCGTCAAAGGGGGCAAGAGATTTTGTTTTCACCTCTCCATGGTGTTTTCTTGCCTGTTCCTGATGAAAGCTGGGATAATGTTGCTATTCAAGGAACATTTCGAGATGCTTTCCCATTTCTTCAAAGGAGGGACCCATGTCCTCTCATAAACCATCACTGACCTGTGCTCTTGTTATCGGCTTGGCGTTAGCCGTTGGCACCGGATTTGCCCTTGACCCTGCCCCGGCTATGGCCAAAGAGAAAATCAAGGTGCTGTATCACGTCGACGGAAAGGACCTGGCGACTGCCACGTATGCGATGGCGCTCATCAACAAACACATCGAAGCCGAAGGTGGACCGGAAAATATCGACGTGAAGCTCGTGGTCCATGGTCCGGCCCTCGAACTGTTCAAGGCGGACAGTGTCGACCCGAAACTCAAAGCCAAACTCAAGTCCGCAATGGACAAGGGCGCCTCAGCCGAAATGTGCCAGGTGTCGATGAAACTGTTCGGCACGCCGCTTGAAAAACTCGTGGCGGGGTTTATACCGACCGAACATCCTGTGGCCGTGAAACGCATTGCCGATCTTCAACGAGAAGGATATATCTACATCAAGCCGTAATCCCGTCAGGCTCTCTACCTCCCGTATCCCCTCCTTACCCTTCGCTCCGCTTCCTTCGACAAGCTCAGGACAGGCAGGGCAGGCAAAGGAGGGGAAAAGGGGGAGCCCCCCTCACCCCAGCCCTCTCCCTATTTTCCGCTTAATGCGGGAAATAGGGGAAAGGGAATAAGAAGCCCTCAGGAGCAGCATATCTGGAACGATACTTGCAGTAATTACCTTAGCAACTATCATCCGACTTGAGGGCAACTTCATGCGAACACACGGGAATAACGCTTCCCATACAGGGAACGGGCATTCGGGGCATCCATGGGCCTTGACCCTTCTGGCCATTTTCTTTTTCTCACTGCCGTGTGTGAATTTTGCCACAGCCGTATCGCTTTACACCCATTCTCCGGCTACCGCAGAATATGAAACCCCGTCCATCCTCGACGCGAGAGCCATCCTCTCTCCTGACGTACGCAAAGGGGAGCATCATACCGTCCTGGATGAAGTGGTTCCCTTTCGCTACACGCACCGTTTCAGGATCACCTCACCGTATGGCCAATTCGAGGCCTACGGGACGGAAATGCTGCGCATCCGCATACGGGAGATTCAGGCTCTCGCAAGCATGGACGAAACAGTGAACCATCTCCAGAGCCTGGCGGCGGGGGCACAGCATGCGATCCTGAGCCCCGTTAAATTTGTGCTGGGCCTGTTCAGTGAACCCACGGAAACCATTCTAGCCATCCCGAAAGGCATGTGGCACATGGCAACGCGAATCGGCGAAATGGCGACCGGTGAACGAGGAAACCTCGAAGACCCCGAGAATGAAGAACTTTTGGGTTTTTCAACGGTCAAACGACAAGTCGCGGGACACTTTGGCGTGGACGTGTATTCCTCCAACCGGGTCTTGCAGAAAAAACTCAATAGCATGAGTTGGGCAGGGTACGCCGGAGATGCAGCCATTCGACTGGCAACCATACCCCTTGGAGGCCCGGCCGGGGCCGTGCTCACCGGGACGTCGTTCAGCAACACGGTGAGTGAACTCCTGCGAGATCATGCTCCTGAAGAACTTCGACGACTCAACCGCGACAAACTTGCGATCATGAAAATCGGCGACGCGCGCATCGAAGCCTTTCTCCAGCACCCGTGGTACTCTCCCCGCCATGAAACGGTGCTGGTCCAGGCGCTGTTCGAAATGAATACCGTCAACAATCGAAAAGCGTTTTTTGACCTCGCCACGTCGGCAAAATTCGAAGAGGAAGCCCTGTTTTTCCAACAAATGGCTGAAATGCTGCTCTCGTACCATCGGAACGTGAAACCGCTTCATGAAATCGTGGCGATTGAAGACAGACTGCTGATGGGCTTGTCACGCGATCACACGTTGGTCGGCATGCTTCCCATCGGGTACCTTTCCTGGAGAGCCGAATTCGCCGAGGCCATAGAAACCGTCACGAACTGGAAATCCGCCCGGCACATCGAGAACGTCGAGTTATGGCTTGCGGGCAAACCTACCCCGCGTGCCCACCGCGAACTCCTCGCCAAAGGAATCACCGTACGTCAGGATGCCATGGAGCACCTGACCTTTCATCGGCTGCTCGCAAACCCGGCCGACTCTCTCACTCCCCTTACAAAGAGGAAGAACTAGAAGTTCTTGGTTTCTTGTTTCCCCTCCTTTGTAAGGAGGGGGGAGGGGAGGTAGAGCACGTGTAGCGAGGAAGGCCACGGCCAGATGGAGCCCAAGGTGCTCGGACGATTGGCTCTACCCCACCCTGCCCTCCCCTTACAAAGGGGAGG
>JAHRAK010000108.1 GCA_020027535.1 Nitrospirales bacterium
TGGGGAAGGGAATCACTTCTCGAATGGACTCGGCTTTTCCGAGCAACATGATTAGGCGGTCCAGGCCCAGGGCAATCCCACCGTGGGGAGGGGCGCCATACTCCAGCGCGTCCAGCAAAAACCCGAACTTCTCCTGAGCGGCTTCCCTGGAAATCCCCAACAGGCTGAACACCTTCTGCTGCAGCTCGCTCCGGTGGATACGAATACTGCCCCCGCCGATTTCAAACCCGTTGAGGACCACGTCATAAGCTTGCGCGTGAACGTCCAACGGGGCGGAATCCAGGGTGGAAAGATCGTCCGCACGAGGTGACGTAAAGGGATGATGCAGCGCCACGTACCGTTGTTCCGCCGCATCGTATTCGAACATGGGAAAATCCGTCACCCACACCGGCTCCCATTTGTCGTGATCGATCAACTCCAATTCGACGCCAAGGTATGACCGAAGCCGGCCCAACACCTCATACGTGACGGCGGGCTTGTCCGCGACAAAGAGCATGAGATCACCGGGACCGGCGTCCGGAAGCGCCTGCTGAAACAGTTCGGCATTGAGGAATTTGGCAATGGCCGACTCGAACTGCCACCCTTGGGTAATCTTGACCCAGGCGAGGCCCTTGGCCCCAAACCCCTTGGCGACTTCAATGAGCCGGTCGATCCGGTTGCGTGCAATGTCCGCGCCGCCTTTGACCACGAGACCGGAAACCTGCCCGCCTTTTTCCACCGTTTCCCGGAACACTTTGAACTCGACCTGTTTGGCGACTTCGTTCAAGTCACGAAGCTCCAACCCGAATCGACGATCGGGTTTATCGGTCCCATACCGCGACGAGGCCTCCTGATAAGTCAGGCGCGGAAACGGAGACGGCAACGAAATGCCGGCGGCTTCCTTGCACACGAGTCTCAGCAATTCTTCCGTCAGGTTCATGACGTCCTCGCGTTCCACAAACGACATCTCAAGATCGATTTGCGTAAACTCGGGTTGCCGGTCGAGTCGAAGATCTTCATCGCGGAAGCAGCGGGCGATTTGAAAGTACCGGTCGGCTCCGCCGACCATCAGGATCTGTTTGAACAATTGCGGCGATTGCGGCAAGGCAAAGAAGGCACCCTGATTGACGCGGCTCGGCACCAGATAATCTCGGGCCCCTTCCGGGGTACTTTTCGTGAGGATCGGGGTCTCAATTTCCAGAAATCGGCGTTCATGGAGAAACTGCCTGGTCCGGTAAGCCACGTCATGGCGCAGCGTGAGTAACCGCTGCATGGGCGGCCGGCGTAAATCCAAATATCGATGTTTCAAACGAAGGGCTTCCGTGGCCTGACTGTCGTCTTCGATTAAAAAGGGCGGGGTGTTGGCTCGATTCAACACGTCCAAAGCGCCGACTTGGATTTCGATTTCCCCGGTCGTAATCTGCGGGTTCACCGATTCCTCGGTCCTGAGCCGCACCGTTCCCGTGGCGGCAATCACAAACTCGTTGCGGAGTTCGTTGGCTTGCTCATGAAGGGCCTGATCGCGCTCCACGTCAAACACGAGTTGCGTCACACCGAAACGGTCACGCACGTCGATAAACAACACGCCGCCGTGATCACGACGGCCATGCACCCATCCCACCAACGTGACGGTTTGGGCATCCTGTTCACGCGTTAATTCTCCACAATGGTGTGTACGCTTCACTGCTCACCCTTTTCGCGTTTGTGGGCGACCCCGTCCTTTCACGACTCGCCCTGGCCGCCGGGCACTACCGGGAGCCGGACGAGCCTTGCTGCCCTTGCTGCGTGAATCCTTCTTTGCCGGAGGACTCGTTGTCCGTACGCGCGGCGGCCCAGTATCCCTAGCTGGTCTCAAACTTTGCAAGTCGGACCGTGGGGCCTGCGCACGGACGTTCCGGGGCTTGGTCGTTCGATGAACAATCCCCCGCAACGCATTGGCTTCGACGTCGGTGGCAAACCGGGACACGCCTGCGGGCAAATCTCCCAGGTCAAGCGGGCCGAAACGAATTCTTATGATGCGCATGACCCGATGGCCCAAGGCTTCGAGCATACGCTTGATCTGATGTTTCCGGCCTTCGTGAATCGTGATCTCCAACCATGAATTGGCCTTGGCCTTTCCGGATTTCCTGATCACGGCGGGAGCGGTCATCCCGTCGTCCAAGGCGATACCGTCTTCAAGATTTTGAATTTCCTCTTCCGTACAGACCCCCGAGACTTTGACCAAATACGTCTTCGGTACGTGGTACCGGGGATGGACGCATGCTTGCGCCACATTTCCATTATTCGTCAACAGCAACAGGCCTTCGGTGTCATAGTCCAGCCGTCCGACCGGGAAGACCCGCACTTTCACTTTCGCCACCAAATCCGCGATCGTGGGCCGGCCATACGGATCATCCATCGTCGTCACGTAACCGAGTGGTTTGTGCAGGAGAACGAAGACTTCGGGCTCGGACGGTTGCACGTGACGACCATCGATCTTCACGTGATCTTTCGACGGATCGATACACGTTCCGAGCACACGCACGACTTTCCCGTTTACCGTCACGTGACCGTCCCGAATCATGGTTTCTGCCGCGCGCCGTGACGCTATCCCACTGGCGGCAATGACTTTTTGCAATCGAACCATCATGGATTTCAACAGCTTCTACCTCAGGCCAAGGTTACAACCAAGCCGAGTTCGTGTCGGCTATTCCCATTCAATCGTACTCGGTGGTTTGGAACTGATGTCATACACGACGCGATTCACCCCCGATACTTCGTTGATGATCCGGTTCGCCACGTGTGCCAGAAAGGATTGCGGCAACGGCGCCCAATCGGCGGTCATGCCGTCCACGCTGGTCACGGCCCGCAACCCGATGACGTGCTCATACGTCCGTTGATCACCCATCACCCCCACGGTACGAACCGGCAGCAAGACGGCAAACGCCTGCCACGTTTTCCGGTACAATCCCTGCGCCTTTAATTCATCGATAAACACGGCATCCGCTTCACGGAGCATGTCCGCGCGAGCCGGCGTCACCGCGCCGAGAATGCGAATGGCTAAGCCAGGTCCCGGAAAGGGATGACGATGCACCACGTCGTCCGGCAGGCCCAATTCCCTACCCAGGACCCGGACTTCATCCTTGAACAATTCCCGAAGCGGTTCGACCAATCGGAGTTTCATCCGCGCCGGAAGCCCGCCGACGTTGTGATGCGACTTGATCGTCGCGGATGGTCCCTTATGGCTGACACTTTCAATCACGTCGGGATAGAGCGTGCCTTGGACCAGGTAACGCACGTTGCCGATGTTCCGCGCTTCGCGTTCAAACGCCTTGATGAATTGACGCCCGATGATCTTGCGCTTTTTTTCCGGATCGGTCGTTCGACCCAATGCCTGTAAGAATTGCTTGGAGGCATCGACCATACGGTAGTTGAAGTGAAACGACCTGAACGTCTGCTTAAGCTGTTTGACTTCATCTTTCCGCATCACGCCGTTATCGATAAACACGCAGGTCAGCTGGTTCCCGATCGCCCGATGAGCCATGGCTGCCGCCACCGTACTATCGACTCCCCCGCTCAGGGCACAGAGCACTTTCTCACTCCCCACTTGTCCGCGAATCCGGTCGATAGAATCGTGCAAGAACGACCCCATGGTCCAGGTTGGTCTCGCCCCACAAATATGACGAACGAAGTTCTTGAGGATCCGAGCGCCGTATGTGGTATGGGCGACTTCGGGGTGAAATTGCAGACCATAGAGGCGATGTCGCCCATTGGCCGATTTCATCGCGGCAATGGGAGAATTCGTCGTCCGCGCAATGGCCCTGAAGCCGGACGGCACCGTTTCAATCCGGTCTCCGTGCGACATCCAGACCGAAAAGGGGGGCTTTTCACCCAGCCCTCTGAATAAATCCGATCCATCCCGAACGAGGAGTTCCGCGCGACCGAATTCCCTGTGTTTCGCCCGGCCGACTCGCCCCCCCATGGACTGCGCAATCAATTGCATGCCGTAGCAAATGCCGAGAACCGGCAATCCTTCCTTCATAATCGCTTTCGACCATTCCGGACGCCCGGCACTCGTCACACTGGCCGGGCCACCGGACAAAATAATGCCTTTGGGGCGATTCGCTCGAATCGTTTCCAGGGAAGCGGAGGAAGGCAGGATAATGGAATGAACGTGGGATTCGCGAATCCGGCGAGCAATCAGTTGGGTGTATTGTGACCCGAAATCAAGAACGACGATCGTATCGTGACAGGACGCCATGAATGATGACACTGTTGTCGAAGTCGGGTCATGGCTCACGTCAGTCAACGTCAGCCCTATAGTTGGGTGCCTCCTTGGTTATGACCACGTCATGAACGTGACCTTCTCTCAATCCGGCGTTGGTGAGACGAATGAACCTGGCATTTTGTTGCAACTCGGCAATGGACCGGCATCCGCAATATCCCATTCCGGCCTTCAAGCCACCCACCAATTGATAGACCATATTCGACAGCAGCCCCTTGTAGGGCACACGGCCTTCGATTCCCTCCGGCACCAGCTTTCCCGCGGCCTGTCCTTCCTGCCGGTAGCGGTCCCGGCCCCATCGTTCCAAGGCTCCAAGCGAACCCATGCCCCGATACTCCTTATAGGTGCGGCCCTGATACAAGACCGTTTCCCCCGGTGATTCTTCGGTTCCGGCAAACAGGGATCCGATCATCACGGCGGAGGCTCCCGCAGCCAAGGCTTTGGAGATATCGCCCGAGTATTTAATGCCCCCGTCGGCAAGAACAGGAACGCCGGTCCCGCTCAACGCTTCGGCGCAATCGGCAATGGCCGTCAATTGGGGGATGCCGGCTCCCGAGACGATCCGCGTCGTACAAATCGAGCCCGGTCCCACACCGACCTTCACCGCGTCCACACCCACGTTCAGAAGATCTTTGGCCGCTTCCGCCGTGCCGATGTTCCCGGCGACCACTTCCAACGACGCGTAGCCTTGTTTGATCGTTTTCACGGCATCAATGACGCTCTGGGAATGACCGTGCGCCGTATCCACGACGATCATATCCACGCCGGCCTTGACCAGTCGCTCGACGCGTTCCGGCACGTCCTCTCCCACGCCGACGGCGGCGGCGACCCGTAGACGGCCGTGGGTATCTTTGCAGGCGTTCGGGTATTTAATCTGTTTTTGAATGTCCTTGATCGTGATGAGCCCTCTGAGCTCGAATTCGTCGTTGACGACCGGCAATTTTTCAATCCGATGCTCGTGCAGGATTTCCCGGGCCTTGGCGAGACTCGTCCCCTCCGGCACCGTCACCAACTGTTCCTGAGTCATCACCTGAGACACCGGCAAATCAAAACGAGACTCGAACCGCAAATCCCGATTGGTCAGAATACCCACCAGCTTTTTTTCTCTCGTGACCGGGATGCCGGAGATCCGATAAGTCGCCATAATCTCATGGGCATCACGAATGGTCTGATCGGGCGCGATCGTAATGGGATCGAGAATCATGCCACTCTCGGATTTTTTCACCTTGTCGACTTCGAGGGCTTGCTGTTCAGGCGACATGGCCCGATGGAGAACCCCGATACCTCCCTCCCGCGCCAACGCGATGGCTAAACGACCTTCCGTCACGGTGTCCATGGCGGCACTCAGAATCGGGATATTGATCGTAATATGACGCGAGACGTGCGTGGAACAATCCACGTCGCTCGGCATCACCTCCGATTTGGCGGGCACCAAGACCACGTCGTCAAAGGTCAACCCGATTCGTGTTTTATCCCAGAGTGCCATCTGCGTGTTCCTCAGAAAATACCCGTGACCGAGTCATCGTGAGAGACGTCATAAAATTGTCGTTGAACAAAAACCGGTGAGAAAAATCGCGGAAACAGCTTACCAAGATTTTCTCGAAAAATCGACGGGCTCAACGGCCAAAACTGAAAAAACAGGGCTCCCTGATGGGGCATGCCGCAATCACGGGAGCTCTACTCAATCCATGGAGGTCAAGACGCTATGACGCCTCACCTTCCGGCAGGGCCGCCACTGTTTCCGCTTCCTCTCGCAGAAAGTCTTCGGCGTCTTCAGCCGGCATGAAGTGTTGCACGCGCATATTGCCGCTATCGACCACGAAGACGTGCCCTTTGTGATCAACCGCGAGCCCATAGGGAAAGTTGAATTGCCCTTCGGCATTACCGAATCCACCCCATTGGGTGACGAAATTTCCATCCCGATCGAATTTTTGAATCCTCTGGTTTCCCGTGTCCGATATGTAGACGTCGCCTGCGCCGTCCACCGTGATCCCCCAGGGTGAACGGAATTGGCCCGGCTCCTGGGCTTGGGCGCTACTCGCGTGACCCGGACTGGTCCCACCGCCCCATTTGGCGACGAGCTGCGGGAGGACGTTCGTACTGGTATCGAACTTCTGGATTCGATGATTCCCCATATCCACGACGTAGACCATCCCGTCATTCTGATCGACGGCCACGCCCCGGGCAAAATAGAATTGCCCGTCATTATTCCCGAAACTTCCCCACTGCATCACGAACTCACCCTCTTCATCGAATTTCTGGACGCGGAAATTGGCACTATCGACGACATACAGGTACCCACGCACCCGGTCGACCGCCACGTCCCAGGGGGCATTAAATTGCCCTTCCCCATTCCCGCGACTACCGATTTTCGCGAGGTATTGGCCCAGTTTCCCATCGAATTTCTGCACGCGATGGTTACTGGTATCGCACACGTACACGTCACCTTTTCCATCGCATGCGATTCCCGTGGGATTGTTGAAATTCCCATTGGCCGTGCCGAAGTTCCCCCACAGCAGGATGAAGTTGCCATTTCTGTCAAATTTTTGAACACGGGTGTTGCCGTTGTCGATCACGAACAGGGAGCCCTGTTGATCGATAGCCAATCCATAGAGCGGCGCCATAAATTCACCGCCGTGCAACAATGAGGCACCACGACCGGGTTTTCCCCATTTTGCCGTACACACGTACCCCGAGGTATTCAGCAAAATATTCGCACTGGCCGGGACCGAGATATTATTGCCGGCATCTTTAAACCAAACGTAGACCGTTTTGGGGCCGTCACCCGGCGATAACGTCAGAGGAATCGTCGCCCCAAAACGATGTTCCGGCTCGACCTCGATCCATCCGGGCAAGGTCGCACCGGGAGTCATGGGATTTTCAGAAATGAAATATCCCGCAACGCCGGTATCGACGTCCCTGGCCGAAATGGTCGCCACCACGTCCAACGAATTCGTCATGTACGCCCAGTGATTCAGGACGATATCCGGATTCTGCGGGGCAGCCACGTCGATCAACACGGGCATGACTTCCTGTTCTTCCGACAGGGGGCTCTCGGCGTCATTCTCATCAACGCTCGTGAGCACATAGTAATAGGCCGTATTGTTCGTCAATCCGGTATGGGTATAGGGACTCGTCACCCCTTCGATTCGAGTAGCCGTCTCTTTGGACACATCGGGAGCGGTACTGAAATAGAGGTTGTAGGACACGGCGCCGGGCACCTCCATCCAACTGAGCATCGCCTCCGTATCTCCGGGTTTCCCCACCAACGGCGCGGCAAGCAGGCCACTCTCCGACTGTGCAACCTTGTCGGATTGTTCCGTCCCCCTGGCAAGTTCTTCCTCCGTGGGCGCAAACTTCAAGATCCGATAGTTCCCACTATCCACCACGTAGACATACCCTTCTTTATCCACCGCAATGCCGGAAGGATAATTCACCTGGGCTTCCGTGAGCCCGCGGTTGCCCCAGGAACACAAATAGGTTCCGTTCGAATCGAACTTTTGAATCCGGTGGTTCCCGCTATCCACGACGTACACGTTGCCCAAGGCGTCGCATGCCACGCCCCAGGGAGATTTGAATTGTCCGATTCCGTTCCCTTCTCTCCCCCATTTCGCAAGAAAATTTCCACGGGAATCGAATTTTTGAATGCGATGATTGCCTTCATCGGCAATGTAAATATGACCGGCGAAATCGATCGTCAGGCCTCGTGGATAGAAAAAGGCGCCATCGAAGCTCCCGTCTTTTCCCCATTTAAGCAAGGGGGTGCCGTCCGACTGAAATTTTTGTATGCGAGCGTTACTCGTATCCGAGACGTAGAGATTCCCTTGCTGATCCGTGGCCACCCCCCATGGCACGTCAAACTGTCCGGCCTCGGCGCCTCGCCAGGCAAAACCGAACTTGCCCCAGGCACGCACGAAGTTCCCGTCAGGATCAAACTTCTGGACGCGGTTGTTTCCACTATCCGCTACGTACACGTGTCCTTCAGGAGAGGTCGCCAACCCTCTGGGATAATAAAACGCGCCTTCTTCCGAATCCGCTTCTCCGCCCCAGCGAGCCGAAAATTTTCCGTCCTTATCAAACCGTTGAATGGCATGATTATCGGTATCCGCCACGTAGACGTTGCCGTCGCTATCGAGGGCAATTCCCGTCGGTGAGCGAAATTCCCCGTCATCGACGCCTTCCTGCCCGAACTGCAGCACGGGCAAATACGGTGAAGGGATCGACATGACTTCTTCCGATTCACGACTTTCTCCATCGGCGGTCACGACGGTGACCACGTAGTGGTAACACAACCCATTGGCAAGGTCGTTATGCGTGTAGGGACAGGAAGGACCTTCGATACAATTCCCTTTTTCCTTGGTCACCCCGAGGACAGGATTAAAATCGTCCTGACTCGCAATCGGACGAGTCAGTTCATTCGGCTTGATTTTGACCCCCGGAGAGGTCTGGTAGTAAATGTTGTAGTACATCGCATCGGGCACGGCATCCCAACTCAGGGTAATAAATCCATTTCCTGCAATGACCTTGACGCCGGAGGGCGGATCGGGCAGTTTCTCCTGATCGGCGTCCTCGCCTGCGCCCCAGTCATCTTCGAGACCTTCGACTCTTGAAAGACACTGATCCCACTGCGGGATCAGATCACGATCTAACTCAAAAAAATCCTTCATGACACCCCTCATAATATTCAAGTCCTACTAAAGATTTACTCGATAGCTCTTTGAATTTACGTATTTATTTTTATGAATCAATTGAATTTTTCAAATAAAACCAAGTAGTTGGGAAAAAGTCTAACAGGCTGTTATTTCCGAAGTCAAGGCAAGCACGCAAGTCCGTCATTATGGAACGCGGTGTTTTCCCGAATGCCTGCACATGATTCCGTATCGCACCATACGGGCATTCATTTAATGAAGAACATGATGCAAGTCACCAAGACCGGTAATGCAGGGTATCGTTCCACCCGTCCCGTCTCGATCGAGGAGCACCCCCGATAAGTTGGCATTGGTGGCTCCCTCGAAGTCTTCCTTGGGATCGTCCCCCACGTGCATCGCTTCTTCGGGTTCAACCACGTGTTGGTCCAAGGCATGCCGAAAGATCTTCGGAGACGGTTTGGCCGACCCGGCGATACTGGAAATCGTGATGGAATCAAAAAAGCGCTCCAATCCTAACTCCCGGAAAATTTCGAAAAACCGCGTATCGAAATTGGAGATCACCCCAAGCTCATATCCTTGTGAGCGCAACTGCTGAAGAACTTCCGGCACTTCAGAATAAATTTCCCATGCATCTGCCGTGCTGAAGGCTTCATAGACTTCATCGAAGTAGTCATCGAACCCTTCAAACATCCCAACGCGATAGAACGTCGCGTGCACAATGTCAAACCACCAGAGTCTTTCGCATTGCTTTAATTTTTCCGCTTGCTCCACGGCAAAAATCGGGGGAGGGGCTTGGCGAAAGGCATCCTTGAACGCCTGGTTCACCTTGGCCACCATATCAACCGAACGCGGCACGCCATACTTTTCCGCATGACGGAGATAGACGTCCCCGACGGACCCCTTGACGTGAAACAGGGTTCCAACGGCATCGAAAAACACGACTTTTATGCGCGATACCGGCATGTCGATGGAGCTAGGGAAGAACAGGCTTGTCCCCCGACAGGAGCGGGGATCTCATCGAGGAATCGCGCTGCCACAAGCGAGAAAAATGCAGGCGCTTATTTTTTGGTGCCGGCTTTGCGTTGTGCTTGCTCAAGTGCCTTCAAGCGTTGTTGATTCTTTCGGTGTTTGCGACGAAGTTCTCGATCTTTTTCTCGTCCTCTTGGCATCCGAATTTCTCCCTGGTCCTGCCTTGGTGTGATCGTCAATAACTCAGTAGAATTCCCTGTAAAACCGTGAGAAAGTTTTAGCATATTCATTCCCGTGGAAACAAGCAGGGCTTTGCTTGCGAGGATATACCCTCTCCATGCTAAGATTTTTGGCTTTGTCAGTACGGGTTTTATCCTTATGGCGTCCCGGCAACTCAATAAAACGTATGAACCTCAAGCCGTCGAGGCCCGGTGGGGCCAGTATTGGATCGACCGGGGATACTTCGGTGCCACTGCCGACTCGACGGGGCAACCCTATACGATCGTCATTCCTCCTCCCAACGTCACGGGCTCTCTTCACATCGGCCACGCGCTGAACAATACGCTTCAGGACATTCTGGTTCGCTGGCGCCGCATGCAAGGGCATAATACCCTCTGGCTTCCGGGAACCGACCATGCCGGCATCGCCACGCAAAACGTGGTGGAGCGTCAGCTTTTGGAAGAAGGCACCCAACGAGACCAACTCGGGCGAGACGCGTTCATCGAACGGGTCTGGTCCTGGAAACAGCAATCCGGCGATACGATTCTCGATCAACTCAAACGGCTCGGGGCGTCCTGCGATTGGTCTCGCCTGCGTTTTACCATGGATGAGGGGTTGTCCGAAGCCGTTCGAGCAGTCTTCGTTCGCCTGCATCGAGAAGGCCTCATTTATCGGGGTCACCGGTTGATTAATTGGTGTCCCCGCTGTCTCACCGCTCTTTCCGACGTTGAGGTCGAGCACAAGCCGGTTCGCGGCACCATGTACCACGTTGCCTATCCGCTGGCCGATGACGACGGGTTTTCCCTCATCATCGCCACCACGAGACCGGAGACGTTACTCGGCGATACCGCGGTTGCCGTTCATCCCGAGGATCCCCGATACAACCGGCATATGGGAAAATTGATCAAGCTTCCGCTCACCAACAGAACCATTCCGATCGTGGGCGATTCGATCCTGGTGGATCGGGAATTCGGAACCGGTGCCGTCAAGATCACCCCCGCTCATGACTTCAATGATTTTGAGGCGGGCGAGCGACACCAACTCCCTCGTATTGCCCTGCTGACCCATCAGGCCCTCTTGAATCCCGATGCGCTTCGGGACGCAGGGGTCGAGCCGGGCGTCATGGACAGCATTGCCAACCTTTCGGCAACCAAGGCCCGCCCTATTGTCGTCGAAGCGCTGAAACACCAGGGACTCCTGGCCAAAGTCGAAGATCACCAAATGGCCTTGGGGAAATGTTATCGCTGCAAAACCGTTGTGGAGCCGTTCCTCTCCCCTCAATGGTTCGTCAAGATTCAACCGCTGGCCGACCCGGCGATTGCAGCGGTGGAACAGGGGCACGTTCGCATCATTCCGGAAGAATGGTCGAATAATTATTTGGGCTGGATGCGAGGGATCAAAGACTGGTGTATTTCCCGGCAAATCTGGTGGGGGCACCGCATCCCGGCCTGGTATTGCACCACGTGTTATCCCGAAGCCCGCAGGATTCTCGAAGGCGGAGGCAGCCACCTGATTCCCACGCACGCCGAGCCCATGGTCTCCGAGACCGCTCCAACCACCTGCGCCACCTGTAAACAGGGTCAGTTCATCCAGGACCCCGACGTGCTCGACACGTGGTTTTCATCGGCCCTCTGGCCCTTTTCCACCTTGGGCTGGCCCGCCAATACCAAAGATCTCGAGACGTATTACCCGACGTCCACGTTGGTCACGGGATTGGATATCCTGTTCTTCTGGGTGGCGCGCATGATCATGATGGGCATCAAGTTTACCGGCAAGCCCCCATTCCGTGATGTCTATATTCACGCCCTGGTGCGCGATGCCGAAGGCGAAAAAATGAGTAAGTCCAAGGGGAACGTCATCGATCCCCTGACCAAAATGTCGCAGTACGGGACCGACGCGCTACGTTTCACCTTAGCCTCGATGGCTTCGCCGGGCCGTGACATCAAACTCTCTGAAAACCGGATCGAAGGCTATCGAAACTTTGCCAATAAGATCTGGAATGCCGCCCGTTTCATCCTGATGCACGTGGATGGGCCGTCTGAATCACGGCCGGTTGCCGACAGGCCATTCGTGGATCAATGGATATTGAGCCGCCTCAATCACGTCACCAACGCCGTGACCGTCCGTCTCGAAGAATACCGGTTCGATCAGGCCGCCGGGCAGCTCTACCAGCATATCTGGCACGAATACTGTGATTGGTATCTGGAACTCATCAAACCCGTGCTGCAAAACGGAGACTCGCCCGCTGCCCGATCAACACGCGCCACGCTGCTGCAAACGTTCGAACACCTCCAACGCCTGCTCCATCCCTTTATGCCGTTTTTGACCGAAGAAATCTGGCAAACGATGCCGCACCAGGGCGAGACCCTCGTCCGCCAGCCCTTTCCGGTTGCGACCCGGGAATGGGAGAACCCCGAGGCGGAGCAAACCTTCACCACCATTGAACAAATCGTCACCACGGTCCGAACCGGGCGTGCCCTCTTGGATTACGGACCATCAAAATCCCTGACGATCATGGCTACGGCAAAAGATCCTGAAGAGATCGCACGTTTGAACGAAACACGACACCACGTCGCGCACCTCTGTCGAGGAACGGTCTCCATTGCGGATCAGGATACATGGCCGGCCGATCGCATCCTGCATCTCGCGGTGGGAAATTTCATGATCGGCATGACGATTGAGGGCGAGGTGGACCTCAATAACGCATTGGCGCGCATCAATAAACAAATGCAAACCAAACAAAAGGAAGCCACGCGCCTCCAGGGACGCCTGGCTTCCCCGGACTTTGCGGCCAAGGCTTCGCCCGACGTGATTCAAGAATCAAAGGATCGTCTGGCCCTGCTGATCGCCGAACTCTCGCTTTTTGCCAGCAGCGAACAACAACTCCGGACAATGGTGTCATAGAATCCCATGTCATTCACGCCTCTGCCTCCGTTTGAACTCGAATCGCTGGTCAAAGCGGCCCTGCGAGAAGACGCGCCACATGGCGATATCACCACGCGCGCGCTGTTTGATCCGGCCCTTCATGCTCAAGCCAACGTCGTCGCCAAGCAGGCCCTGACCCTCGCCGGAACCGCGGTTCTCCACGCCGTGTATCGGGCCTTGGATCCCGCTGTCGTGGCGACTGCAATATTCGAAGACGGAGCCACTCTTGAAGCAGGACAGACGTTCGCAACCCTTCAAGGACCGGCCCATGCCATTTTGGGAGGAGAACGAGTGGCGCTGAACTTTTTGCAACATCTTTCCGGCATTGCCACCCTGACCTCCCGATTCCGCGCCGAGATCCGGCACTATCCCGCTCTTCTCGTCGATACCAGAAAAACCATTCCCGGCCTTCGGCGGCTTGAAAAATGGGCGGTTGCACTCGGCGGCGGAACCAACCATCGCACGTCGCTCAGCGACGGCGTCCTCATCAAAGACAATCACCTGGTGCTGTTGGAGGCTCAAGACACAACCATCCGGGAAGCTTGCCGGAAAGCCAAGGAACGACTCTCCCATCATTTCAGGATTTGCGTGGAAGTCGAGACCCTTGAACAAATTGACCAGGCCCTGAACGGCGGAGCCGACGTCCTTCTCCTGGACAACATGTCTCCATCTCTCGTCCGGGAAGCCGTGGGTCTCGTCAAAGGGCGGGCGCAAACCGAAGTCTCGGGCGGAATCACGCTCGAGAACGTCCGTGAATACGCCGCCACGGGCGTCGATTCTATTGCAATCGGGGCCCTCACCCATTCCGCACCGGCGGTCGATATCAGTCTGGACGTGCTTCCTGTGTTCTCCCGATAACGTCTGTGTCTCGCCTATGCAATCCGCCAAACTGGAGACCGAAACCATTCGGCAACGGTTGACGACGCGAAGCCTGGGTCGCCCGCTTCATCTGTTTGAGGAACTCGCCTCGACCAATGCCACGGCCTGTACGCTGGCCGGCTCCGGAGCAGCCCATGGAACCGCGGTTCTCACCGAGGCTCAAACGGCCGGAAAAGGACGACTGGGACGGCATTGGACCTCACCGCCTCACCTCAACATCTATTGCTCCCTGATACTCAAAAATCCGGAACTCTCGCGTCACGTCTCCTGGATTCCTCTTGTCACGGGACTCGCCCTTGCCGAAGCAACCCGACGTGCCTGCGGCATCGAGATTTCATTGAAATGGCCCAATGATCTGCTGTGCGGCGACAAAAAAATTGGGGGCATTTTATGTGAAAGTTCGAGTCAGGGTTCTCAATTGTCGACGTGCGTCGTGGGATTCGGCATGAACGTCAATGGCCGTGAGACGGATTTCCCCGAAGAACTGCGCGCGCTTGCCACCTCGTGTCACCAGGCCACCCGGCGATTCCATGATCGAAACGGCCTGATCGCCGATATGTTCAATCATTTGGAAAGTTGGTATGATTGTGTGGAATCCGAACGGTTCGAACACGTGAGACAATCGTATGAGGCATCGTGTGCGACGCTCGGACGAGAAGTGGAGGTTTCCTGTCTGGCAGGACAAACCATTCACGGAACGGCCACCAACATCGGGAAAGATGGAACGTTACTGGTATCCACCGTGCAAGAGGGCAAGCCCCACACCCTGGAAATTCGATCCGGGGACGTTCAACATCTTCGGTAACCCATCCTCCCTCTCCCCTTGCGGGAGAGGGCTGGGGTGAGGGGTAAGAGGTAGAGATTTTCCATGCTCCTGACGATTGACATCGGAAATACCCAAATCGTCTTCGGTGTGTTCGACGGGCACGCCCTGCGAAACTCCTGGCGCCTGTCCACGGACCACACGAAAACGGCTGACGAATACGGCATCGTCTTCTCGTCGCTCACACGGGAATCCGGGATTCCGGCCGGGGATATCCGGGGAACCATTATTTCCAGCGTGGTCCCTCCCCTGACTCCGACGATTGAATCCATGGTCGAAACCTTTTTTCATCATGCCCCGCTCATCGTCTCCTCCGATTTTCCCTTTGGATTGACCCTCGAATATGCCAACCCGCAGGAAATCGGGACCGACCGCTTGGTCAACGCGGCGGCGGCGTTCGCATACTATCGGACAAATCTCATCATCGTGGATTTTGGAACCGCCACGACGTTGTGTACCGTGACCAAAGACGGAAGATATTTAGGGGGCGCGATTGCCCCGGGGGTGAAAAGTGCCGCCGATGCGCTTCATAGCCATACGGCCAAATTGCCCAACGTGGAGCTGACCCGTCCGAAAAGTGTCATCGGAACCGATACGACGAGCAGCATCCAGTCCGGATTGATGTTCGGTTACGCGGGTCTGGTCGATGAACTGGTCACCCGGATCGAACAGGAAATCGGCCACTCGACCAAGGTCGTCGCCACCGGCGGCCTTGCCTCGATTCTTGCGCCGATTTCTCGAACCATTCACGAAATCCGGCCGACGTTAACGTTGGAGGGTCTGGAATTACTCTATCGCCGTAAAAACGACCAGGAAACCCCATCCAAATAAGGATTCCGGCATTAACCGGAACCCTGCCTTCCTTTCGAGCTTTTCCATCGTTTTTTTCACTTTTTTGGGTTGACTTCCCCTGTCTCGATGACTATCTGAACCTGATACCCGAGACACAAAATGACAGAAAATCATCCACTTCCAGAAGAAGCATGGGGCGAGAACGCAGTGACCGCGTCACCTGCCGATCAACTCGAAACCCCTTCCACCGACCAGGAAGCAGAAGAATCTGATGAAAATTCTCAACAAAATGAAGAGGTTACAGGACTGAGCCACCAGCTTTTCGAAAAAAACGAGGAACTGCACGCCCTCAATGACAAATATTTGCGCCTGGCAGCGGAATTCGACAACTACAAGCGGCGGGTTCAACGCGATCAACGTGACACGATCAGGTTTGCGAATGAAAAGTTGTTCAAGGATTTGCTCCCCACGCTGGACAACCTGGAACGGGCCCTGCAATCCGGGCGCGAGCAAGCCCTGATCGAAGGGCTGCTGGAAGGGGTTGACCTCACGTATAAGCATTTCCTCGATACCCTTCAAAAAATGGGCATGAAACCAGTCGCGAGTGTGGGAGAACTGTTTGATCCGGCCAAACATCAAGCCGTGGGGCAGGTCGAATCGTTAACTGTCCCTGAAAACGTCATCGTCGATGAATATCAGAAGGGGTACTTTCTCCACGATCGGATATTACGGCCGGCGATGGTGACAGTTGCCAAGGCCCAAACAGAACCAGACGATGGAGAAGCACAGCAATCGAAGGAAGGAGTCGAAGCATGAGTAAGATTATTGGAATTGACCTTGGAACGACAAACTCGTGTATCGCTATCATGAACGGTGGCGACCCGGAAGTGATTACCAATTCGGAGGGCGGTCGAACCACGCCGTCAGTGGTGGCGGTGACGGATAAAAATGAGCGTTTAGTTGGCCAAATTGCCAAACGTCAAGCCATTACAAACCCCGAAAACACCATTTTTTCCGTCAAACGCTTAATGGGAAGAAAGTTCAATTCCAAAGAAGCCCATACGGCGACCCAGCGGTTGCCCTATAAAATTCTTGACGCTTCGAATGGGGATGCTCACGTGGAAATTCGAGGCAAACAATACAGTCCCCCTGAAGTGTCGGCGATGATTCTTCAAAAAATCAAACAGACGGCTGAAGATTATTTGGGTGAAAAAGTAACGGAGGCCGTGATTACCGTACCTGCGTACTTCGACGACAGCCAGCGCCAAGCCACAAAAGATGCCGGCCAAATTGCGGGGCTCAACGTCCTTCGGATCATCAATGAACCCACGGCGGCCTCATTGGCGTATGGCCTGGAGAAAAAAAAAGAAGAACGAATCGCCGTGTACGATCTTGGCGGTGGAACCTTCGACATTTCGATCCTCGAAATCGGGGATGGGGTGTTCGAAGTGAAGGCAACCAACGGCGACACTTTTTTAGGCGGTGACGACTTCGACCTTCGAGTCATCGATTGGTTGGTGGACGAATTCAAAAAAGATCAGGGGATTGATCTGAAAAACGACCGTATGGCGCTTCAACGTCTGAAAGAAGCGGCGGAACGGGCCAAGATCGAACTGTCATCGGCTCAGGAGACTGAAATCAATCTTCCCTTTATCACCGCCGACGCCAGCGGGCCCAAGCATCTGGTGCTCAAACTCTCCCGGTCCAAATTGGAACAACTCGTTGACGACCTGATCACCCGCTCCATCGAACCCTGTAAAAAGGCCTTGGCCGATTCCGGCATATCCGCCGGCGACATCAATGAAGTGGTGCTCGTCGGGGGAATGACGCGGATGCCCAAAGTCATTGAACGGGTGAAAGCCTTCTTCGACAAGGAACCCCATAAGGGTGTGAATCCCGACGAGGTCGTGGCGATTGGAGCCGCCATCCAAGGCGGAGTCCTCAGAGGCGACGTCAAAGACGTGCTGCTGCTGGACGTCACCC